>NC_014844.1:1209703-1512128 GCF_000176915.2 Pseudodesulfovibrio aespoeensis Aspo-2
TCATGATCCCGAACATGTACAAGATCGCCGGAGAGCTTCTCCCCGGCGTTTTTCATGTCTCGGCCCGGGCCATCGCGGCCCACGCCCTGTCCATCTTCGGCGACCACCAGGACGTTATGGCCTGCCGCCAGACCGGATTCGCCATGCTCGCCTCGGCCAGCGTCCAGGAGGTCATGGACCTCTCCCTGGTCGCCCATCTGGCCACTGTTGAAGCCGGAGTGCCTTTCCTCAGCTTTTTCGACGGGTTTCGCACCTCGCACGAGATACAGAAGGTCGAGGTCATCGACTACGCGGACATGAAGCCGCTGCTGAACATGGACAAGGTGGCCGCCTTCCGCGCCCGGTCCATGAACCCGGAGCATCCGGACATCCGCGGCACGGCCCAGAACCCGGACATCTACTTCCAGGGCCGCGAGGCCTCCAACGCCCGCTATGACGTGATTCCCGGCATCGTGGAAGCGTACATGACCAAGGTCTCGGCCCTGACTGGCCGCAGCTACAAGCCCTTTGACTACGTGGGCGCGCCTGACGCCGAGCGCGTCATCATCGCCATGGGCTCGTCCTGTGAGGTCATCGAGGAGGCGGTCAACGCCCTGTGTGCGCGCGGCGAAAAGGTGGGCCTGATCAAGGTCCGGCTGTACCGCCCGTTCTCGGTCGAGCATTTCCTGTCCGTGCTGCCCGCGTCGGCCAAGACCGTGGCCGTGCTTGACAGGACCAAGGAGCCGGGGGCGCTTGGCGATCCGCTCTACCAGGACGTGCGCACCGTGTTCGGCGAGCAGGGCATGGACCTAACCGTGCTGGCGGGCCGCTACGGCCTGGGTTCCAAGGAGTTCACCCCGGCCATGGTTCAGGCCGTGTACGCCAACATGGCCGCTGCCGAGCCCGTGCGCCACTTCACCGTGGGCATCACCGACGACGTGACCAAGACCTCCCTGGCCGTGCCCGCCGTGGCCGACACCACGCCCGAGGGCACGGTCCAGTGCAAGTTCTGGGGGTTGGGCGCGGACGGCACCGTGGGCGCCAACAAGCAGGCCATCAAGATCATCGGCGACAACACCAACCTCTATGCCCAGGGATACTTTGCCTATGATTCCAAGAAGTCGGGCGGCATCACCATCTCCCACCTGCGCTTTGGCGAGAAGCCCATCCAGTCCTCCTATCTGGTCACGGCAGCCGATTACATCGCCTGCCACAATCCGAGCTATGTCCATCTTTACGATGTGCTCGACGGCATCAAGGAGGGCGGCACCTTTGTCCTCAACTGCCCCTGGACCGCCGCGCAGATGGAGATCGAGCTGCCTGCGGCCATGCGCCGGACCATCGCCCAGAAGGGGCTGAAGTTCTACACCGTGGACGCGGTCAAGATCGCGCAGCAGGCGGGCCTTGGCGGGCGCATCAACATGATCATGCAGACCGCCTTCTTCAAGCTGGCCGATGTCATTCCCTTTGACCAGGCCGTGGCCCTGCTCAAGGACGGCATCAAGAAGGCCTACGGCAAGAAGGGCGACAAGATCGTCAATATGAACAACGCCGCCGTGGACAACGCGGTGGACGCCATTGTCGAGATCAACGTGCCTGCGGCGTGGAAGACCCTGGCCGACGCCGCCCCGGTCAAACGCAACGAGCCGGAATACGTGACCAAGGTCATGCGCCCGGTGCTGGCCCAGCAGGGCGACACCCTGCCGGTCTCGGCCTTCAGCCTGGATGGCACCATGCCGGTGGCGACCTCGAAGTTCGAGAAGCGCGGCGTGGCCATCAACGTGCCCGAGTGGATCGCGGACAACTGCATCCAGTGCAACCAGTGCGCCTTTGTCTGTCCGCATTCCGCCCTGCGCGCGGTGCTGGCCGACGATGCCGAACTCAAGGGCGCGCCCGCCTCGTTCGCCACCCTCGAAGCCAAGGGCAAGGACGTCAAGGGGCTCAGCTTCCGGCTCCAGGTCAATGTCCTCGACTGCCTGGGCTGCGGCAACTGCGCCGACATCTGCCCGTCCAAGGACAAGGCCCTGGTCATGCAGCCCATCGCCACCCAGACCGGTGCGCAGGTTCCCAACTTCGAGTTCTCCGAGGCCGTTGCCTACAAGGACGCCTTCAAGCGCGACACGGTCAAGGGCAGCCAGTTCCGCCAGTCGCTGATGGAGTTCTCGGGCGCGTGCTCGGGCTGCGGCGAGACCCCGTATGTCAAGGTGCTGACCCAGCTCTTTGGCGAGCGCATGGTCATCGCCAACGCCACGGGCTGCTCGTCCATCTGGGGCGCGAGCGCGCCGACCACACCGTATTGCGTCAACCAGGACGGCCACGGCCCGGCCTGGGGCAACTCCCTGTTCGAGGACGCCGCCGAGTTCGGCTACGGCATTGACATGGCCCTGGCCCACCGCCGCGATCACCTGGCCCGGCTGGCGGTCACGGCCCTGGAATCAGCCCAGGGCGAGTTGAAGACCGCCCTGGCGGGCTGGCTGGCCAACCGCGACGACGCCGAAGGCTCGGCTGAGTGGGGCGGCAAGCTCAAGACCGCGCTCACAGGCGCGACCGATCCGGCCCTGGCCGAGATCGCGACCATGAGCGACCTGTTCACCAAGAAATCGGTTTGGATATTCGGCGGCGATGGCTGGGCCTACGACATCGGCTACGGCGGCGTGGACCATGTCCTGGCGTCGGGCGAGGATGTCAACATCCTGGTCATGGACACCGAGGTGTACTCCAACACCGGCGGCCAGTCGTCCAAGGCCACGCCGCTTGGCTCCATCGCCAAGTTCGCGGCCGCGGGCAAGACCACGGGCAAGAAGGACCTGGGCCGCATGGCCATGACCTACGGCTACGTCTACGTGGCCCAGGTGGCCATGGGCGCGGACAAGCAGCAGATGCTCAAGGCGTTCCGCGAGGCCGAGGCCTACAAGGGCCCCTCCCTGATCATCGCCTACGCGCCGTGCATCAACCAGGGCATCAAGAAGGGCATGGGCAAGACCCAGTACGAGCAGAAGCTGGCTGTCGATTCCGGCTACTGGCCGCTCTACCGCTACAACCCCACCCTGGCCGACGAGGGCAAGAACCCCTTCACCCTCGAATCCAAGGCCCCTGACGGAACCCTCCAGGAGTTCCTCTCCGGTGAAAACCGCTACGCCATGCTGGAGAAGTTCCATCCGGAAATCTCCAAGGCGTTCCGGGCGAAAATAGAGAAGGATTATACCACGAGGTACGCCATTCTGAGCCATCTGGCCGAAACCGACTTCAGCGCGGCTGGAGCGGGCGAGGCACAGGGCGATGTGGCGGCGTGCGACGCGGGTGTGTCCGCCGAAAGCCCCGGCTCTGGCGAGCCGTGTGACGACGGCAGATAGCGTTTGAGGATTGCGCGGGGTGCGGGTGTTTGCGGAGGCTTCTGCCTGGCCCTCGCCCCGCGCGTTTAGAGAAACGGGTGTGTGGTTGCACCGGTTTTTACACTTCAATGAGGAGTAGGGTACGATGTACACGTTAATGGCACTGGCACCGATTCTCACGGTGTTCTTCTTCCTGGTAATTTTGCGCTGGCCTGCCAAAAAGGCCATGCCCCTGGCCCTGATCGTGGCCGCCGGCCTGGCGTACTTCGTCTGGCAGGTTTCCGGCATGGTCATCGCCGCTTCCATCATCCAGGGTCTCGCGATCACTATCGCCATCCTCTGGATCGTCTTCGGCGCGCTCCTGATGCTCAACACCCTGACCAACAGCGGGGCCATCGCGGCCATTCGCGCAGGGTTCATGGACATCACCCCGGACCGTCGAATCCAAGCCATGATCATCGCCTGGTGCTTCGGTGCCTTCATCGAGGGCGCGGCCGGTTTCGGCACCCCTGCAGCGGTCTGCGCACCGCTGCTCATGGCGCTGGGCTTCCCGGCCATGGCTTCGGTCACCGTGGCCCTGATCATCCAGTCCACCCCGGTCACCTTTGGCGCGGTCGGCACCCCGATCCTGCTCGGCGTGCGCACCGGCCTGGACAACCCCATTGTCCATGACCTGCTGGGTAAAAACGGTATCGCCTTCATGGACTACATCTTCGAGATCGGTGCCACCGCCGCCATCATGCACGGCATCATCGGCATCATGATCCCGACCTTCCTGGCCGTCATGCTGACCCGCTTCTTCTCCAAGGAGAAGTCCATCGCCAGGGGTCTTGAGGCCCTGCCTTTCGGCATCTTTGCCGGTCTGGCCTTCACTGTTCCCTACATGCTGGTGGCCTGGTTCCTCGGCCCCGAGTTCCCGTCCCTGATCGGCGGCCTCGTCGGTCTGGCCCTGGTCGTCACCGCTGCCAAGAACAACTTCCTCACCCCCAAGAACACCTGGGACTTCGACGATCGTTCCGAGTGGCCCTCCGCCTGGATGGGTACCTGGGAGCCGAAGTTCGCCAAGGCTCCCGAGCACATGACCTTGCTCAAGGCCTGGGCTCCGTACGTCCTGGTCGGCCTGTTCCTGGTCATGTCCCGCAAGATCGATTGGATCAAGGGTGCCCTGACCTCGGTCAAGATTCCCATCAACAACATCTTTGACACCGGCATCGGCTACGTCATTGACCCCCTGTACATTCCCGGTTTCATCTTCGTGTGCGCCGTCATCTGCGCCTTCTTCATCCAGCGGATGAAGGTCAAGGACCTCTCTGATGCGGCCAAGCAGTCCTTCAAGACCACGGTGCAGGCGTCCTTTGCCCTTGGATTCGCCATCCCCATGGTGCGCGTGTTCATCAACTCCGGCGAGAAGTTCAACGCCTCTGGGCTGGCTTCCATGCCCCTTGAGCTGGCCAACGGCGTCGCCGCCCTGGCGGGTACCGCGTGGACCGGCTTTGCGGCGGTCATCGGCTCCCTGGGTGCCTTCATCGCGGGTTCGAACACCGTGTCCAACATGATGTTCTCCCTGTTCCAGTTCGGCGTGGCCTCCCAGATCGACGTGCCGCAGTCCATCATCGTGGCCCTGCAGGCCGTGGGCGGCGCTGCCGGCAACATGATCACGGTCCACAATGTCGTGGCCGCCGCCGCAGTGGTGGGCCTGATGGACCGCGAGGGCGAGATCATCCGCAAGACCCTCATCCCCATGACCTATTACCTGATCTTCGCCGCCATCATCGGCACCGTCATGATCAGTTCCGGTTGGGGCACTGTCCTGAAGTAACCGCGTCCCCCGGACGCGAGAACATGTTATGTCGGGAGGGGAGGATATCCTCCCCTCCCACCATGGACACAAATTTTCCAAGGAGATACGGAAATGGGTGCTGAAAAGCTCATCAAGGATTTTGAGGCCGCAGTCGGTGCGGACAATGTTATGACCAGCGAGACTGATCGCCACGCCTATTCCTATGATGCGGCGGTGCTCGATTCCGTCATGCCTGCCATGGTCGTCCGGCCCACCACCAGCGAGGCGCTGGGCCAGGCCACCAAGCTGTGTAACGACAACGGACTTCCGCTCACCGTGCGCGGCGCGGGAACCAACCTTTCCGGCGGCACCATCCCCCATCCGGGTGGTGTGGTCGTCCTGACCAATGGCTTGAGCCGCATCCTCGAGATCAACGAGGCGGACATGTACGCCGTGGTCGAGCCGGGCGTGATCACGGCCAAGTTCGCCGCAGAAGTGGCCAAGCGCGGCCTGTTCTATCCGCCCGATCCGGGCAGCCAGACCGTCTCCACCCTGGGCGGCAACGTGGCCGAGAATGCGGGCGGCCTGCGCGGCCTAAAGTACGGTGTGACCAAGGACTACGTCATGGGCGTGGACTTCTGGGACGTGAACGGCCAGATGGTCAAGTCCGGCTCGCGTACGGTCAAGTGTGTCACCGGCTACAACCTGTCCGGGCTCATGATCGCCTCCGAGGGCACGCTGGGCGTGTTCGACAGGATCATCCTCAAGCTCATTCCCCCGCCGCAGGCAGCCAAGTCCATGATGGCCATCTTCCCCTCCATGAAGGCCGCTTCCGAGACCGTGGCCGCCATCATCGCCAACAAGATCGTGCCCGCCACCCTTGAGATGATGGACAACTTCACCATCCGCGCGGTGGAGAATTTCCGCGGCGCGGGGTTGCCCGTGGATGCGGCGGCCCTGTTGCTGATCGAGGTGGACGGGCATCCGGCCCAGGTGGCCGACGAGGCCGCCAAGGTCGAGGAAATATGCCGGAAGAACGGTGCCACCGAATTGAAGGTGGCCAAGGACGCCGCCGAGCGCGACGCGGTCTGGCAGGCAAGACGCGACGCGCTGCCCGCCCTGGCCAAGCTCAAGCCCACCTGCGTGCTTGAGGATGCCACGGTGCCGCGCTCCAAGATCCCGGCCATGATCGAGGCCCTGGGCCAGATCAGCAAGAAGTACGACCTGACCATCGGCACCTTTGGCCACGCGGGCGACGGCAACCTGCACCCGACCATCCTGACCGACAAGCGCGACAAGAAGGAATGGGAGCGCGTGGAGCACGCCATCGACGAGATATTCGAGCGCGCCCTGGCCCTGGGCGGCACCCTGTCCGGCGAGCACGGCATCGGCATGGCCAAGTCCAAGTACCTGGAGCAGGAGACCTCGCGCGCCACGCTGGAATACTCCCGCCGCATGAAGTCCGTTCTCGACCCCAAGGGCATCCTCAATCCCGGCAAGATCATCGGCCTGAAGTCCGAAGGGTAGGGGGAATCATGGCAGATATCCACAAGCTTGCCCAAATGCTCAAGGAGCTGGACGACCAGCTGGTCGGCTGCATGCGCTGCGGCATGTGCCAGGCCGTTTGTCCCATATTCGCCCAGACCGGGCGCGAGGCCGATGTCACGCGGGGCAAGCTCGCCCTGCTCGACGGGCTGGCCAAAGAGATGCTCACCGACGCCGAAGGGGTCAACGAGAAGCTCAACCGCTGCCTTTTGTGCGGCACCTGCCAGTCAAACTGTCCCAGCGGCGTGAAGATCATGGACATCTTCCTCAAGGCCCGGGCCATCATGACCGGCTACTTCGGCCTGTCCCCTGTCAAGCGCGCCATCTTCCGGGGCATGTTGCAGAACCCGAAGCTCTTCAACGCCCTGACCAGCATGGGCTCCAAGTTTCAGGGGTTGTTCACCAAGAAGGTGGACGACATGCTTGGCTCGTCCTGCGCCCGGTTCAACTCGCCGATCATCGGCGACCGCCACTTCCGCACCCTGGCCGAGAAGCCGCTGCACACGATCGTGCCCGAGCTGGACACCCCGGCCGGAAAGAGCGGGATCAAGGTCGCCTTCTATGTGGGCTGCGTCATCGACAAGATATTCCCCCATGTGGGCCAGTCCATCATCGATGTGCTGACCCGGCACGGGGTGGGCATCTACATGCCGTCGGGCCAGGCGTGCTGCGGCATCCCGGCCCTGTCGAGCGGCGACACTGCCACCTTCGACACCCTGGTGGCCATGAACGTGGAGCGGATGGCCGAGGGCGAATTCGACTACCTCGTCACTGGCTGCGCCACCTGCACCTCCACCATCAAGGAGCTGTGGCCGCACATGTTCAAGGGGCCGTCGGCGCTCAAGTACGACATCGGCGTGATTGAAAGAAAAACCATGGACATCAGCCAGTTCCTCGTGGATATATTGAAACTGGAGCCAAAAGTGCAGACCGGCGGACGGACCGTGACCTACCACGATCCCTGCCACCTGAAGAACGCGCTGGGCATCACCGCCCAGCCCCGCGCCCTGATCAAGGCAGCGGGTTGCGGCTTCAAGGAGATGGCCGAGGCGGGCGTGTGCTGCGGCTGCGGTGGCAGCTTCAATATCGCTTACTATGAAATGTCCAAGAAGATCGGCAGCCGCAAGGCGGACAATATCATGGCCTCTGGCGCTGACACCGTGGCCACCAGCTGTCCGGCCTGCATGCTCCAGATCACGGACATGCTTTCGCAGAAAAAAGCCGGTATCGATGTGAAACACGTCATCGAACTCTACGCCGACGGCTGCTAGGCCGCCGGGAGCGGCTGGCCACCGGGGTCAGCCGCTCGTTCATCTTTGAACTGTCTGCCGGGCCAGCGCCGACAGACCGAAAAGGAAAGCACTATGTCCAAGAACCTGTATGTGACCGCGACGGAATCGCGAAGCGGCAAGTCCGCCATCGTCCTCGGCGTGTTGCAGATGATCCTGCGGGAACTGCACAATGTCGCCGTTTTCCGGCCCATCATCAATGATCCGGGCGAGGGGAGGAAGGACCACGACATCGAGCTGATGATCGAGCACTTCAAGCTTTCCATCCCCTATCGCGACACCTACGCCTACACCCTCAAGCAGGCGCGCGAGCTGATCAACTCCGGTCAGCATGCCCTGCTGCTCGAAAATATTCTCAAGAAATACAAAGACCTCGAAGCCCAATATGACTTCGTGCTCTGCGAAGGCACGGACTTCAAGGGCAAAGATCCCGCCTTTGAGTTCGACATCAACGCGGACATCGCGGCCAACATCGGCGCCCCCATGCTGGTGGTCTGCTCCGGGCTGGACAAGTCGCCCGAGGAAGTCATCTCCGTCTCCCAGACCACCATCGACACGCTGGAGGAGAAGGGCGTGGACCTCGTGGGCTGCATCGTCAACCGTGCGCCCGAGGGCGTGACCCGCGAGATGGCCAGCCTCATCGAGTGCAAGGTGCGCTGCAAGGAGCCCATGCCCGTCTACAGCATCCCGGAGAACGAGGCCCTGGGCAAGCCCACCATCGGCGATGTCAAGCGCTGGCTTGATGCCGACGTGCTCTACGGCCACAGCGGCATGCACGGGCTGGTGGACAACTATGTGGTCGCGGCCATGCAGATAGGCAACTTTCTTGGTTACATCCGGACCGGCAGCCTGATCATCACCCCGGGCGACCGCTCGGACATCATCCTGTCGAGTCTTGCCTCGCGGCTGTCCAGCTCCTATCCGGACATTTCCGGCATCGTGCTCACCGGCGGGCTGAACGTGTCCACCAATGTGCACAAGCTCATCGAGGGGTGGACCGGCGTGCCAGTGCCCGTGCTCTCGGTCAAGGGCCACACCTACCAGACCGTGCAGGAGCTGACGCGCCTGTATGGCCGCATCGAGACCCACGACGACCAGCGCATTGCCACGGCGCTTGGCGGATTTTCCCAGCATGTGGACGTGCAGGAGCTGCGCGACCGGGTCATCGAGCAGCGCTCCACCCGCGTCACGCCCAAGATGTTCGAGTATTCGCTGGTGGAGAAGGCGTCCGGCAACAAGCAGCGCATCGTCATGCCCGAAGGTTCGGGCGAGCGCATCCTGCGCGCCACCGACATCCTGCTGCGCCGCGGCGTGGCCGAGATGATCCTGCTGGGCAAGCCCGAGGAGCTCAGGGCCAAGGCGTCGGCGCTGGGCGTGGACATTTCGGGCGCGCGGATCATCGATCCCAGTGAGTCCGAGCTGCTCGATCCCTTTGCCGAGGAATATCTGGAACTGCGCAAGCACAAGGGCGTCATTGCCGAGATGGCCTGGGACCGCATGCGCGACCCCACCTATTTCGCCACCATGATGGTCCACAAGGGGTTTGCAGACGGCATGGTCTCCGGCTCGGTGACCACCACGGCCCAGACCATCCGCCCGGCCTTCGAGTTCGTCAAGACCAAGCCGGGCTGCTCCATCGTCTCCTCGGTCTTCCTCATGTGCCTCAAGGACCGCGTGCTGGTCTACGGCGACTGCGCGGTGAACCCCAACCCCAACGCCCAGCAGCTGGCCGAGATCGCCATTGCCTCGGCAGAGACCGCGCGCATCTTCGGCATAGAGCCCAAGGTGGCCATGCTCAGCTACTCCACCGGCGATTCGGGCAAGGGTGAGGATGTGGAAAAGGTCATCGAGGCCGCCAGGATCGCCAAGGCGTTGGTCAAGGAGCGCGGCCTGGGCTTCCCCATCGAGGGGCCGCTTCAGTACGACGCCGCCGTGGACCCGGACGTGGCCGCGGTCAAGATGCCCCATTCCGAGGTGGCTGGGCAGGCCTCGGTCTTTATCTTCCCTGATCTCAATACCGGCAACAACACCTACAAGGCCGTGCAGCGCGCTGCCAACGCCGTGGCCATCGGCCCCATCCTCCAGGGGCTGAACAAGCCTGTCAACGACCTCTCGCGCGGCTGCACCGTGCCGGACATCGTCAACACCGTGGCCATCACCGCCATCCAGGCGCAGGCCGAAAAGGGCAACTAGCATGAAAGTACTTGTCATCAACTCAGGCAGTTCATCCATCAAATACCAGCTCCTGGACATGCAGACCGAGGCCGTGCTGGTCTCGGGCCTGGTGGAGCGCATCGGCGAGGCCAAGGGCGAGCTGACCAACAAGGCGTTCCCCGGCACTGACCGGCAGGTGGTGACTAAAATCGAGCAGCCCATTCCGGATCACAACACCGGCATGCGGCTGGCCATCGAGCTGATCACCGACCCGGAAAAGGGCGTGATCAAGGATCGCGGCGAGATCGACGCGGTGGGCCATCGCGTGGTGCACGGCGGCGAGGAGTTCCACCAGCCCACGATCATCACCGCCGAGGTCATCCGGGCCATCGAGGCCACGGTGCCGCTGGCCCCGCTGCACAATCCGGCCAACCTGGACGGCATCCGCGTGGCCGTGGAGCTGTTTCCCGGCGTGCCGCAGGTGGCCGTGTTCGACACCGCCTTTCACCAGACCATCCCGGCCCACGCCTACATGTACGCGCTGCCCTACGCCCTGTATGCGACCGACCGCGTGCGCCGCTACGGCTTTCATGGCACCTCGCACAAATTTGTGGCCGGGGAGTGCGCAAAGCTGCTGGGCAAGCCGCTCGACAAGTGCAACCTGATCACCGTCCATCTGGGCAACGGCTGCTCCATGACCGCCGTGGAGCAGGGCAAAAGCGTGGACACCTCGCTCGGGCTGACTCCCCTTGAGGGACTGGTCATGGGCACCCGCTCCGGCGATGTGGACCCGGCTGTCCACGCCTTCCTGGCGCGCAACAAGGGCATGGGTATCGAGGAAATCGACACCATGCTCAACAAGGAGTCCGGTCTCAAGGGGCTGTGCGGCATGAACGACATGCGCGACATCCACGCGGCCATAGCCAAGGGCGACGTCAGGGCCGGGCTTGCTCTGGATGTCCAGACCTACCGCAACCGCAAATACATCGGCGCATACATGGCCGTGCTTGGCCGGGTGGACGCCATCGTCTTCACCGCGGGCATCGGCGAGAACGACGACATTGTCCGCCGCGAGTCCCTCAAGGGGCTTGAGTGCCTGGGTGTGAAGATCGACGCCGAGGCCAACGGACAGCGCGCCAAGGAGCCGCTGAAGATCAGCGCTGCCGACAGCACTGTCGCGGTCTGGGTCATTCCGACCAACGAGGAACTTGCCATCGCGCGAGAAACGAAGAGCGTTTTGAACTAGCATCCGGATGCGGCCTGGCCGGGGGGTCGGGCCAAACGGGGGAGGGTACCCATGACAACCAGCACTGAATACTGCCAGACGTTCATCGAGAAGGCCAAGGCCGTCTCCGCGTTCGTCACTGAAGTGAAAACCGAGGACGAGGCGCTCAAGTACGTCATCGACCTGTGCGACACCAAGGAGGCGTGCCAGCTGCTCGTCTCCGGCTGCGAGCGCGACCTGTCGGAAAAGGCCGAAAAGCTGTGCGACGCCAAGCAGAAAAAGGTCATCGCCGCGCCTGGCCTGAAGAAGCCGCTCTATGACAAGCTCGCGGAGATGAGCGCCAAGGCGGGTTTCGAATGCATCGATTCCGGCATGCGCGAGCATCTGGCCGGGGTGGACATCGGCTTCACCTTTGCCGAATACGGTCTGGCCGAGACCGGCACCCTGATGCTCGACTGTCCGAGCGAGGACCTGCGCCTGGCCACCATGGTCAGCGAGTTCCATGTCTGCGTGCTGCCCAAGTCCAAGATCCGCAAGGACAGCTACGCGGTGGAAAAGATGATGCTCACCCGCATGGGCAAGACCCCGGATTATCTGGCCTTCATTACCGGAGCCAGCCGCACCGCCGACATCGAGCGCGTCCTCGCGCTGGGCGTCCACGGTCCCCTTGAACTGCACATCCTGCTCCTGGAGGACTAGCCATGCAGAAAGCCGACAATCTCAAGGAATACCGCAGCGAGCTGCGCGAGTCGCTGGATAACGACTTCCTGCGCACCACGCTCGACAACTTCGCCATCGCCTATCGCACCGGGCGCGCCAACGCCTTCAAGGGCATGGACGTGCGCGGCCTGATCGACGAGATCGCCTGCTCCAAGGACGAAGCCGCCGCCCACCTGGACGACCTGTACAAGGAGTTCAAGACCAAGGCCGAGGCGGCGGGCGTGCATGTGCATCTGGCCAAGGACGCCAAGGCGGCCAACGCCATCATCGCTTCCATCGCCAAGAACGCCAACTGCAAGAAGATCGTCAAGTCCAAGTCCATGACCGCCGAGGAGACGCTCCTCAACCATGCGCTGGAGGACGAGGGGCTTGAGGTGACCGAGACCGACCTTGGCGAGTGGATCATCCAGCTGCGCCACGAGGGACCGTCACACATGGTCATGCCCGCCATCCACCTGTCGCGCTATCAGGTGGGCGACCTGTTCACCGAAGTCACGGGCAAGAAGCAGGACAGCGAGATCGAGAAGCTGGTCAAGGTGGCCCGCCGCGAGCTGCGCCAGAAGTACGTCGAGGCCGACATGGGCATCTCCGGCGCCAACTTCGCCGTGGCCGAGACCGGCACCATCGGGCTGGTCACCAACGAGGGCAACGCCCGGCTGGTGACCACGCTGCCCCGCGTCCATGTGGCGCTCATGGGTCTGGACAAGCTGCTGCCCACCCTGCACGACGCCCTGCGCATCCTCAAGGCGCTGCCGCGCAACGCCACAGGCCAGGCCATCACTTCCTACGTCACCTGGATCACCGGGGCCAACGAGTGTGCGTCCGCGCCCGACGGCAAGAAGGAAATCCACTTCGTCATGCTCGACAACGGGCGTAGCGAGCTGGCCAAGGATCCGCTCTTCTCCCAGGTGCTTCGCTGCGTGCGCTGCGGCGCGTGCGCCAACGTCTGTCCGGTCTACCGGCTGGTGGGCGGCCACAAGATGGGCCACATCTACATCGGGGCCATCGGCCTGATTCTGACCTACTTCTTCCACGGCAAGCATGCGGCCAAGAACCTGATCCAGAACTGCATCAACTGCGAGGCGTGCAAGGACATCTGCGCGGGCGGCATCGACCTGCCGCGCCTGATCAAGGCGATCCACGCCCGTATCCAGGATGAGGACGGCCACCCGTTGCCGAGCCTGCTGCTGGGCACGGTGCTCAAGAACCGCAAGCTCTTCCACACCCTGCTGCGCACGGCCAAGTGGGCGCAAAAGCCCGTGGCCGAGAAGGACGGCTTCATCCGCCACCTGCCCATGATCTTCTCCAAGGAGC
Organism: Pseudodesulfovibrio aespoeensis Aspo-2; assembly: GCF_000176915.2. Lineage (NCBI taxonomy): Bacteria > Pseudomonadati > Thermodesulfobacteriota > Desulfovibrionia > Desulfovibrionales > Desulfovibrionaceae > Pseudodesulfovibrio > Pseudodesulfovibrio aespoeensis. Next base: position 1,223,042 of record NC_014844.1, read on the forward strand.
ACGGGTTCCGTGCCTTGCCGACCATTGCCGAGACCCCGTTCAGGGACAAGTGGGCCGAAATCCGCCCGACCGTGGAGAACCCCAAGTACCGCGTGGCCCTGTTCTCCGGCTGCGTGCAGGACTTCGTGTACCCGGAGCAGATGCAGGCGGCGGTCAAGCTGTTCGCCGCCGAGTCCGTGGCCATGGAGTATCCCATGGATCAGTCCTGCTGCGGCCTGCCCGTGCAGATGATGGGCGAGATGAAGGCGTCGCGCGATGTCTGCGTGCAGAACCTGCGCGCCTTCGAGGCGGGCGACTACGACTACGTCATCACCCTGTGCGCCTCCTGCGCCGCCCACCTCAAGCACAACTACCCCAAGCTGGTCATGGACACCCCGAGCCTGGCGCTCAAGGCCGCCGAGTTCGCGGCCAAGGTCATCGACTACAGCTCCTTTGTCCACGACGTGCTCAAGGTCAAGGCCGAAGACTTCACCCAGTCTGGCGGCAAGGCCACGTATCACGCCCCGTGCCACCTGTGCCGCGGGCTCGATGTCCACGCCGCGCCGCGCGAGCTGATCGCCACCGGCGGCATGGAGTATGTGGAGTGCAACGAGGAGGAGGTCTGCTGCGGATTCGGCGGCACCTTCTCCATGAAGTTCCCGGAGCTTTCGGCAGAGCTGCTCAAGAAGAAGCTGGGCAATGTCGAGGCCACCGGGGCCGAGGTGCTCCTGACCGATTGTCCGGGCTGCATCATGCAGCTGCGCGGTGGCCTGAAGACCAGGGGGTCGGCCATCAGGGTCCGGCACGTGTCCGAGGTGCTGGCCGACAATCTGAAGAAATAGCAAACGGCAGATCAACGCCGCCGGATGGCGGGCCGGGCGGGTGCCCGGCCTTCCCGGCGGCGGGCGGACAGGGGGATGCCTGACCAGCCCCCGTCCGTGTCCCATATTGCATGAGGCTCTCCAGGTTGGACCGCAATCCCTTGAAGCAATGCCACGCTTCCTCCTGAGACCCGGCCTCCATGCAGGTTCCCCGCCCCGGGCAGGGCGGGGAACCATTATTGTTCCGGGAATCGCAAAGCCGGTGCGCCGCTGGTTCGAAGAACCCGATCCAGCCGGGTGCGCACAACGAGGTGTCCATGAGCCAGTCCACGCCCCCATACCTGCGCAGATTCGTCGCGCTCTATTTCGGAGTTTTCGCCCTTGTTGCGGGAGCGTCCGTCTGGTTTACCCTGGCCTGTTCCGGGGAGGCGTGGGCCGTGGCCGTGGTTGCCACGGCGATCTTAGGCGTGTTCGGCCTGCTCGGCATCGCCCTGGTGGTCCTGCTCGGGCGGCTGCTCGTCGGCCCGGTCAGCCAGGTGATGCGCTACACGGCCCATGTGCTCGACGGCAACTATGCCGAGGCGGACGACGCGGCGCTGGCTAAGGCCATGCCCGGGCTGGGCGGGATGGTCAGCGAGCTGGCTGGCCGGTTCAAGGAGCGGCTCGGCTTCTCCCGGAGCATTCTCGCCGGCCTGCCCGTGCCGTGCTGCCTTGTGGACACCGGGCAGAACATCACCTTTCTCAACCAGGAATGCCTGGACATGATCGGGTCCAAGGATACTCCGGAATCCTTTTATGGCCGCAAGATTTCCCAGATTTTCTACCGCGACGACCGCAAATCCGTCATCGGGACATGCATGGATGATACTATCCGGATGATGAACCGGGAGGCGGTCTTCAAGCATGTGGACGGCAGCGACATCAACGTGCTGGCCAACCTGTTTCCCCTGACGGACGTGACCGGCAAGGTCATCGGCGGCTGCTGCCTCTATCTTGACACCACGGAACTCAAGCGGCGCGAGGCGGAGATTCTCAGCCAGAACGAGCGGATAGCGCGGGCCGCCAGCGACGCCTCAGCCATTTCCGAGGAGCTGGCCGCCGCTGCGGTGCAGCTTGAGGGGCTGGTGGCCAACGCCAGGACCGGGGCCTGTGTCCAGACGGACCGGACCGGCGAGACCGCCACGGCCATGGAGCAGATGAACGCCACGGTCCTTGAGGTGGCGCGCCACGCCCAGGACGCTGCCCTGGACGCCGACGAGGCGCGACAGCGGGCCGATGAGGGCGCTGCCGTGGTCACCGAGGTAGTCCAGGCCATCCATGAGGTCGCCACCCGCGCCCAGGAACTCAAGTCGTCCATGGAGGAGCTTGACGTTCGGGCCGAATCCATCGGCAAGGTGCTCGGCGTGATCGAGGACATCGCGGACCAGACCAACCTGCTGGCCCTCAACGCCGCCATCGAGGCCGCGCGCGCGGGCGAGGCGGGCAGGGGGTTTGCCGTGGTGGCCGACGAGGTGCGCAAGCTGGCGGAAAAGACCATGCAGGCCACCAACGAAGTGCATCAGGCCGTCACCGGCATCCAGGACGGGGCCAGGAAGAATGTCCGGGCCACGGAGATTGCGGTCAGCGCGGTGCAGAAAAGCACGGACATGGCCAACCGTTCGGGCGAGGCCCTCAAGAGCATCGTCCTGGTGGCCGAGTCCACCGCCGATCGGGTGCGCTCCATCGCCACGGCGGCGGAGCAGCAGTCCGCGGCCAGCGATGAAATCAGCCGGGCCACCATGGATGTCAACCGCATCTGTGGCGAGACCGACCGGGCCATGGCCGAGTCTGCCGAGGCGATCAAGCGGCTGGCCGGGCTGGCCGAATCACTGGCCGATGTCATTCGCGGCATGCGCTAGCGTGCATTATAAATGTGTCTCGACAGGTGACATGCGGCGCATCAGTGCTTATTCATTGTAATGTAGGTGAATGCCATTCTGGCGCATTTCGCCAATAGTCTTGAATTATTAACTTTTTTCGATGAGGGGTTGAGCGTGGTCAGGCATATCGTCATGTGGACAATGAAGGAAGAGGCCGAAGGCAACCCGGCCCAGGTCAACGCGGCCCGGATGAAAGAGATGCTTGAAGCCCTGGCCGGGCGCATCGAAGGACTCCGGCATATTGAGGTCAGTCACGACATCGTGGCCGCCGATCCCGATTGTCACGTTGTTTTGTGCTCCGAGCACGACGACGCAGACGCCCTGAACCACTATCAGGGCCACCCCGAACACCAGGCATGCGTCGGCTTCGTCAAGAAGGTCGCCGCCAGCCGAAAGGCCGTGGATTACGAGATCTAGCCGATCCGGGAACCCTGGTTCCCGGAAGAGTGCCGATGCAGTTGATCCCGGCTTTCGCGACACAGGAAACGTCGCGAGAAGGAGAGTGCCATGTCCATGCGTTACGATCAGGACCGAAAGCGGATTATCTGCCGCTGGGAAGAGCCGATCAAAGTGGTGATGAACAAGAAGGAAGGGTTCATCAACCGGTCGCGCATGATCACCGTCAAGGTCAATGACAACGGCAAGCTGAACAGCAAGGACATCCGGCGACACGCCAAGCACCCCATGTTCCCGTTCATCAGCCGGTTCAACCAGATGCTCAACAACATCGAGTATTATCCTGAAGGTGATGGGCACAGGTGCGCTGTCTGCGGCCTGGAGCAGGGCGTGAGCCCGCATTTTGACGTGGGGACCCAGTCCATCGTCTGGCTCTGCCGGGAGCATCTGACCGATTCGCCCAAGGTTGATGCCTGATCCTGGCATCGCAAGGAAACCGCAGTCCCCTGCCGACTTTTGGCAGGGGACTTTTTGTAAGCTGCGATCACCTGGGAGGTTACAATGCTGCAAGCTGGTGCGAATTCGGTTGGAATTATCATGGAAATGGAGATACGTTCATGCCATGTGGATGAAGCCTGCCCTGTTTCTCGGCCTGCTCGCTTTGGGCCTACTCTCAAGCTTGTCTGCTCTGGCGGCAGATCGGGTGGTTCTCGCCTCTCTGGAGTGGCCGCCCTATACAGGGGAGTCCCTTCCCGGAAACGGAGCCACCTCAGAGGTGGTCCGCGAGGCTTTCAGGGTCATGGGGTACGAGCTTGAGATCCGGTTCTACCCTTGGAACCGCGCTTTGAACGAGGCCCGGTTGGACAAGGATATTGCTGGGTATTTTCCCGAGTATCCAGAGCACTGGCACAAGGATGCGTTTCTCAATTCCGACAGCGTGGGCAGCAGTTCCCTTGGACTGGCAAGCCGTCAGGAGATGGTCATCAACTGGCAAACCCTTGACGATCTTCGCCGATACACCCTCGGTGTCGTGGCAGGTTACGCCAACACCCCCGAGTTTGACGCCATGGCGAAAGAGGGGCGCCTGACCATCGACCACTCCAGCACGGACGCGCTCAACCTGCGCAAGGTCCTGGCCGGGCGGGTTCGCGCCGCCGTGGTGGACACCAACGTGTTCAGGCATCTGTTGCAGGTCGATCCCGTGCTGCGCAAGCAGAGGGGAGAACTGGTGATGAGCACACGGCTCCTGGGCACCAACAGCCTGGTCGTCTGCTTCTCCGACACCGAGCGGGGGAGGAGGCTGGGGCGGATACTCAACCTCGGGTTGCGTCAGGTCGATCAGGAGGCTGTTTACTTGCGTCATTTCAAGGAATGAGGCGCGTGGCGGTCACATGGAGCAGCGGAACTCTGGGGCAAGGGCGGTCGCTCTCCGAAAGGGCGGAGCGAAACGGACAGCGGTCGATTCTGAAGAGAAATTCAGAAAATTTTATTGGACAAGTTTTGGCTCTAATGTTTAAAAATACGCGCATTGTGGAATTTGGTTTCTTGATCTTAAGAGTGGGGCATCAGGTCATGATCACGCTGCGAAAGATGAAATCCGCCACGTCCGGAGTTGCCGGTCGTTCTGTTTCGCGGGCCTGTCCGGCCCGTGCGTGCGGGTTTTCGGCGCAGGCGGTTTTCTTCAAGGATGCGAATGCGCACCGGCTCGTTTCCCCAGCCGGTTTTTTTATGGCATAGGCATTGTCCGGAAGCGGCGAGGGAGAGAGCATTGCACGGCAACGTCTCGGATATTCCCCCTCTTCGTTTCGTGTCATCCCGGTCCGTTGCGGACACCCGTGCCGGTTTTCGTGCGAGTTTGAGGCCGGTTTTATTCGAGGCCCGTCTGCCTGGAGAGTTTGTATGGATCAAATGACTGAATCTGTTCGCGTTGTCCGCAAGGGCGCGCCCAAGGCCGCGGTGTCACGGCGCGGCGATGCCGCCATCAGCTTTGTGCTGCGGTTTCTGCTGCTTTTTGGCACCTGGCTGATCCTGTCGGGCATGTTCGACGCCTTCCACATGACCGTTGGCGCTTTTTGCAGCGCCTTTGTGACCTGGATCTCTACGGATATCTTTCCGCCCGAGGTGCGCAGCTTCCGCAAGCTGCGCGCCCTGTGGCTGCTGGCCCTCTATGTGCCCTGGCTGGTCCTGGAGATTGCCAAATGCAACATGCGCCTGCTCCGGCTGGCCTTCGACCCGCACCTCAACGACAAGATATACCCGCGCATCGTCACCTTCAAGACCGTGCTGCGTACCAAGCTGGCCCTGACCTTTCTGGCCAATTCCATCACCATGACGCCCGGCACCATCACCGTGTCCATTGATGAGCGCGGCTATGTCTCGGTCCACGCCTTTGACGAAGTGGCTGCCGAGGGCCTGCCCGGCGATATGGAAAAGAAGATCAAGGCCATATTCGAGGAGTTATGATGGAATCATTCATCCTGTATTCCGGCGTGTTCCTGGTGGCCATCATGACCATGCCCCTGTATCGCGCCGTGGTTGGCCCGACGACGCTGGACCGCCTGATGGGCATGAACGCCATCGGCTCCAAGACCGTGGCCCTTATCGTCATCATCGGGCTGGTCTTCGAGCGTGTGGACATGTTTGTGGACATTGCACTCGCCTACGCGATGCTGAACTTCATCGCCGTTCTCGCGGCTTCCAGATATCTGCATAAAAGGGGACGCCGGGACACGGCATCCTAAACGTCGGAGGAAGCGACCCCATGGTCCAGATCTTGGTTGTTATTTTGTGTTGCAGCGGAATGCTGCTGTTTGTCGCCGGCATGGTGGGCATTTTGCGGCTGCCGGATGCCTACACCAGGCTCCACATGGCCGGAATGCTCGACACGCTCGGGCTGCTGACGCTGCTCCTTGGGCTGGTGCTGTATGGCGGGATCCAGGCCACCCCCATGACCTTGCTGGTGCAGCTCAAGGTGCTCCTGCTCTGGGGGTTCGTCCTGATAACCAGCCCCACGGCGACCCACGCCATGGTTGACGCGGGCGTGCGCGCAGGGCTCGCACCCTGGGTCCAGACAGACGGCAAGAGGAGGCGCAAATGATCTGGGAAATCAAACTGCTGGCCCTCATCCTCGTGATCATCTGCGCCATCGCGGCGATCAACGTCAAGGATCTGCTGGGGGCCGCCATCATCTTCGGCATCTACAGCTTCATGATGTGCGTCCAGTGGCTGGCCATGGGCGCGGTCGATGTGGCCTTCACCGAGGCGTCCATCGGCGCGGGCATCAGCACCGCCCTGATGTTTGCGGCCATTTTCCGGACCACAAGGAGGACCAAAGATTGAAAAAGGCAGCTCTTGTGGCCGTGCTTCTTGCCGGCGCTTTCCTGATTCTGTCCATGGAGAACTTCTCCTCCTGGGGCGATATTGAATCTCCGGCAAGCCGTCATATTTCACGGTACTTCATCGAAAAAAGTTACGAGGACACCCATACCCCCAACTTTGTCACAGCCGTTTTGGCCGACTACCGTGGGTTTGATACCATGCTGGAAACCGTGGTGGTCTTCACTGCGGCCCTGGCCTGTTTCCTCATCGTCCGTCTGCCCAGCGACGTGTGCAAGCCCGGCCTGTTCTACTATCGTCATGCCAGCACCGGGCTGGTGGTCCGCAGGCGTCAGGCCTGCGCACTCCCGGATGAGGGCGGCGCGTTCGAGCGCGTGGATTCCGACTGGCCGCCGCACGATGTCGTGGTCACCACCACCTGTCGGATGATCATCCCTTTCATCCAGCTTTACGCCCTGTATGTGCTCGCGCATGGTCACTACAGTCCGGGCGGCGGTTTTCAGGGCGGCGTCATATTCGCGGCCAGCTATGTCCTGCTCGCCGTGTCGCACGATCTGCGCACCCTGGTGAACCAGCTGACCGAGCGCTTCACGCATCTGCTTGCGGCTGCGGGTGTGCTGGTCTACTTCGGCACCGGCCTCCTTGGCTTGGCCAAGGGAGCGAATTTTCTGGATTACGATGCTGTTGCTGACATAATGGGCGTGTCCCTGGCGAGCGGGCACTCCCTTGGCATCCTGTTCGTCGAAACCGGCGTGGCCATGACCGTGACCGCCGCGCTGGTGATCATCTTCAAACTCCTGTCCTCTCGCGGGGCGGTCACGGAAGGATTGTAGGCGTATGGAAGACTTCCTGACGCAACTGACATCCAAGTACAACTTCTGGGCCTACATCGTCCTGATGATGATTGGCCTGTACGCGATGATAGCCAAGGGGAACCTGATCAAGAAGCTGATGGGGCTTGGTATATTTCAGACCGCCATCATGCTCTTCTACGTTGCCATCGGTTCCAAGGCGGGGGCCACCATACCCATCCTGCTGGATACCCACTCCAAGGAACTGATCGACTTCGCGGACTACATCAACCCCTTGCCCCACGTGCTGATGCTGACAGCCATCGTCGTCTCCGTGGCGACACTCGGCGTGGCTCTGGCCCTGGTCCAGCGCATCTTTGATGTGCACGGGACGCTGGAAGAAGATGAAATACTGGAAAAAATCAAGAATCCATAGCCATGCATGATGTAGTCCTGACCCTCCTCCCGTTGCTTCTTGGAGCGTTCCTCGCCACCCTGGCGGGCTGGACGCGGAGCGTGCTCGCCTATCCCGTGGGTGCCATCGCTCTCCTGACATCCTTCGGCTTTGCCGTGAAACTCCTGTGCAGCGTCCTGGCGCACGGGACCGCGACATACCTGCTTGGCGGATGGTCCCCCCCGTGGGGCATCGTCTTTGTCGTGGATACGTTCAGCGCGGGCATGCTCGTGCTGATCTCGGCGTCGGCGCTGTTCACCTTCCTCGCCTTCAGGGCCGAGATCCTCGACCATTTCGCCGAGAAGTCGGCGGCTTTTGTGGCCCTGTTCATGCTCACGGTGGCCGGGCACATGGGCATCGTCGCCACCGGCGACCTGTTCAACCTGTACGTCCTCATCGAGGTCGCAGCCTTGAGCGGCTACGCGCTCCTCGGTTTCGGGACCGGGCGCTCCCCGCTGGCGAGCCTCAACTACCTGTGCATCGGGTCGGTGGGCGCTTCGTTCTATCTGCTTGGCGTCGGCTATCTCTACATGCTGACCGGCTCGCTGAACATGGCCGATCTGGCCCGGATCATCGCGGCCTCGCCGGTTACGGTGTCCATGCACGGGGCTGTGGGCGTGATCCTGCTCGGCCTGTGGGTGAAGATGGCGCTGTTCCCGTTCCACGGCTGGCTGCCCGGCGCCTATGGAATGACATCCCCGGTGTCGGCCACGCTCATGGCGCCGCTGACCACCAAGGTCATGGTGTATGTGGTCATCCGCATTCTCATCAGCGTGCTCCCCGGTGCCTCCATACCGGACGCCATCCCCGCAGTGGCCGTGACCCTGGCCACCGCCGCCATTTTCGTGGGGTCTGTCATGGCCTTCCGGCAGACAGACCAGCGCCGCATGCTCGCCTACATCCTGGTGGCCGAGGTGGGCTACATGGTCGGCGGCGTGTTCATCGGCAACCGCACGGCCATGACCGGGGCCATGTTGCACGTCTTCGCCGACTCGCTCATGACCCTGACCCTGTTCATGGCCGTGGGCAGCATCGCCCGCCAGCGCGGCGAGATGACCCTTGGCAACCTGAGCGGGCTCTTCAGGACCATGCCCTTCACCATGGCCGCCTTTGTCCTTGGGGCCATGTCCATGATCGGCGTGCCGCCCCTGTTCGGCTTCTTCAGCAAGTGGTACCTGCTCTCCGGCGCACTGGCGTCCGGTCAGTATGTGTTCATGGCCGGTCTGCTGGTGTCGAGCCTGGTCAACGTGGTCCTCTTCTTCCGGCTCTTCGAGACGGCCTTTTTCGATGCGCCCGGGGAGTCTGTCCGGGACATCGAGCATTGGAGTCGCGTGACGCCGCTGGCGATTGTCGCCGTGCTGCTTATTGTGGCCGGGCTTTCGAGCGGTCTGATCGTGGACCGGCTCATCGCCGGAATCATCCCCGCAAGCCTCATCTAGCCGGAGAAGTCACATGTATTCCATATACTCGATCCAGCCCCTTCTCGCAGTGGCCGCCCCTCTGCTGGCGGTCCCCGGCATCATCTCGGCGCGCACGCCCAACATCCGCGAGGCGTGGTCCTTTGCGGCGGCGCTGCTGCTGCTGGCGCTTCTGGCCTGCATGGTCCCGGCGGTGCTGGCCGGGCACACCTACACCTGGGTTCTGGCCGAGGTTCTGCCCGGCGCGCCCATCGCCTTCCGCGTCGATGCCTTTGGCATGCTCTTCGCCCTGGTCTCCTCCAGTCTGTGGGTGGTGACCACGGTCTATTCCATTGGCTACATGCGCGCCAAGAACGAGCATGCCCAGACCCGCTTCTTCGGCTATTTCGCAAGCTCCATCTTCTGCGCGGTGGGCGTGGCCTTCTCGGCCAACCTGCTGACCATGTACCTGTTCTACGAGCTGCTTTCCTTCTCCACATACCCGCTGGTGGCGCATCACCAGAACGAGGAGAGCCGCAAGGCCGGGCGCAAATACCTCGGCTTCATCGTGGGCACCTCCATCGGGCTGGTGCTCCCGGCCATGGTCGCGGTGCACCACTTCACCGGCAGCCTCGATTTCGCCTCGGGCGGCATCGCCCTGGGCGCTGCGGACTCCACGACCCTGACCGTGCTGCTCTGCCTGCTGCTTTTCGGCTTTGCCAAGGCGGCCCTCATGCCGGTCCACGTCTGGCTCCCGGCGGCCATGGTCGCGCCCACGCCGGTCAGTTCGCTGCTCCATGCCGTGGCCGTGGTCAAGGTCGGCGCGTTCTGCATCATGCGCGTGGTCACGGGCACCTTTGGCGTGGAGACGCTCCAGGCCCTGCATCTCAACGATGTCATCACCGGCGTGGCGGCGGTGACCATGCTGGCGGCGTCGCTGATCGCCCTGTCCCAGGACGGGCTGAAGCGGCGGCTGGCCTACTCCACCATCGGCCAGCTCTCCTACATCGTGCTGGGCGCGGGGTTGATGACCACTGCCGGGCTGACCGGCGGCATGCTGCACATCTCCATGCACGCCTTTGGCAAGATCACGCTCTTCTTCTGCGCCGGAGCCATTTATGTGGCCACGGGCGAGAAATACATCAGCCGTCTCAACGGCATCGGCTACCGCATGCCCTGGACCATGACCGCATTCCTCATCGGGTCTTTGTCCATCATCGGCATCCCGCCCACGGGCGGGTTCCTGAGCAAGTGGTATCTGCTCAACGGGTGCATCGGGTCAGGTCAGTGGGTGCTCGCCCTGGTCCTGCTCGTCAGCTCGCTGCTCAACGCGGCCTACTTCCTGCCCATCGTCTACCGGGCGTGGTTCTGCGCCCCTGATCAGGCCCAGCACTCCGGGCCGGTGCGCGAGGCCCCGCTGGCGTGCATCGTGCCGCCGCTGATCACTGCGGGCATTTCCGTGATCCTGTTCTTCTATCCTTACCCGTTCCTGAATTTGGCCCGACTGGCCGCCAACTAGGAGTTGCGATGAGCAAGAAAAAGGAATTCGACTTCTTTGACCGGCCAAAGACAAGGCGCATGCTCTGGATCGCTCTCTGGGGCAGTTGCGGGCTGACCGTGGCCTTGCAGTTCTTCGCCTCGCCCGAACCGCATTTCGGCTTTGACGACTTCTTTGGTTTCAACGCCCTGTTCGGGTTCGTTGCGTGCTCTGTTCTGATCCTGGTCGCCAAGGGTCTGGGCTTTATCCTGAAGAGAAACACGGACTATTATGATGACTAGCATTCACCCGATCCTCGCCTATCTGGGAGCCGCTGCGCTGCTTCCGCTGTTCACCGGAGCGTGGCGCAACCGCATGGTTCTGGCCGCAGCCGCCGTCGGTCTGCTCATCGTGCACAACCTCCCGTCAGGCACCCTGGCCACGGCCAATTTTCTCGGCATGGACCTCGTCCTCATGCGCGTGGACGGCCTGAGCCGGGTGTTCGGGTACATCTTCTGCCTCAACTCGGTCTTTGCCTTCCTCTTTGCCTACAAGCTCAATGACGTGCGCCAGCAACTGGCGGCCCTGTTCTACATCGGCTCGGCCCTGGGGGCGGTGTTCGCCGGAGACCTGATCACCCTGTACGTATTCTGGGAGATCATGGCCATAGCGTCCACCTTCCTGATCCTGGCCCGCAAGACCAAGCTTTCGTCCGGGGCGGGATTCCGCTACGTGCTCGTCCATCTTTTCGGCGGGCTGTGCATGCTGGTGGGCATCATCGTCCATATCCAGACCACGGGCTCCATCGCCTTTACCTCGCTGGCCCCCAGCCTGGGCAGCTGGCTCATCCTGCTCGGCGTGCTGGTCAACGCGTCCGCCTTCCCCTTTGCCAGCTGGCTTTCGGATTCCTATCCCGAGGCCACAGTCACCGGCGGCGTCATCCTCTCGGCCTACACCACCAAGACGGCGGTCTACGCGCTCCTGCGCGCCTTCCCCGGCTGGGAAATCCTCATCGTCATCGGCTGCCTGATGGCCGTTTACGGCATCATCTACGCCCTGCTCGAAAACGACATGCGCCGCATCCTGGCCTATTCCATCACCAACCAGGTGGGCTTCATGGTCACGGGCGCGGGCATCGGCACGGCCATGGCCATCAACGGCGCGGCAGCCCACGCGTTTTGCCACATCATTTACAAATCGCTCCTGTGGATGTCTGCGGGCGCGGTGCTGGCCGCCACGGGCAAGAGCAAATGCACGGAACTCGGCGGACTCCACAAGACCATGCCGTTGACGTTGCTGCTCGGACTCGTCGGGGCGCTGGCCATATCGTCATTCCCCGGCACCAGCGGCTTCACCAGCAAGAGCATGATCATCCAGGCCGCTGCCAACGAGCATCTGACCTGGGTGCTGATGATCCTTGAGATCGCTTCGGCGGGCGTGTTCCTGCACGCGGGCATCAAATTCCCGTACTTCGTCTTCTTTGCCAAGGACAAGGGGCTGCGGCCTCCCGAGGCGCCCAGGCACATGCTCCTGGCCATGGCCGGGCTGGCCTTCCTGTGCATCGCCCTGGGCGTTTACCCCCAGCCGCTGTACGCCATCCTGCCCTTTGACGTGGGCGGGTTCGACGTCTACAAGGGGGGCAAGGTCGTGGCGCAGCTCCAGCTGCTCCTGTTCTCGGCCCTGGTCTTCTTCCTCATGCTGCCGCTGCTCAAGCGGACCGACACCATCGCCCTTGAAACCGACTGGTTCTACAGGCGCGGCGGGCGGCTGTTTTATCAGGCCGTGTCCGCATTCTTCAATGGGCTGAACGACATGGCCGCCAAGGTCGCTGGCCGCGCGGTTCACGGGTTCGCCGAGTTCTGCCGGAACTTGCCTGAGCGGGCCTTGTTCCTGCTGACCGCGCTCAATCCTGATTTTTGGACCAGTGGCACGACCGTCAATGCCGCGCTCAGGATGAAGCAGATCAGGGATTCCCTCGACGCGGGAGCCCTGCCTGTGGGCGGTTCGCTGATTGCTGTCACTCTCGGGCTGGCTGTCCTTTTAGGCCTGGTCTTGTAATTATCCTGGAGGTTTGATCATGAAGTCTTTGAATAGCAGCCAGTTCAATATTCTCGAAAACGTCTCGGAGGAGCTGATCGAAAGGCTCCGGCGCGAGGTCCAGCCCAAGGACTACGCCAAGGGGGAGGTCGTCTACCAGAAAGGCGACCCGGCGGATAATTTCTACTTTCTCCTGAAGGGCAAGGCGCAACTCCAAGTGGAGAACAAGGAAGGGGTGACCGTCATCCTCGGCGTGATCAAGGTCGGGTACTGCTTTGGCATGACCGCCCTGTTTCCCGAGCAGTCCAGGCAGCATTCCGTGGTCTGCGATGACGCCTGCCGGGTGGCTGTCATCTCTGGCAGCGACCTTCGCGCCATCCTGGAGTCCGAGGACAAGATCGGGCTGCCCTTGCTCTGGAATCTGTTTCATCTGCTCAAGGACCGGCTCGATCTGCGCACAGATCAGCTTGTGCAGGTGCTCGCCTCGCATCCCGATGTGAGCAAGCTTGGCATCTGACCGATCGCTGGCGAGTGAACCCGACGGCATGTCCCCACGGTCTTGCTGTTTGGCGAAGCAGGCTTTGCCTGTGCGCTTCAGACGCGAGGTCGGGCAATGGCCTGGGGATGATCAGGAATGCAGGAAGCAGGGCTGCGGCCCTGCTTTTTGTTGTCACGCGTCTCAGGGGTGAGGCGTGATGCTGTCGGCCCGAGTGCGGGCGGCTGGATTTCATTGTTTTTTGCCGATGAGCTTGGGAGGCGCCATGAGACTATTGCTGGTCGAGGACGAGCGGGAGATCGCTGACTTCCTCAAGGCGCGGCTTGAGGGCGAAGGGTTTGATGTCGTGGCTGCGGTTACTGGCGAGGAAGGGTTTTTCCTGGCCAACGAGCAGGTGTTCGATGTAGTTCTGCTCGATCTGACCCTGCCCGGTCGTGGCGGGCTTGAGGTCCTCAGGATGCTGCGCAGGCGCGGCATCAACGCACCGGTGATCCTGATTTCCGGCAGCGACAGCGTCGAGGACAAGGTGGCCGGGCTCGATGCCGGGGCCGACGACTACATCGTCAAGCCGTTCGCCTTTCCCGAAGTGCTTGCCCGCATCCGCGTGGTGTTGCGTCGCGGCTGGGCCGATCAGGTCCTGCTGCTTCGGTGCGGCGATCTGGCCATGGATCTGATCACCCGCATCGTCACGCGGGGGGGGCGGACCATCGCTCTGACGGCGCGCGAGTTCGAACTGCTGGAATACCTGCTTCGCCATCCGGGCCGGGTGGTCACGCGCGACATGCTGGCACGCGACATCTGGCAGGAGGACACCAGGGCCACCAACCTCGACAATGTCATCGACGTGCACATTGCCCGCATCCGAAAAAAGCTCGATCACGGGCACGAACGCAAACTGCTTCACACCCAGCGCGGCGTGGGCTTCCAACTCAAGAATCCTGAACTCGACACCAGGCAGAAGTAACGTCTTCCGCCACGAAGTTGCCCCTGCCCGTGGGCGGGCGGTGCAAACCCTCTCTTTTGGAATTGTTGCTTCCAGTGCCTGCGTTATCGTTTAATCTCCAATAGTCATAGATGGATACATCCCCTGTTCCGGCCCGGACTGGAAGGGCTGGAGGATGTTGAAGCAGGCGTCCTGCGTTTTTTGCGCGTGTCCGCGCGTGTTTTCCGTACCGTTGTAGTAGGCGCCGTTGGCTTCGAGGATATGCTCGATGCGCTCCCTGAAGGCATCGACGAACGCCTTGCCGTCGCCTTTGAAGGTCATGTTGCCCATGGTGATGTCGGTGGCCGCACTCATGGCGTCGAGGGTCATGCACTGGGTTGCGAGATCAGCCTGGCAAGTGACATGCCCCCAGACCATGGAGTTTTCCGGGATGGCGATGGGTTCGTCGGAGTCGATGATGGTGTGCGGCATGACGATGGAATTGCGGCCCACAGTGATATGCTCGGGCTTCTTGCCGTGCAGGAAGGAGTTGAAGCCGACAAAGACCTTGTTGCCGAGGCGGGTGTTGATGACCTTTGCCCCGTGCGCGGTGATGTCGAGGCCCTCGTAAACCGAGTTCATGATGTAGCAGTTTTCCTGGGCGTTCGAGCCGTTGCCGAAAACCGAGTCCTCGACGTGGGCGCGCTGGGCCACCAGGGCATTGTCGCCGATGGTGCAGTTGCCCTTGAGCACTGCGTAGGGGCTGACGTAGGCGCCATCGCCCTTGCCTTCAAAGGGCTCGGGACTGATGGACGAGTAGATGGGCAGGAAGTCTTCCTTGCGCTCGTCCACATGGTCGAAGAACTCGCCGGACAGGCTGCCGTTCTCGTCCATGGAGATGTACTTTTTGAGCACGCCTTCGGGATAGATGTAGTTGAACTCGAAGAGGCCGTTGTATCTGATCCAGACGCGGCCCGGCTCAATGACCTGGCGCGAGAGGTCTCCGGCCTGGACATAGGCGTATTCGCCTACCACGCAGTTGTGCATGTACGAGAAATCGACAGTGGCAAAGGGGCCGAGGAATACACCCTCTGTGGTGGTGCCGTGAATGTTGGAGTAGTGCATGGCCACGGTGTTCAGGATCTTGAAAACCTCCGGGATTTCCGGATTGTGGGAATAGTTGTGGACCAGGGTCTTGACGAGGTAGCTGTTGATGATGCGGATGACCTCGTTGTAGAAGAGCTTGGTCTTGATGCCGTCGAACTCCACCACGTCGCCCTTGCGTTTGAGCTCGTCGCCGCGGATGTCGCTTTTGTAGAGCACAGAGCGGTCCACCAGGGTCTTGCCCAGGAAATAGGTGCCACCCAGGCTTGAATTGGTGAAGCGGAAGCTCAAGGGGTGGTCGGTGGTCAGGGCGTAGAAGGCGTAGTAGAGCAGATGTCTTTCGCGCGGGATGGCGTTTTTCAGGATCGGCTCCACGTCGATGCCCATGGGCTTGAGGTTGATGTTGATTCTCGAAGTGATGTGGGTCAGCAGTTCTTCAAGCTTTTCCATGGAGTCTCTCCCTCATGAGAAGTGTTGCAGACAAGACAGCTGCCGTACACGAGGTGTACGACAGCTGTCTTTATTTCATAGATGGTTCCGATTGGCTAGCCCCCGGCAGGCACGGTGATGGGCATGCCCATCAGCGGCCAGATGACGAGGCAGGCCAGGCCCACCACGACCATGAGCATGATGCTGGCCGGAATGCCCCACTTGAAGAACTCGCCGGTGGTGAACTGCCGGGAGTCGTAGGCGATGGCGTTGGGGGCCGCGCCCACGAGCAGCAGGAAGGGCATGCCCGCCGTGACCAGCGAGGCGTACAGGATGACCTCGGCCGACACGCCCAGGTAGGGCGCGATGACCAGGGCCACGGGCAGGGATATGGCGATGGCCGCCACGTTCATGATGAAGTTGGTCATGATCATGACAAAGAAGGCGATGGACATGACGAACACGAACCAGTTGGCCTCCTGGAACATGACCAGCCAGTTGACGGCCATCCACTTGGCCGCGCCCGTCTCCCACAGACAGAAGCCGATGGACATGGCGCCCGCGAAGAGCAGGATGATGTTCCAGGGGATGTCTTCCAGGTCCTTGATGTCCAGGATCTTGAAGATGAAGAAGAGGACCGAGGAGCACAGGATGATGGCAGTCTTGTCCACCGCGTCCAGCGCGGGCACAAAGGCGCGCAGACTCATGATGAGGATGGTGATGCCGACGATGATGGCGGCCATGATTTCGTTGCGGGTCAGGGAGCCCATGCGGGCGTTGAGCTCGCGGGCCTTTTCGCGCAGGCCGGGGATGCGGTCTTTCTCGGGCTTGCAGACGAGCATGAAGAAGCCCCAGAGCAGGAAGACCATGAGCCAGCCTATGGGGGCCATGTAGTAGGACAGCTCGAAGAAGCCGACCTCCTTGCCCACGATCTCCTTGAAGAAGCCGATGGCCACGGCGCCGCGGGCCGCGCCGAGCAGGGTGACGATGGAACCCGCGCCCGCCACATAGGCCATGCCGATGAACAGCCCCTTGCCGAATTTGGTGGGCTTGTCGCCCTCGCCGTACAGGGCGTAGATGGCCAGCAGCAGCGGATAGATGGTGGCGGCCACGGCGGTGTGGGCCATGATGTGGGTCAGGGCGGCGGTGACCACGAACACGCCCAGATAGATCATGCTGGTGCGCTCGCCCACGATGTCGAGCATCTTGTAGGCCAGCCGCTTGGTCAGGCCGGTCTTGGTGAAGACCAGGCCGATCATGATGGAGGCGAAGATGAACAGGACCGAGGGGTCCATGAAGTCCTTGAAGGCCGATTTGGCCGGGCGGATGAGGAACATGACCTGGAGAATGCCGATCATCAGGCTGGTGATGCCGATGGGCACCACCTCGAAGACCCACCACGTTCCGGCCAGAAGGAAGACCGCCAGGGCTCCCTTGGCCTCATGGGAGAGGACGAAATGCTGGCCAGTGGGGTCGATGGCGTCGGGCCAGGCCGGAGAAAAATAGACCAACGTGAACAGGGCGACGCCGGTGAGCATGAACACCAGTCGGCTCCAGTCGAACTTTGATTGCGGGGCGTGTGCCGCTTCCATGGTAACCTCCTCAGGTCAACCCGAAAATTGTGTTAGCAGCCGCAGCTGGTGATTCTTTTCCTGATTTCCGCAAAGACATCGGCGAGGCGGAGCAGTCCGGTCACCTCGCGCTTGCGGCGGACGATGAGTGGCTGGTGCACGCCGGTGATGTAGTGATGCACGCCGAATTCGAGGTTGTCTTCCTCGTCGAGGTACTCCACGTCAGCGGGCACGTACATGACTTCGGACACCTTGATGTTTACACACTTGCGGCACAGTTCGTTCAGGGTGTCGGACCACAGGCCGAACTCCTTGAAGATATCGGCCACGTATTTGTTGGTCAGGGTCTCGCCGTTGCGCTCGTGTTCCGTGAGCCGCTTGTAGCTGGGTTCAAGGGCCGCAAGGATGTCGGTCATGGTCAGGATCCCGGCCAGGCTTCCCTGCTCGTTGATCACGAGGACATCGTTGTGCTTGCTCGTGGAGAGGGCGGCTGCGGCGTCGCCCAGCGTTGCCCCGGTGTCGAGCGTCGTGTATTCGCCGACCGGAGTCATCAACTCTTTGACTTTCATTATCTTCCTTCCTTGGGAAAAAGTTTCATACACCACCCCCGATGTCCTTGGCCCGTCTGGCCGAAACCGCGTCGAGCTTTTGCAGCAGTTCATCGAGATCCACAGGTGCTGCCACCTCGTCGAGCGCGCCGTGCTTCATCGCCTCGATGGACAGGGGAACGTTGCCCGAGTGGTTGATGAGGATCACTTCGCTGCCTGGGCAGTCCTGACGGATGCTCCGCAGAAAGGCCAGGAGCGTCTGCCTGGGGCTGGAGAGCCCGACCAGCACCGCGCCTGTCCGTTCGCGGCAGGCCATGAGCCTTGCCTCGGCAGGGTCTCCGGTGGCCTGCACCGTCATTCCGCGCCTGACAAGCTGCCTTGCCAGGCTTTCCCGGAAGCGTTCGTCCGCATCAACTATCAACACATTCATCAGGGTCGGTCCATCCTCGTGTTCAGGCGCATGGTTTGCGACTTGTTTCACAAGCAATAGGCAAGGTGTGTGCCACGATTTTTTTTACACGCTATAATAATGAGTTGTGAAATTTTAGCGATGTGGCTGGCGTGAGAATGAACCAAAATGAGACAAAATAAAACATATAGTGCGGGTCAATATGTTTCACTTTGAAACACAATAAAGCGGCGTAGTCAGTATATGTATGTTCCTGGAACAAGCCGCTTGTCGTGGTAGGCGTCGAGCACGGCGTCCACCGGCCCGCAGACATCGTCGATGACCTTGGTGCCTTTCCACACGAGGAAATCGTGGTATTTGCCTTCGATTCCGGCGCAGATGACGGTGTTGACGTTCTCGCTGATGGCCAGTCGGCAGATGGATTCCGCCGAGGCATGGTCCAGGACCACGACCTTTTCCTCCAGGCTTTCCCTGCGGCTGGATTCGCGGGGGATGGTGACGATGAGCACGTCTGTGGCGAGGTCGAAGCGGGGGGCCACGTCGTTGTCCATGAGTGGGATGAGTATTTTTTCCATGGGGCTATCCGAGGTCGTGGTGTTTCATCTTGCGCCACAGGGTGGAGCGGCCCCAGCCGAGGAGTTCGGCGGCCTGGCTTTTTCTGCCGCCCGCCCTGCGCAGGGCGTCGAGGATTATGGCGCGCTCCATGTCGGTCCAGGTGGCGGACGGGGCCATGGGCGTCCGGGGCAGGGCATCGGCCCTGCCGGGCGTATCTGCGGGCGCGCCGGACTGCCCGGAGGCGTCGGGCCATGCCGTGGGCTCCAACTCTGCGGGCTGGGGCGGGTCTGCCGGGTGGAGTAGATAGCCGGGCAGGTGCCGGGTGAGGATGAGCTTGCCGTCGCAGAAGTTGACCGCGTATTCGATGAGGTTGCGCAGTTCGCGAACATTGCCCGGATAGGGGTACGCCTTGAGCAGGGTCTTGGCGTTGTCCGAGAACCCTTCGACCTTCTTGCCGAACCGGGTCTGGAGCTTTTTCAGGAAGTGGTCCTGGAGCAGGGGGATGTCGCCGCCGCGCTCGCGAAGGGGCGGCAGGTGCAGGCGGATGACGTTGAGCCGGTAGAGCAGGTCCTGGCGGAACAGCTTCTGGCGGACCATGGCCTCCAGGTCGCGATGGGTGGCGACCACGACCCGGACATCGGTATGAAAGCCCTTGGAACTGCCCAGGGGATAGACCACCTTGTCGTCGAGAAAGGAGAGCAGCTTGACCTGGAGCGCCAAGGGCAGGTCGCCGATCTCTGTCAGGAACAGGGTGCCGCCGTGGGCCATGCGGAAACGGCCCGGCTTGTTCTGGTCCGCGCCGGTGAAAGCGCCCTTGGTGTGGCCGAAGAGCTCGGATTCGAGCAGGGTGTCGGGCAGCGCGCCGCAGTTGACCTTGACAAAGGGGCCGTCGCTGCGGGCCGACGCGTTGTGGATCTCCTCGGCCAGCAGATCCTTGCCGGTGCCTGTCTCGCCGGTGATGAGCACCGACGAGTCGGTCTGGGCAATGGAGGGAACCATGGCGAAGATCTTCTCGATCTGGGGGCTGCGCCCCACCAGATCGCCCAGCCCGAAAACGCCCGTGGCCACGCTGTTGAGGGTGTGGGTGGTCCGCGAGGTGATGGTCTCCACCGCGCCGCGCAGGCTCCCCTCCTCGTCCAGCAGGGGGGCCACGGTCAGGCGCACCTGGATCTTGCTGCGCTCGCGGCTGACGAGGTTGGCCTCGACGCCGACCGCCCCCAGCTTTTTCCACCCGGTCATGACCGGACAGTCGCCCATGCAGTAGTCGCAGCGCAGGCTGTGCAGGCACTGGAGCCCCAGCACCCGGTTGCGGTCCACGCCCGTGAGGGTCTCGTAGGTCTTGTTGACCAGCAGCAGGATGCCCGCGGCATCCATCACGGCCACGCCAAGCGGCAGCTCGTCGAGCATGGCCGAGAGGCTGTCCGTGTCTGGCAGCAGGGCGGCGAGCTGTGTCGGGTCTAGGGTGGGCATGGGACACGCCTGTCGGGGTGAAATGTTACATCTCGGCGCGCAGGCGCGGATCAGATTGAATCATAATGAAACAAGCACCAAAAGACAAGGCGCGCACACGGAGCCGTGATGGCGTGGTCCTGACGGATCGACTTCCGCAATCTCTTGACCATGGGGTCGTTGATGGTATTCTTGTCCTGCTTATGACTGAATAGGAACACCGTGTTCCCGCCCAGGCGAGGCAGGCGTGTCCGCACCCTGTCTGGTATCGCCGATAGCCCCTGCATAAACTTGGCAGCAGGTGGGCAACTGGGCGCGTCGCGGAAGCGTCGCCGGTTTGTCACTTGACGGTGGGGACCGGATCAGTACACTGGGCTCAATGAGATATCCCGCCATGCGCGCAGCGTGGCCGGGGCAAGGAGCCGCAACCCTTGGGAGATTGTATGGCGAATCTGCTGGAGAAGCATTGGCATTATCGGGAAGGCGACGAAGTGGCTGCGTTGCTTTCGGTTGATCCGAAAACCGGCCTTGATCAGTTTGAAACCGAGCAGCGGCTCAAGCGTTTCGGCGAGAACGTCATCACGGGAAAGCGTTCCAAGACCGCCCTTGAGCGTTTTCTGCTCCAGTTCCACCAGCCTCTGGTCTATATCCTTATCGCGGCGGGCGTGGTCACCGCCCTCCTGGGCGAGTGGGTGGATTCCTTTGTCATCATGGGCGTGGTTCTCGTCAATGCCCTGGTCGGCTATTTTCAGGAGGCCAAGGCGATCAAGGCGCTCCAGTCCCTTTCGGCGAGCATGCGCGTGGAGGCGGTCGCCCTCCGCGCCGGGGAGCCGGTGCGTCTTGCCGCGTCCCAACTGGTGCCAGGGGATATCGTCCTACTCAGGTCCGGCGACAAGGTTGCGGCGGACCTGCGCATCCTTTCGGTCAAGGAACTCAGGGTGGACGAGTCCACCCTGACCGGCGAATCCGTGCCCGTGGAAAAGAACCCGGCTGCCAGTCCCATGGACGCGGTGCTGGCAGACCGACGCTGCATGGCCTATGCGGGCACGCTGGTCAGCTTCGGCCAGGGGCGCGGCGTGGTCGTGGCCACGGGCAACCTGACCGAGATCGGGCGCATATCGGGCCTCATCGATTCGGCGGACGAGCTGGAAACCCCGCTGACCCGCAAGATCACCCGTTTCAGTCATCTCCTGCTCATCGCCATCCTGGCCCTGGCCGGTCTGGCCTTTCTCCTCGGCCTGATGCGTTCCGAGCCCTTGAGCGATATTTTCATGGCTGCCGTGGCCCTGGCCGTGGGTGCCATCCCCGAAGGACTGCCTGCGGCGGTGACCATCATCCTGGCCCTTGGCGTGTCGCGTATGGCCGAGCGCAAGGCGGTCATCCGCAGGCTGCCCGCCGTGGAAACCCTGGGCGGCACCACGGTCATTTGCTCGGACAAGACCGGCACCCTGACCGAAAACCAGATGACCGTGCAGAGCATCTTCAGCGGCGGGATGGGCTACGATGTTTCGGGCACAGGTTATGGCAGCGAGGGGGAGATCGTCGCCCAGGACGGCGGCGACGCCCGTGCCAGCAAGGCCCTGGAGGAGTGCCTGCGCGCAGGGTTGCTGTGCAACGACGCCAGGATACGGAGCAAGGACGGCCAACTATCCGTGGAGGGAGACCCCACCGAGGGGGCCTTGCTTGTCTCGGCGGCCAAGCTCGGCCTTGAGCTCGGTGCCGAGATGTCGGCCCGGCCCAGGGTGGACGAACTGCCCTTCGAGTCCGAGTGGCAGTACATGGCCACCGTGCATGACCAGGGCGACCATGTGATCGTCTACATGAAGGGTGCGGTGGAGAGGATCGTCGAATGCAGCGCAGCGAGCATGACCCCGTCCGGGGACGTGGCCGCGCTCAATGCCGATGTCATCCTGGAGGAGCAGCGGCGCATGGCGGCCAAAGGGCTCCGGGTGCTTGCCCTGGCCAGGAAGGTTCTGCCCGCAGGCAGCGGGATAGAGCGCGCGGACGCCTGCCTGGGCATGGATTTCCTCGGGTTGCAGGGGATGATCGACCCGCCGAGGGAGGAGGCTATCAAGGCGGTCGCGGCCTGCCAGAAGGCGGGCGTCTCCGTCAAGATGATCACTGGCGACCACGCGCTCACCGCAGAGGCCATCGGGCTCCAGCTCGGCCTGAGCGGCCGTGACTGCACCCTTGGCCGCGACTGCCCGGTGCTGACCGGCAGGGAGATCGCCGCATTGAGCGACAAGGAGCTGATCGAGAAGGTCGGCGGTGTGCCGGTCTTTGCCAGGGTTTCGCCGGAGCAGAAGCTGCGTCTGGTCATGGCCCTTCAGGCCAGGGGCGAGATCTGCGCCATGACCGGCGATGGCGTCAACGACGCCCCGGCGCTCAAGCAGGCGGACATCGGCATCGCCATGGGCATCACCGGGACGGATGTGGCCAAGGATGCCGCCGACATGGTGCTCACGGACGACAACTTCGCCACCATCACCGCAGCGGTGGAGGAAGGGCGGGGCGTCTACGCCAACCTGATCAAGTTCATCGCCTGGACCCTGCCCACCAACGCGGGCGAGGGGCTGGTCATCCTGTTCGCCATCCTCTTCAATACCGCACTGCCCATCCTTCCGGTGCAGATATTGTGGATCAACATGACCACCGCGGGCTGCCTGGGCATGATGCTCGCCTTCGAGCCCAAGGAGCCGGGCATCATGGAGCGCCCGCCGCACAGGCCGGACAAGCCTATCCTGGACCGGGTCATCCTGCGCCGGATCGGGCTGGTCAGCCTGTTGCTGCTTGTCTGCGCCTTCGGCCTCTTCAAGTGGGAGATATTAAGCGGCTCCTCGCCCGAAAAGGCGCGCACCATTGCCGTGAACGTTTTTGTCGTCATTGAGGGCTTCTACCTGTTCAACGCGCGCTCCTTCAAACGGTCGCCCTTTGCCCTGGGGCTTGGGACCAACCTGTGGGTCATCGGCGGCTTTGTCATCATGATGACCCTGCAACTGCTGTTCACCTATGCCCCGGTCATGAACACCCTGTTCTCCAGTACGCCCATCGGGCTGCTCGACTGGCTCAAGATCACCCTGTGCGGGGTGGCTGCCTTCCTGCTGGTGGAGGCAGACAAGAAACGCACCGCCTCGGACGTGTAAATCCGGGTCCAACGGGTCGTCACAGGCCCGCGATGCACTGGATGGCGCCCTCTGCCGTGTTGGCGGGAGGACGCAGAGTTGCCTGACAGGCCACACCTCAACAGACCGAATATGGAGAAGATCATGGACAAGGTGCTTTTCATTTGTGTTCACAATAGCGCGCGCAGCCAGATGGCCGAGGCATACCTCGATCTTTTCGGCAACGGGGAGTTCGAGGCGCAGAGCGCGGGTTTTGAACCCACCAGCATCAATCCGCTGGTGGTTGAGGTCATGCGCGAGGAAGGGGTGGACCTGAGCAGCAAGGGTGTGCAGTCCGCCTTTGACCTCTTTAGGCAGGGCAGGGTATTTTCCTACGTGATCACCGTGTGCAGCGATGCTGACGAGGCGCAGTGTCCGATCTATCCGGGCCTGGTGCGCCGTCTCCACATCCCCTTTGCCGATCCGTCAAAACTGGAAGGAACGCGCGAGGAAAAGCTGGCCCAGCTCAGGGGTATCCGTGACCAGATCAGGGAGGCGGTCAAGGGGTTTGTCGCGTGGGTGCGGGCAGGCGGCGAGGGCGATCTGATGCACCACATCAGACAATGACTTTTCGGGCCCGGACCATTCCGGGCCGCAGGCGGTAGGGCGTGGCCCGAGGCAGAGGGCCGGGCGCGCCTCAGGCCGCGAGGGGTTTGTTGTCGTCTTCCTCCTCAAGCAGGTGCAGGGCTATCTGCAGGGCGCTGCCGTGACTCAGGCAGACGTTGTTCTTGCCCACCAGCCGGACCACGCCGAGGGTGGTCATGTCCTGGTGGATTTCTTCGTGCAGGGCGATGATGACCTTGATGCCGGTTGCCTGGAGCCTTTCGATCATCTCGGTCAGGGCGAAGACGGCGGAGATGTCGATGAAGGGTACTTGCATACAGTTGACGACCACGATGCGGGTGCCGAGCAGCCGTTCGACCTTGTCCGCCATCTGGGAGGCGGTGCCAAAGAAAAACGGTCCGTTGATGTTCATGACGCGAATCCGGAAGCTGCTGGCTTTCTGGATGTCGCGCTCAAGGGTGGTGAGCTCGGCTGTGCTGTCGGTGCCGGAAATGCTGATCCTGGTCTGGCGCGAGATGCGCCAGGTGGTCATGACCGCAGCCAGGGTCACGCCGATGGCCACCGCCGCGATGAGATCGACAAACACGGTGATGCCGAAGACCGTCAGCATGACGGCCATGTCCTCGCGCGGAATCTGGCGAATGATCTTGAGCAGCCGGTAGTCGAGGATGTCAACCCCGACCTTGATGAGAATGCCCGCCAGCACAGCCAGGGGGATGTGCGAGGCCAGGGGGCCTGCCCCCAGGATGACGGCCAGGAGCAGCAGGGAGTGGACCACGCCCGAAAGCCGGGTGCGTCCGCCCGCGTTGATGTTGACCACGGTGCGCATGGTCGCGCCCGCGCCGGGCAGGCCGCCCACCAGGCCGCAGACGGCATTGCCGATGCCCTGGCCTATGAGTTCGCGGTTGGAGTCGTGCCGCTCCTTGGTCAGGGAGTCGGCCACGATGGAGGTGAGCAGAGAGTCTATGGTGCCGAGCAGGGCCAGCGCCAGGGCTGTTCCGGCTATGTGGCTCCACAGGGAGAGATCGATGGACGGCAGGTTGAATTCGGGCAAGCCCATGGGTATTTCGCCGATGGTGCTGACCGGCAGGTCGAAGCCCCAGGCGACCAGGGTCATGCAGACCAGGGCGATGAGCGGCGAAGGCAGCACCAGGGAGATGCGCGGCGGCACCTTGAAGACGATGAGCATGGTGGCCGCGGCCAGCAGCAGGCTGGGCAGGGAGATGTCGGCCAGGGCCGCCGGCAGATTGACCACGGCCATGATCGGCGAGTTGGCACCCGGACTGCCCAGGATGGGACCGAGCTGGAGCAGGATGATGATCACGCCGATGCCGGTCATGAATCCGGATATGACGGGATAGGGGATGAACCGGACAAAGCCGCCCACGCGGCACAGGCCAAAGCCGATCTGCATGAGCCCGGCCAGGATGACAACCATGCACACCGATTGGAAATCGCCGTGAAAGAGGACCACGGCGGAGGCCGTGACCACGGTCATGGGGCCTGTGGGGCCGGATATCTGGGTGCGGGTGCCGCCGAAGACCGCCGCGAAAAAGCCGAGCACCATGGCTCCGTAGAGTCCGGCTGCCGCTCCCGCGCCGCTTGCCACGCCAAAAGCCAGGGCCAGCGGCAGGGCTATTATGCCCGCCGTCAGCCCGCCGAATATATCGCCGCGCAGATGCGCTGGCGAAATGACCCTACGCATGGGGGGGATTCCTTGTTATGCAGTCGGCCTGTCAGCGGTCGGCTTGGTGTGCTTTCTTTTCCCTTCGGGCCGAGGCGGCTTCAGCCGCTTCGTCGATGGCCTTGATCAGAGCGTCCAGCTCCACGGGTTTGTTCAGGAAAGCCCGTGCCCCCCAGCGGCGACACTCGGTGACGCACAGGGGGGTGCCATACGCGCTGAGCATGATCACCTCCACATCCGGGTGCGAGGTCTTGATCAGATGCAGGGTTTCCAGCCCGTCGATGCCGGCCATGCGCACGTCGAGCACCACGACATCCATCTCCACGCCCTGGTTCAAGGCTTCGAGGGCCGTCCGTCCGCTGTGGGCCTGATGTATGGTGTAGCCGCGTTTATCCAGGCGGCGGGCAACGGCGTCGACAAACCCTTCTTCGTCATCCGTCAGCAATATGTTCACGGCCATGCGTTCAACCTCCGGGAGTGAAAAAAAGACAATCCTGTGTCTGTTCATGCCCAGTATCTTAAATGCGATTCAAAGGGAATGGGTAACAGGTCCAGGAACGAGCTTTTCAGCATGTCTTGCAGGCATGGACCCATCGTCGATGCCTGCTCAGGGAGACGAGTCTGGATGACGTTACTTGACACGGGATTGATCCTTGCTCATTGTATCCGCGCAGTGACTTAAACAGATGGAGCGTGTCATGGTGCAACCGGACAAGGCGGCGCGGGTTTTCAAGGTTCTTTCCGTGGAGTCGCGGGTGCGGCTCATCGAGCTGCTCAAGCAGCGGTCGCTGTGCGTCAATGCGCTGGCCCGGTCTCTGGCCATCACCCCTGCGGCGGTGTCGCAGCATCTCAGGGTGCTGCGCGACGCAGAGGTGGTCATCGCCGACAAGCAGGGCTACCATGTCCACTACCGGATCAATCCCGACACTTTGGCCCAATGGGCCCGCATCGCCGGGAGCGTTTTGCAGGCCGATGGCGTGCGCGAGCGCGTTGCCAGGAGTCTTGCCGGGACGGACGGGTAGTCGGCCTTCTCTTTTTTTGCCGATTTTCAAAGTCTGTGCGCAGTAACTTAATCAATTGAGCCGGAGGTTGCCATGAGCATGCATCATCGCCGCAAGGGCGTGGTTGACGCGGGACGTCCCTGTGGATGGAAGGAAGGGGGCGGCCATGTCCGCTGAAAACGGAGCCGCCATCGAGGTGCGCGGGCTGGCCAAGCGGTTTGGCGAGGTGCAGGCGGTCAGGCAGGTGGACTTCACGGTGTCGCCGGGCGAGTTGTTCGGCTTTCTCGGTCCCAACGGGGCGGGCAAGACCACGACCATCAACATGCTCACCGGGCTGGCCCGGCCCGATGCCGGGTCCATCGTCATCGACGGCATTGATTGCGTCAGGCATCCCAGGGCGGCCCAGCACCTCATCGGCGTGGTCCCGGACGAGAGCAACCTGTACCCCGAGCTGAGCGGCTACGACAACCTGTGCTTCTGCGCCGCGCTCTATGGCATGGGCAAGGCCGAGCGCCGGGAGCGGGCGGACGAACTGCTGGAAGCCTTTGGCCTGACCCAGGCCGCCGGGCGCAAGTTCGCCGGATATTCCAAGGGCATGAAGCGCAAGCTGACCATCGCCGCCGGGATCATCCACAGGCCGAGGATTCTCTTTCTCGACGAGCCGACCACGGGCATCGACGTGGCCAGCGCCCGACATCTGCGCCAGCTCATCGCCGAACTGCACGAGGCCGGGACCACCGTGTTCCTGACCACCCATTATATCGAGGAAGCGGAGCGGCTGTGCGACCGCATCGCCTTCATCCTGGCGGGCAGCATCGTCAGGGTGGATACCGTGGCCAATCTGGTGCAGCCAATCCTGGATCGGCATGTGGTCCAGATCGCGTGCGAAAACGGTTTCGACAAAGGCGCGGGTGGCGGGCATGACGCCATTTCGGCCCGGCTCAGGGCCGCGTTTCCTGATCTCCATTTCGGCTCCTTCGAGTCCGGGGCGATCCGTGTGGAAGGCGACGGCCCGGTACGCGTCGGGCCGCTGGTGCGGTTTCTGGAGGAGCAGGAGCTTGAGGTGTCCGAGGCGCGCAGGATCAGGCCGAGTCTTGAGGATGTCTTTGTCTCCATCACCGGCATCGAGGCCGACGCCATGCGCGGCGAAAAGGAAAAATCGGGAGGCCCGCGATGAAACGCTGGATTGCGTTCTGGAACATATTGGTCAAGGACATGCGCACCTATTACATGAAGCCGCCCAACATCAGCTGGGGGCTGCTCTTTCCCCTGGCCTGGACCGGCATGTTCTTCATCCGCTCAGGCCAGGGGCTGGAGAGCGTGCCTTCGGTGCTGCCCGGCGTGGTGGCCGTGTCCATCCTGTTCGGCACCACCTCCATGCTGGCCGTGACCGTGACCTTCGAGAAGAAGAACCGCTCGTTCGAGCGGCTGCTCCTGGCGCCGCTCCCCTTTGAGCTGCTGATGCTGGCCAAGACGAGCGGGGCGATCCTCTTCGGCATTGCCAACGCCTTTGTGCCGGTGATCATGGCCGCCTTTCTCATGGATCTGTCCCATGTGGCGTGGTCCGTGTTCGTGCCCGCCGTGGTTTTGATCGCCGTGGCCTCGGCCTTTCTCGGCTTGTTCATCGCCGTGGCCGTGAGCGAGGTCTTCGAGGCCCAGACCTTTTCCAACTTCTTCCGCTTTCCCATGATCTTCCTGTGCGGGCTTTTCTTCCCCATCAGCGGGCTGCCCGTGTTCCTCAAGCCGCTCTCCTTCGCGCTTCCGTTGACGTATGGGGCGGATGTGCTTCACGGGGCGGTCCACGGCGATCATCTGCTGCCGTATGCCGTTGATCTGGCCATTCTCGGCGTATTCTGTCTCGGCCTGTTCCTGCTCAGCCTGCGCAACATCAGGAAGCGCTGGATCGCCTGAACCGTACCCGGTCAGAGGCCTCTTTGGGGTGCCACCCGCGCCAGAGCGGCCCAGGCGTCAGCGCCGGGGCATGCCGGGGCCGGCGTCCCTGAAGACCACGGTCATCAGGGTTCCGGCCTGATCATCCGTGCGCATGACGATGTTGGCCCCGTGGGTACGGGCGATGAGTGCGGCAAAGTAGGTGCCAAGGCCGGTGCCGTTCTCCTTGCCGTGGGTGACGTATTTGTCGAAGACCCGGTGGCGGATCTCGGCTGGCACCGGGGTCTGGTTGTAGACCGAAACCCGCTTGCGCGGGCCGTTTTCCAGGCGCATGAGGACCAAGCCGCCCCGGTTGGACGCCTCGATGGCGTTCTGGATCAGGTTTCTGAGCATGGCTCGCAGCAGCGGCTCCTCGCCCCGGACGGCGAACTGCTCCACGCCGACCACCTCGGCCTCGTCCAGCTCGATGTTCAGCGACACGCCCAGGCTGGCGAGCAGGGGGGCGAATTCCTCCTCAAGGGCGCAGGCGGTTTCCACAAGGTCCACGGGCTTCTGGCGCAGGGAGTAGATGCCGTGCTCCATCTTGAACATGTCGAGATGGTTGCGGATCATGTCGAGCATCCGGTAGCCAGCCGCGCGGATGCGCTTGACGCTCTTGACTTGCTGGTCGTTCAGCCCGCCCTCGGTCAAGAGCAGCTCCGGGTAGCCGATGACCAGGCTCAAGCTCGATTTCAGGTCGTGCCGGTTGATGCGCTCCACCTCGTCGCGGACCATCTCGGCCTTGGTCCTGCGCCGTATCTCGGCCTCCAACATCAGGTTCTTGCGCTCCAGCTCCTGGCCGCTGATCTCCAACTGCCGAGTGCGTTCTTCCACCATCTGCTCCAGGTATTGGCGGTGGCCGCGCAGTTCGGCATCGCGCTGTCCGATCTTTTCGAGCATGGCGTTGAACCCGACCACGAGCATGCCGATCTCGTCGTCGCTGCGATACTCCACCCGCCTTGCATAGTCCTCGTTCAGGGTGATGTCGGCCACGGCGCGGCCAAGCTCGGTCAGCGGGTCGGTCAGCCGCCGCCGGAAGCGGATCGCCACCCGGATGCAGACCGCGAAGACACCCGCCATGATGAGCAGGGCGATGAGCAGGGAGCGCCACATGGCCGCCCACTGGTCGGCCAGGGACACGGTCACCACCAGCCAGCTGCCGGGCGAGGCCGAGGCCACGGGCCGGATCACGGTCAGGCTCGACAGGTGCATCTCGACCACCGGCTCGCCATTACGCAGAGCCTGGGCTTGGTCTGGGAGTGGGGGCGGCTCGCCATAGGCGGCGAACAGGACGTTCCCGTCCACATAGACCGCTGCCCCGGAAACCTCGGAGATCAGGGCCAGGGCGGCCAGATCCTCGGTGGCCGCGTCGGGATCGTCAAAGTCCGCTGCCGCAGCCAGGGATGAGGCCATGAGGCTTGTCAGCGAGCGCGCCCGCTGGGCCGCCTCGCGTTCATGGGAGTGGATGGCAAAGAGCAGGTTCAGGGCAAAGGCCAGCACCAGCGCCAGCAGCGACGTGCCGAGAATGGCGGCCACCAGCTTGCGGCCCAGGGGGGTGAAGCGGTCATCGTGCATTGTCGCCCCCGTGGTATATCCTGGCCAGTCCCAGCAGCCGGGAGCTGATGTCCAGGCCCGCCCGCTCGGCGGCCTCCGGGTTGATCTCCAGCTTGAGCTTGCCGTCTGACAGGAAAAGATTGACCACCGCGCCCATGCGCAGGCTGGCCGGGCTTTGGCCGACAGTCAGAACCGGGCGCCTGGAGGCCCATTGCAGGATGGCCGCCGCGGACCGGTCCGGCGCGCCCGCCAGGACCAGAACATGACAGGTGTCCACAGGCCACTGCACGAGCCTGAAGCCGCCGCTGTCCCCGGCATCGTCGAAGTAGGGGCGCAGACTCTCGGCGTCGGTGGCCGCCACGATGACCGGTTCGCCGTCGGCGGGAGCGGCATCCTCAGGCCAGGTGACGTACCTGACCAGCCGCTGGACGAACAGGGCTCGTAATTGGTCGCCCGTGGCCGTGCGCGGCGATGAGCCGGGCAGGGCCGGAATCGGGGTGAGCAGGAGTGCGGCGAGCAGTGCCGCCACGAACAGGCCCTTGCCCGTATCCATTAGAAATCCCATGTAATCCTCAGATCGACACTGGGGCCGACCTTGAGCGGTGAAAACTGCGCATGCGGTTCGGTGAGGTTGCGGCCGATGAGCTCGATGAGCAGGGCGTCCGTGGCCCGCCACGAGGTATGGGCGTCCAGGGTGAAGAAGCCTGGCACGCGGGGATTGGTCGGGCTGTCGATGTAGCCTGCCAGGAGATCGAAGCCGACGCCCTCCCACGGCGTGGTCAGGGCCTGGAGCTTGAGCTCGCCCTGGGTGCCGTTCTCCGGCATGGAGTCGCCCATGGGGGCCTTGTCCATGCCGTAGACGCGCTGGTCGATGAGGCTGATTGAGGGACGCAGCGTCAGCCAGTCCGCCGCGCGCCAGTTGAGCAGGGCCTCCATGCCGTAGGCCGTGCCGCGCAGGGTGTTGGCAAAGGTGGCCGTCATCGACGTGTCGTCGAATTCGAGCTTGGTCAGGTGGTCGTAGTCGTTGACGTACAGGGACAGGTCCAGGCTCAGGTCGCGCGAGGCGGTGTGGCGGTAGCCCGCTTCGTAGGAGATCATTTTTTCGGTACCCAGGTTTCCGGGGGCGACGACCGTGTATTCGACGCCGTGCTGTCTGATCCGGTAGCTGCCGTCGCGCTGCCAGCGCGAGTCGGCGCGCACGGCGCGCGAGATGGCCAGCCAGTATTCGTTGTCGGTGCGGGTGTAGAGCAGCCGGGCCGTGGGCTGCACCTCAAGCTGGCCCTGGCCGAAATAGTCGAACTTGGAGCCGAGGATCAGGAAGAACTGCCTGGGCGACAGGGTGATCTTGTCCTGCACAAAGGCGTTGACCTCGTAATAATCCGGGTCCTTCATGTCGATGGACACGGCCCGCCCGTTGGTGAACTCGTCCCAGTTGTAGCGGGTGCCCGCGCCAAGGGTGAAGCGATGCGCTCCGGCCTGCTCCGCCGCGTACTGGACCTCGGCGTCCGCCGTGTTGAGCACCCCTTCGAGGTCGCCGATGGATGTCTGCTCGCGTGTGTACGAAGTGCGGAAGCTGACGCTTGAGTCGAGGCCCAGGGCCCTGTCCCAGGAGAACTGGCCGTAGCCGGTGTAGGTGTTGGTGGATTTTGGGTCATGGATGTGGGGCGTGCTTGCCGCACTGTCGTCGATGCGCGCCCCGGTCAGCTCGCCCTGGAGGGAGAGGGCGTCGGTGAAGGCGTTGGTCCAGTCCGCCCTGAAGCCGGTGCGGCCCTGCTTCCAGTCGCTCGACCCCCGTTGGCCGGAGTTGCCGGAGAGCCAGCTGCCGGTGCGGTAGGCGCCGTTGGCGTACATCCTGTAGTGGCCTTCGTCGCCCAGGGTGTCGCCGGTGCGCAGCGTTTGCTCGAAGCCGGTGGTGCCGAGCATGGTCACACTCTGGTTGCCCTGAGTCTCGGCAGCCGTTTTGGTGATGACGTTGATGACCCCGGTGAAGGAATCCGCCCCCCACAGGCTTGTCCACGGCCCCCGGACCACCTCGATGCGCTTGACCGTGCTGAGAGGGACGCCGCTGCCGCCCCAGTACACCCCGGCTGCTGCGGACGAGGTGACGGGCCGTCCGTCGATGAGCACAAGGTGCTTGTTGTCGAGCATGCCGTTGAAACCCCGGATGCCCACGGCCCATTTGTCGGTGTCGGTCTGGGCCACATGGACACCCGGCACCAGCTTGAGCGCCTCCTGGATGGTGGTGGCCCCGGAGCGGAATATATCCTCCTCGGAGAGCACGGTGACTGCCCCAGCCACCTGGCTCAGGGGTTCGGCCCGGCGTGACGCCGTGACCACCTCGACCTCCATCAGTTCCTTGAGGTCGAGGTCCTCCAGCCGCTGGTCGTCCGCTGCAGCAGAGGTGACGGACATGGCCACAAGGAGCAGCAGTCCAAGGAGCAGAAGCCCAGCCAGAAGTCCCCTGCCCCGGCCCGGCATCTAGACCGCTCCGGCCTGTGGCACGGCGAGCAGGTAGCCGCGTCCGCGAATGGTCTTGATGCTGGCGTGGCCGCCCAGTTTCCGGCGCAGGTTGCTCATGTGCACATTGAGCACATAGTCGTCGAAATCCGTGTCGCGCCCCAGCGCCTTTTCCATGAGATCCTCGCGCTGCACGATGTTGCCCAGGTTCAGGGCGAGCTGCTCTATCAGGCCGAATTCAGTTGAGGTCAGATGCACCGGCGCGTCGGACAGGGTCACCTGCTGCGCCCCCCGGTTGATGAGAATCTCGCCCACCTTGATGTCCCCCTGTGGTCGGGGGGGCTGCTGGGGGTCGCCATCGCCTCGCTCCGGGCCGACGCGGCGCAGCACGGCGCGCATCCGGGCCAGCAGCTCGCGCAGGGGGAACGGCTTGGACACATAGTCGTCCGCGCCCATCTCAAGCCCCACCACGCGGTCGATCTCCTCGCCGCGCCCGGTCAGCATGATCACGGGTACAGCCGAATCCCCCCGGAGCCTCGACAGGACGTTGAAGCCGCTGGTGTCCGGCAGCATGACATCGAGAATGATCAGGCAGTATTCGTTCGATCTGGCCTGGGCCAGGCCGGATTCCCCGTTGTAGGTGGCGTCCAGGGCAAAGCCTTCACCTTCCAGGTAGCGGCCCAGGAGTTCTGCCAGTTCCGGGTCGTCGTCAATCAATAGAACCTTATTCATAACGGACTCCTTTGAATGAATGGTAAAGATTCATCATCAATAATTGAACTGTTATATTGTTAAGAAATGTAAAGATTGTTGTGAAATGTAAATTTTGTATGAATCTATTAAGCATTGGTTAATTTTTTGATGCAGGAAAAATTTGCCCTGCGTAAACGGTACATGTGATTCGCTCCGTATAAATGGTCATAAAGCCTCACTCGCGGTGGGTGAGGCAAATGCATGGATGCAGAACCATTCAAGGAGGAACACATGTCTTTAGTCGTCAACAACAACATGATGGCAGCCAATGCGGCCCGCAACCTGAACACCTCTTACAGCGCGCTGAGCACGTCTACGGAGCGTCTGTCTTCCGGCCTTCGCATCAACTCGTCCTCAGACGATGCGGCCGGGCTGGCAGTTCGCGAACTGATGCGCTCGGACGTCGCGACCATCAACCAGGGTGTGCGCAACGCCAATGACGGCATCTCCATGATCCAGACCGCTGACGGCGCCTTGAGCGTGGTCGACGAGAAGCTCATTCGGATGAAGGAACTGGCCGAGCAGGCGTCCACCGGTACCTACACAGACAGCCAGCGGCAGATCATCGACGACGAGTATCAGGCCATGGCCTCGGAAATCACCCGTATCGCCAGCGCCACGGACTTCAACGGCATCCACCTGCTCAATGGCAACCTGGGCGGGACGGGCATGACCATCCACTTCGGCACCGGTAACGACGAGGCCGAGGACAAGTATGCCGTGACCATCGACGATTGCAGCGCCGAGGCGCTGGGCGTCGGCATCGGCGTCGGCGAGAATGTGGCTGGCGCCACGGTTTCCACCCAGGCATCTGCCCAGGCAGCACTGGAGGCGCTCGACAACGCCATCACCTCCAAGGACAAGGTCCGCGCCAACCTGGGCGCCATGGAGAACCGGCTGTCAGCCACCATCTCCAACCTGGAAATCCAGGCCGAGAACCTCCAGGCCGCCGAATCCCGCATCTCGGACGTGGATGTGGCCACCGAGATGACCGAGTACACCAAGCAGCAGATCATCACCCAGATGGCTGTTTCCATGCTCTCCCAAGCCAACTCGCTGCCGCAGATGGCCCTGTCCCTCATCGGCTAGCCCTCCAACACATGGCCAGGTCCGGTTTCGCCGGGCCTGGCCTCCCTGATTACAATAGCGCTCCAGGCGTGGAAAAGGTTGCAGGTCGCGCCTGGGAAAATCCTGCCCGCCGCTTGCTCAGCCCGCCGCCCGGCATTGCCCGCCGCCCCCGCAGTTGGTCCCACGCCCGCACAGCATCCTGAAATGCCGACTTTTTTCATGAAGTTTTCTCAAGGACGTCTCTGCGTCCTGAATAAATTCGAAAGATTCATGGTCATTCATTTCTTTCGTCTGAATGCAAGTAGACAAATATTGATTCAAAACCAATGTTGCACGGCATGCTGGTTGCTCAATTCAGGGCATGAAGACGCTTACTTGTTCAACAACACTCCATACACAGGCTAACATTATTGATCTTTCGTATGCAGATTTTTTTGAAAAATATTCTCGTGTAATATTTAAATTCATACATGCATTCTCTTCAGCCAAGCATTTGAAAGTCAATCGTGACGATATTGATGACATATATCAAGAAATTGCGATGAAGATCATCAGGAATGACTACATTTATAAGTACAACAACGAGAAGAGTTCGTTTTTGACATGGCTCAATATTATCTGCCGGACCATGACAATTGACTACTACAGAAGGAAGCTGCGCTGGGAGACTGGCGAGTGGAGTGACGAGCCGGAAGAGTCCACGGACCTGGGCGCGGAGCAGCCCGTGTTCATTCTGCCAGCCGGAGTGCTCACGGACAGGCAGGAGGAAGTGATCGCCCTGTTTTTCAAGGACGACATGGAAGCGGGCGAGATCGCGGCAAAGCTCGGCATATCGCCCATGACCGCCAGGAGCATCAAGTTCCAGGCTTTGGAGAGACTGCGCAGACATTTCAAAACCGCCGCGCGGGCCAGCACGGATCAGGGCGTGGACCAAGGCGCGAAAGAGACACGGAGGAAAGTGTCATGACCGTTGAAACGACCAGCTATTACGAGTCCCTGCTGACAGCGTCCTCGGAGACGGCGGACACGAGTACGGCCAGCACCTCATTGGGATCAATGGATTTTCTGAATCTGCTCATCACCCAGTTGCAGTACCAGGATCCGACCGAGCCGGTGGACAACACGGAAATGGTCAACCAGATGACCCAGTTCTCCCAGCTTGAGTCGCTAACCAGCATCGAAGACAAGCTCGACGAGTTGACATCGAGTCTGAGCGCGTCCTCGACCACCAGCGCCATCAGCTACCTGGGCAAGGAAGTGGAGGCCTCGGGCTACTCCCTAAGCAAGTCAGGCGACGACATCTCCGACCTCTACCTCACCCTCGACGACGCCGCCGAGTCAGTGACCGTCAACATCTACAACTCAAGCGGCACTATCGTCGACACCGAGACCCTGAGCGCCCTTGAAGCGGGTAGCTATTCCTTTACCTGGGACGGGCTCGATTCCGACGGTTCGGAGGTGGCCGACGGCACCTATTACGTCGCGATCTCTGCCGAGGACAGCAACGGCGACTCGGTGGATGTCAGCACCACCACCACGGGCACCGTGGCGGGCATCAGCACCACCAGCGACGGCGTAGTTCTCA
Source organism: Pseudodesulfovibrio aespoeensis Aspo-2 (assembly GCF_000176915.2). Lineage (NCBI taxonomy): Bacteria > Pseudomonadati > Thermodesulfobacteriota > Desulfovibrionia > Desulfovibrionales > Desulfovibrionaceae > Pseudodesulfovibrio > Pseudodesulfovibrio aespoeensis. The sequence goes on from NC_014844.1 coordinate 1,258,888, forward strand.
TCCTGGACGATGGTCGCACCGTGAATCTGAGCGACGTGACCCTCGTCACCACATAACGCGTCAACATTTGTCTGCAATACAAGGAGGTTTGATATGAGTATCACAGGATCAATGTACACCGGCATCTCCGGACTCAAGGCCCAGAGCCAGGCCACCTCGGTGGTCAGCAACAATCTGGCCAACTCCACCACCACTGCCTACAAGAGTTCGTCCATCACCTTTGAGGACGTGTTCTACAGCACGGTCTACGCCGGCGGTAGCGTCGGCCAGGTGGGCAACGGCGTGACCGTGGCCTCGGTCAATACTGACTATTCCCAGGGATCTTACGAGTCCACCAATTCGGCCACGGACGTGGCCATCAACGGCAACGGATTCTACGTGGTGATCGACCCGGACACGGGCAACACCTATTACACCAGGGCAGGCAACTTCACCTTCAACACTGAAGGCTATCTGGAGGATGCCCACGGCAACAAGGTCCAGGGTTGGGCCATGAACGACGGCTCCATTGAGGGCACCCTGACGGACATCGTCATCGATCAGTCCCAGTCCCCGCCCAACGCGACATCTGAGGTCGGCTTTTCGCTCAACCTTGATTCCACCGAGACCGATCACACGACCTCGGCTACCAATCCCTACGCGGCCCTGTTCGAGGCCTACGACGGCACCGCCGACCCTGCCCTTGGCGACTCCGCCTATGCCTATTCCACCACGATCAGCGTCTTTGACGAGAACGGCTCGGCCCATGATGTGACCGTCTACTTCGACCCGGTCGAGACCGACGACGGGACCATTGTCTGGGAATACGTAGTCACCTGCAACGGCAGCGAGGACAACCGCGATTTCAACGGGACCGAGATGAACGCCACCAGCGGCGCGGGCATGCTCATGACCGGCACCGTCACCTTCAGTTCGTCGGGCGACATCGTGTCCATGACGGCCTTCACCCTTTCGGACACGCCGACCAATCTGACCGACCCGCTGGCCGCTGAAAACTGGGTTCTGGCCGACTTCGACGCGGACGGCTTCCCGGTCTTTTCCGCCAACTTCACGGGGGCGGACGAGGATCAGCCCATAGCCCTCAATCTCGGCATGGCCAACACCAACACCACAGGCACGGGCTGGGACACCTCGGGCGGCATCTCCTCGCTGGCCGATTTCACCCCGACCACGGCGGTCGGCGATCTGCCCGCTTTCAACAACGGCGTAGTGCAAACCACCACGACCACCAGCACCTCGCTGAGTTCGGCCACCTACAGCCTGTCCCAGGACGGCTACGCTCCGGGCGTGCTCATCAACGTGGCTATTGACGAAAACGGCGTGCTCTCCGGCGAATACACCAACGGCCAGACCCAGGAACTCTACACCATCGCCCTGGCTAACTTCACCAACACCCAGGGATTGAGCTCTCAGGGCAGCAATCTCTACTCGGCCACCACCGAATCGGGGCAGGCGTTCATCGGCACGCCCGGTTCCGCCGGGTTCGGCACCATCGCCTCCAACTCTCTGGAGCAGTCCAACGTGGACACCGCCACCGAGCTGACCAAGCTGATCATCCTCCAGGCAGCCTACCAGGCCAACGCCAAGGTCATCACCACGGCTGACACCCTGCTCTCCGCCGCCATCAGTATGAAGCGGTAATTGGTCGGATTTGAAGGAGGTCATTCATGCTCACCAGCCTGTACAACCTGGCGTCAAGCGCCCTGAAAAACGCCCAGGTGTCCATCAACAACGCGTCGAACAACATCGCCAACGCGGACACCGAAGGTTACCAGCGCACCGAGGCCGCCTACGAGACCAGTTACTCGATCTCGATATACGGCCTGTCCGTGGGGACCGGGGCGAACATCACCTCCATCATCTCGCTCAAAGATCAGTTCGTCGAGGCCCAGTACCTCGACGCCTCGGCGGACCTGAACCGGGAGAGCGCGGCCCTGACCTATCTGAACCAGCTCGATTCGCTGCTCAACCAGGCAGAGGGCGGTCTGAGCGAGACCCTGACCGACTTCTTCGACGCCTGGAATGCCCTGACCACCGATCCGGATTCGCTCTCGGCCCGCGAGGATCTGCTCGGCATCGCCGAGACCCTTGTCTATGCGCTCAACTCGACGGCGGATGGACTTGAGACCATGGAAGCGGCCATCAACACCGAGATCGAGGACGCGGTCAGTTCGGCCAACCAGCTCATCGCGGATATAGCCGTAGCCAACGCATCCATCGCGGCGAGTCCCGACAACAACCAGCTCATATCGGATCGCGACCAGATGATCCGGGAACTTAACGCCATCATCGGCGTGCAGACCATCGAACAGGAGAACGGCATGGTCACCATCCTCACGGACGAAGGCTACAGCCTCGTGGACGGGACCGAGACCCACTCCCTCGTCTACGGCGACGCCACTGCCACCTCGGCCCTGGTGCGCGCCTCGGACTACGACGGGGAGCTGGCCTACTCGGGCACGTCGAGCGAGGAGGTGCTCCTCAAGTTCGTCAGCTCGGGCGCGGACGGTACCGCCCAGTTCAAGGCGTCGCTCGACGGCGGCAAGACCTGGATCACGGACGAGAACGGCGAAACCATGCTCTACATCGCCGGGGACGAGGCCGCCCCGGTCGAGATCGCGGGCATCGAGATATGGTTTGAGGGCGGCAGCGCGGACCACGCCGTGGGCGACACCTACACCATCGTGCCCAAGTCCGGCCTCTACTGGGAGAAGAGCGACGGCTCTCTGGTGAACATCACGCCCATGACCGATTCGAGCGGCACGGCTGTCAACGGTCGGACCTCCGGCGGCTCCCTGGCCGGGCTGTTCAACGTGCGCGATGACGTGGTCACGCCGACCCTCGACTCTCTGAACGACCTGTCCGAGTCCATCATCTGGGAGGTCAACGCTGTCCATTCCACGGGCGCGGGCCTCGACCACCACGAGACCCTGACCGGCAGCTACACGGTGGAGGATTCGGGCGCGCTCCTGTCCAACAGCGGCCTGCACTTTGCCGACAACGTCACGGCGGGGGATTTTTCGCTGGTCACCTACGATTCGGACGGCAATGTCTCCACCTCGGCCATCATCAGCTTTGATCCGGCCACGGACTCGCTGGACGATCTCATGGCCGAGATCAACACCGCCTTTGGCGGCGAGCTGACCGCAAGCATCAACGCAAGTGGGCAGTTCGTTCTGAGCGCGGGCTCGGACACGGGCTTCGAGATTGCGTCGGACTCCACCGGGCTCATGGCTGCACTTGGGGTGAACACCTTCTTCAGCGGCATCGACGCCGACACCATCGCCATAGCCAGCGCCGTTGCCGAGGACACCTCGCGCATCAACGCGGGCGCGGTGGGCAGCGACGGGCTGGTCTCCTCGGGCAACAACGACATAGCCACGCTCCTGGCGGCCCTCTCCGACTCCAAGGTGGGCGTGGGGGACAAGAACACGAGCCTGACCAGCTATCTGGCCAGCCTTGTGGCCGGGGTGGGCGCCGCAGCGTCCTCGGCAGAGCTCAAGCTGACCTACGCCCAGACCTCCGTCGACTACTACTACCAGCAGCAGGCCTCGGCCAGCGAGGTCAATGTGGACGAGGAGCTGATCAATCTCCTCAAGTACCAGCAGGCGTTCAAGGCCGCCGCCGAGATCATGACCGTCACCCGCACCATGATGGATACGGTTCTGGACATTGTCTAGCCGGTCGGCATTGGCCGCAACGAATCAAAAAGGCAGGCATTGCAATGCGCATCAGCACCCCGCAGATATTTTCACAGTCCCTCAACCAGATCAATTCCTCCCTGATCGACGTTGCCAAGCTCAACTCCATCAACAGCTCCCAGAAAAAGCTCAACTCGCCGTCGGACGACCCCTTTGGCATGGGCACGGTCATCGAGCTGCGCGGCTATGACAAGACCTTGAGCGGGTACGTCAACAACTGCAAGACAGCGGCAGAATCGCTCAGCCTTGCGGACGACATCCTGCTTCAGGCCAGCGAGATCATCACCGCCGCGCGCGAGCAGGCCGAGCAGGCGGCGAGCGAGACCTACACCGCAGCCCAGTTGCAGATGATGGCCGACGAAATGGCGAGTTACCTCGACAGCCTGATGACCATGGCCAACACGCAGATGGGGACGGATTCCATCTTTGGCGGGGATTCGCTCGATTCTACGGCCTACGAGATGGGGCTTGGCGTGACCATGACCAACGACTCGCTCTCAAACGCCAGCTTCGTCTCCATTGAGGGCGAGCTGGACTCGGCCGTGGTCAGTGTCCGCCTGGGCACGGACGGCGTGATCGGCACGGACGAGATAGAGTACAGCTATTCCACGGACGGCGGCGAAACCTGGACCTCGGCCACCCTGGCCGCAGGCGACACGGTCCTCGACCTCGGCTCCTGCCAGGTGGAACTGGCCGCGGGCACAGCGGTCACCGAGGCGGACGGCGACGGCGAAGGCACGGAGTTCATTGTCCGCAAAGCCGCCGTGTACACCGGCAGCGACACGGCCATGACCGTAGCCATCTCCGGCAGCAGCACCGTGGCCATGACCACCGTGGGCAGCTCGGTCTTCGGCGGGGTGGATCAGTCCGGCGCGGGCTACGGCGAGCCCAATCTGTTCGAGACCATCTCCAACTGCATCGCCTTCATGGAGACCGGCAACCATGCGGGCGTGGCCGCCTGTCTCGACGAGTTGCGCAGCGCCCAGGAATCGCTCGAAGCCGCCAACGCCAACATCGGGGCCAGGGAAAACAAGGTCACCTACACCAGCGAGGCCATCTCGCAGGTGCGCACCATCACCGGCAACAGCATCAGCCGGGTGGAGGACGCAGACGCGGCGCAGATCCTGGTGGAACTGGAACAGGCCAACTATGTGTACGAGGCGGTCCTGACCTCCTCGGCGAGCATCATGAGAATGAGCCTGCTTGACTACATCTAGAAAAAGGAGCGCGCCATGGGATACGTTTCATCACTGTCGTCCGATGTTATCTCGTACCAGACAGTTTCCCTGTCCGGCGAGGTCACTTTTGCCGGACTGGGCAACGGCACGGACTTCGAGGAGATCATCGAAGCCACCATTTCAGGTGAGAGCTACAGGAAGGAAGCCTACGAGGCGGACAAGGAGGAGACCGAGTACATCATCGACCTCCTGGAGCAGCTCGACACCGAATTGCAGACCCTGAGCGAGACCCTTGAGGACATGGGCAGCTTTTTGGTCCAGGACGCCGTGTGCAGCGGCGACGGCGTTGAGGCAACCATAACCGGCGAGGCCGCCACAGGCTCGCACACGGTGATCGTTGGCCAGGTCGCCCAGGGCGATGTCTGGGCGTTCACCGACCTGGGCTATGCCTCTTCGGACGAGACTGTCACAACCACGGCCACCACCCTGGAGCTGACCTACGCGGGCGAGACCATCTCTATCGATATCGCCGCTGGCACTACCTTGGATGGGCTCGTCAGCACGGTCAACTCCAGTGCCTCGGCGCGCGACAAGGTCACGGCCAGTCTGGTCAACGACGGCTCCAACTATTATTTCGTGCTCACGGGGGCGGACACCGGCGCGGACAACGCCGTGACCGTGGCCGACACCGGAGATCTCACCGGCTGGGACGCCTCGGGATTCACCAACACCCAGACGGCCTGCAACGCACGTCTGAAGGTGGACGGCTTTCCCACCGGTGCGGACAGCTGGATCCAACGCTCCACCAATACTATCGACGATGTGATCACGGGCATGACCCTCGAACTCACGGACACCACCGGGGACGACGGGCTGCGCATCACCGTGGGTGTGGACACGGACGCCATCGTCGAGCAGGTCGAGGACTTTGTCACCGCCATGAACGAGATCATCTACACCATGCAGGTGCTCACCGGGCGGGTCGAGGGCGACGACGAGGACTCGTACACCGTGGACAACTACGCCATGGACCTGATGTACAGCCAGATCAAGAACACCCTCTCGTCCGGCGTGCTCGGATTCGCCCGGTATACAGAAGAAGACGGCGGCGACGTGTACAACGCCCTCTCGCAGATAGGCATCTCGACCAATGACGACGAGGGGTCGGATTCCTTTGGCCAGCTGTTGCTCGACACGGACGAGTTGAGCGAGGCCCTGGCCAACGATCCCAAAGCCGTGGCCAGCCTCTTCTCCACCAGCTTTACGGGCGAGTCGGACAGTGACGACTTCATCGTCAACTCGGTCATCAAGGGCATGACCCCGGCGGGCGAGCACACCGTGGAATACACCGTGGAGAACGGGGTGCTGGTCTCGGCGTCCATCGACGGCCAGGAGGCGAGCATCGACGGGGAGTGGAGCATTGTGGGCACCGGATCGAAATCCGTCGGCCTGAGCATCACCGTCACGAACCAGACCGATGGGACGCACTCCGGGACCGCGCGGGTCAAGCAGGGCAAGATCGACCAACTCATCGACGACCTCGCAGCCATGACCAGCGCGGATAGCGGCACCCTGACCATCCTCATCGAGAACTACAAGGAGCGGCTGACCAGCCTCGACAATCAGATATACAACGAGGAAAAGCGGCTTGATCAGCTTGGAATATCGCTGACCCGCAAATACGCGGCTCTGGACGCCATCCTGAGCGAGTATTCGTCCTTGGCGACCACGTTGGAGAGCCTGCTGGAGTCCCTCAGCTCGTAATAGGGCGGACCAGGGACGGGGCTGGCTAGGACAGAGGCAAGGTTATGGTGATGGTCAGGCACTCCCCGCCGTCCGGGAGGTGGCCGTTGGACGCCTCGATGCTCCCGTCGTGCATGGTCACGATGCGCTGGGCCGTGGCCAGTCCCAGGCCGGAACCGGTCTCGCTGCCGCGACCCAGGCGGTGGAAGGGGATGAACATGGCCGTCAGTTCCTCCTCGGAAAGGGGAGCGTGCGAGTTGCTGATGCGCACCAGCAGGGTAGTCCCCTCAAGGCGCAGCCAGAGGGCGACCATGCCCTGGTCGCCGGTGTACTTGATGGCGTTGCCGAGCACGTTGTCCATGAGGCTCCTGAGGTTGATGGCCTGACACAGGAGCCGGGGCGCTTCGGCCAGGTCCGCCTCGATGTGGATGCTGCGCCGGTCGATCATCGGCCTGTAGTGGCCCAGAAGCTCACGCAGCAGCCCGGCCACATCCACGGAGTCCGTGCGCGGCGGCGGCTCGCGCAGGTCGAGCTTGGAGAGGTCGAGCATCCTGCCGATGAGCTCGTCCATGTGCTCTATCTCGTCGCGCATGCCGGTCAGGAGCTTGGTGTTGTCCGCGCCCTGACCGCTCTCGGCCCGCTCCATGATCATCTGCAGCGAGATGCGCATCCGCGCCAGGGGGCTGCGCAGTTCGTGGGAGAGCTGGGCGGTCAGCTCCCTGCCGCTCAGGACCATTTTTTCCAGGCGGCCCGCCATGCGGTTGAACTTGCGCGCCAGCACGGCCACCTCGTCGTGTCCCTTTTCCTCCACCCGGCGCGAGAAATCCCCCTGGCCGAGCCGCTCGGCGGTTTCGGCCAGCTTGAGGATGGGCCGGGTGATGCGCTGCGACACCGGGATGATGAACAGCGCGCCCAGACAGGTGAGCAGGATCAGTCCCTTGAGGAACCATTCCTCCTCGCGCGGCGGGCGCTTGGCATAGAGGACATGGACGGTCATGGCCGTGCCGTCGTGCAGGGATATCTCCGAGTCCAGGTAGACCGAGCGGAACTCCCGGTTCTCCACCAGGAAGAAGCGCACGCCCTCAGGAGCCTTGAGGTTGACGGAAACGAGGTCGTCCTCGACGTCCGGTGGCGGGCCGTCAAAGGAGGCGCTGACCGGTGCGCCACGGTCGTCTGTCAGCCAGATGTCGCCGTGAAAGCCTGCGGCCAGCACGTCCAGCAGCGGTTTGATCCGCGAGTTGACGGCGTCTGGCGTGGTCGGCGCATCCGCAAGTTCGCGCTCCACCAGCATGTCGATGACCATGACCCGTTCCAGGGAGTCGCGAAAAAAGGGCGGGTGCATCTTCATGGAGAGCACAAACCCGAAGACCACGGCCTCGGCAGCCACCAGCACGGCCACGAAGGCGAAGAATATCTTGAGGTAGAGGCGTGTTATCTTCACGGCGTCCCCACGAACATGTAGCCGGTGCCCCACACGGTCCTGATGCGTTTGTCGTGCCCCGCATAGGGCCGCAGCAGCGAGCGCAGCTTACTGACGTGCACGTCAATGCTCCGGTCATAGGCCGAGAAATCACGGCCCCAGGCCAGGCTCATGAGTTCGTCGCGGGTCAGGGCCGTGTCGGGATTCTCCATGAGCGCCCGGAGCAGGCGGAACTCGGTGGCCGAGAGCTCCAACTCGTCTTCGTCCACCAGCAGCACATGGCGGGAGACGTTGAGGGCCAGCCCGCCCGCCTCGACCAGGACGGCCCGCTGGGCGGCGGAGGGAGCTCCCCCGGATGTGCCGACCGTCTCGGCCCGTCGGAGCACGGCCTTGATCCTGGCCAGCAGCTCGCGGGGGTTGAAGGGCTTTGGCATGTAATCGTCTGCGCCAAGCTCAAGGCCCACTATGCGGTCGGTGTCCTCGCCTTTGGCCGTGAGCATGATCACCGGCACCTTTGATCCGGCCCGGATGTCGCGCAGCACGTCAAGCCCGTTGCGGCCTGGCATCATCACGTCGAGAATGACCAGGCTTGGCGTGTCCCGGCCCACGGCCTCGACCGCTCCGTCGCCCGAGGGCAGGGTCCGCACCTTGAACCCGTATCCTTCCAGATACTCGGTCAGGAGTGCGCAAAGCTTGTCATCGTCGTCGATGATCAGGATGTCGCCATTGTCTGCCATGGATGCCCAATAGCCCTCGCGGCTGGAACAGGAAAGGGTTGCGGCCTTTCTTTTACACAAATTTACATCTTTTAGCATCGTCAAAAAACTTTGCCAACATTGTGCGCCTAGACAGAGGGGGACCAAAACAAAAACGGAGACACTCCCTTGCAACATTCATTGTCCAAGTCCGAGCCGGTCACGGCGAGCCTGCCTGCCTTTCTGGTCGCCTCCCCGATGCTCGTCATTCTGGTGCTCGCCATTCTGGTGCTCACCACCCTGACCGCCGGGTGTACGCTGTTCCGGCCAGATCCGCGCGACGCTATGGAACCTGTCCTGCCGCAAGGCTACGCCCTGTATTCGGACGAACCGCAGGCCACGGCCCGGTGGTGGCGGGAGTTCGGCAACAAGGAGCTTGACGCGCTGGTGGAGGAGGGGCTGAACGCCAACCTCGACATCGGCGCGGCCTGGGGCCGGTTGCGTCAGGCCCGGGCCTCGGCGGTGCAGTCCGGGGCGGACGCCTATCCCAGCCTGGACGGCACAGCGGACTACTCCCACACCCACAGCGGCGGGAGCAGCAAGCGCGACGCCACCAGCGAGAGCCATTCGGTGGGGTTGAGCGCCGGATACGAGGTGGATTTCTGGGGTCGGGTCGAGGCCGTGGCCACGTCCGGGCAGCTCGACAGCGAGGCCAGCCGGGAAGACTTGAACACTGCAGCCATGACCGTGGCCGGGGAGATCGTCTCCAGGTGGATGCGGATACAGAGCAACCGGCAGAAAAAACACATACTACACGAGCAGATCGAGGCCAACCAGACCTATCTCGAACTCGTAGAGCTTCGGTTCAGGAACTCTCTGGCCACGGCTCTTGACGTGTACCAGCAGCGGGAGAATGTCGAGCGGGTCAAGGCGGAGCTGCCGCCGGTCGAATCCGAGGAGCAACTCCTGCTGCACGAGTTGGCCCTGCTGCTTGGACGGCCCGCCGGGTCGATCCGGGTGGCGGACGCCCCGCTGCCAGGGCTGGCGTCGCTGCCGGGGCTCGGCCTGCCAGCCGATCTTCTGGCCAGCCGGCCCGACATCCGCTCGGCAGGGCTTGATCTGCGGTCCGCCGACTGGGCCGTAGCCGCGGCCAGGGCCGACCGGCTGCCCGCGGTAACTCTGGGTGGCACGGCCGCCTACTCCGGGGCACAGCTCGCCACCCTCTTCAACAACTGGATGTTCTCCCTGGCCGCCTCGGTGGTGGGGCCGATCTTTGACGGCGGCTACCGCGTGGCGGAAGTGGAAAAGGCTCGCGGCGTGGTGGACGAGCGGCTGGCCGTCTACAAGGGCGCGGTCTTGACCGCCTTCAAGGAGGTGGAGGACGCCCTGGCCCAGGAAAAATGGCAGCAGCGGTACATTGAGGCCCGACAGTCCCAGATCGCAGCCGCCCGCGTCAACCTGAGCGAGGCTCTTTCGCGCTACAGGCAGGGGCTGGACGACTACTTGCCCGTGCTCACCGCGCTGTTCACCGTGCAGGAGCTTGAGGTGTCCGAAGTGGACGATCAAGCGGACCTGCTCCTTTACCGGGTGGCCCTGCACCGCGCCCTGGGCGGTACCTGGACCGACGATCTCGTGCAGCCTGCGGGCAGCGAATCGGGGAGCGCCGTGGAATCTGGTGCCGACCAGGCCGGACAACGTCAAACCAACGGATAATGCCATGAACACTGTATCTTCCAGAATCAAACGCTCCTTCCGCCTCAAGGCGGTCATACCCGCTATTATCGTGATCCTGGCCGCTGCCGGGGGCTTCTCCATGATCGCCACCGCGCCGCGTGCAGCCAAGGCGCCGCCGGAAACCGCGGCCCCGGCGGTCACCACCGGGGTTTTTGGCAGGGGGGTGCAGCAGGTCACGGTGTCGGTCATGGGCACAGTCAAGGCCGCCCGCGAGGTCAGCCTCAAGTCGCGCGTGTCAGGCGAGATCGTGTCCGTGAGCAACGCCTATGTGCCGGGCGGCATGTTCGCCAGTGGCGAGGAGATGCTGCGCATCGATCCCCAGGATTACGAGCTGAACCTGCGCGAGATCAGGGCCGGGGTGACCGAGGCCGAATATGACCTCAAGGTGGAGCAGGGCTACCAGAACGTGGCCGGGCGCGAGTGGAGCCTGCTTAAGGAATCGTCCAACGGCTCCGAGGAAGAGGCCGAACTGGCGTTGCGCAAGCCGCATCTCGAAAAGGCCGTGGCCGATCTCGAAGCGGCCAGGGCCAAGCTCGATCAGGCCCGGCTCGATCTGGCGCGGACGAGCATCACCGCCCCGTTCCCCGCCGTGGTCAAGGATAAAAGCGCGGACCTCGGGGCCATGGTCGCCGAGCAGGAGGCCCTGGCCACCATCGCCTGCACCGATGAATTCTGGGTCGAGGCGTCCATCCCGGTGGACCGGCTTGGTTGGATCACGCTCCCTGCCGGAGATGCGCCGGGTTCGGCGGCCACGGTCATCGGCGGCGGCGTGGACAGCGCGGCGCGGCGCGAGGGGCGGGTCATCCGGCTGCTGCCCGCCCTGGAGGACGAGGGGCGCATGGCGCGCATCCTCATCTCCATCCCCGACCCGCTTAACCTGGCGGGTACGCCGGGCGTCACGCCGTTGCTGCTCGGTTCCTACGTCACGGTGCTGGTGGACGGCGGCCAGCTCGATGATGCCATAGCCATTCCCCGGACAGCCTTCAGGGACAACGGCAGGATATGGGTGATGGCCGAGGACGGCACCCTGGATATCCGCACCGTGACCACGGCATGGCGCGACACGCAGTCGGTCATTCTGACCCAGGGCCTGGAAGAGGGCGAGCAAGTGGTCCTTTCCTCCTTGTCCGCCCCGGTCCAGGGCATGCGGCTGAGCGCGGTGGAAACCGTGCGGCCCGCAGACCCGATGGACAGCGGCGCGGACACCGACGCGAACACCGATGCGGGCATGAATGGGCAACCAAAGGACGGTGAAAGACATGAATAGCCAGGAACAACCCCAGCGCGGCCCTCTGGCCTGGATGGCTGGCAATTCCGTGGCCGCCAACCTGTTCATGGTGGTCCTGCTGGTGGGCGGTCTGATTCTCGCTTTGCAGATCCGCCAAGAGGTCTTTCCGGAATTCAGCGAGGATCAGGTCACCATATCCGTGTCCTATCCTGGCGCGAGTCCCGAGGAGGTGGAGCAGGGCGTCACCCTGGCCATCGAGCAGGCCGTGCAGGGGATCGACGGCGTCAAGGAGGTCACCTCCACGTCCAGTGAGGGGGCGTCGAACGTCGTTGTCGAGGCCTTGGAGGGCGCGAATCTGCACACTCTCTCCCAGGATGTGAAGAGCGAGGTGGACCGCATCTCGTCCTTTCCCGACGAGGCCGAGGACCCGGTCATCGCAGCGTCCTCCCACAAGCACAGCGTGCTCTCGATCATGGTCTATGGCGATCAGGACCAGTTGGTGCTGCGCGAACTGGCCGACCAGTTGCGCGACGAGTTGATCAGCGACACGCGCATTACCCAGACCGAACTCTCCGAGGTGAGCGGCCTGCAGATCACGGTGGAGGTGTCCCAGGCCAGGCTGCGCGCCCACGGCCTGACGCTGGACAATGTGGCCGACAGGCTGCGCGACGCCTCGGTGGACATGCCCGGCGGGGGCGTCAAGACCGAATCGGGCGAGGTGCTCGTCAGGATGAAGGAACGGCGGAGCTATGCGCGTGATTTCGCCCTCACACCCGTGGTCACGGGCAGCGACGGGACCACGGTGCTGCTCGAGGACATTGCCGAGGTGGTCGAGGGGGTCGAGGATACCGACATCATCACCACCTACAACGGCATGCCCGCCGTGCGCGTGGATGTCTACCGGGTGGGTGATCAGACGCCGATCACGGTTTCGGAGGCCGCCCGCGAGCGGCTGGCTTCCTTTGTTCTGGGGTTGCCCCGCGGCGTGCATGCGGATGTGCTCGACGACAATTCCGAGGTCTTCACCCAGCGCATGGAACTGCTTCTGAACAACGGCTATCTGGGGCTGGCCCTGGTCTTTGTCCTGCTCGCACTGTTTCTTGAGCCAAGGATCGCCTTTTGGGTGGCCATGGGCATTCCCGTGTCCTTCCTTGGCTCGTTCCTCATCCTGTCCAGTCTCGGTGTCAGTGTGAACATGATCAGCATGTTCGCCTTCCTCATCGCACTGGGCATTGTGGTGGACGACGCCATCGTGGTGGGCGAGAACATCCATACCCTGCGCCAGAGCGGCATGCCGCCTCTCAAGGCGTCCATCGAGGGAGTCAGGCAGATCGCCATGCCCGTGGTCTTCAGCGTGCTGACCAACATTGTGGCCTTCATGCCCCTGCTCTTCATCCCCGGCACCATGGGCAAGATCATGTACTGCATCCCGGTGGTGGTCATCGCGGTGTTCGCGATCTCGCTCATCGAGAGTCTGTTCATTCTCCCGGCCCACCTGGCGCACCTAAAGGCGGGCCGTCCCTCGCGGGCCATGGCCTGGGTCGCCGTCCGCCAGCAGCGCATCAGCGCCGGGCTGCTCGACTTCATCCAGAATGTCTACCGTCCTCTTCTGGACTGGTGCGTGACCTGGCGGTACGCCACCATCGCCGTTGGTGTCGCTCTGCTGCTGTTGTGCGGGGCCTATGTCGCCAGTGGTCGCATCGGGATGATCCTGATGCCCAAGGCTGAATCCGACTACGCCTACGTCACGGCGGAGCTGCCCTATGGCTCGGCTGTGGCCAGCTCCATCGCTGTGCGCGACACGCTCCTGGCCGCAGCCGATCAAGTGATCGCCGAGTACGGCGGCGAGCATCTGGCCAAGGGCATCTTCTCCAAGATCGGCGGCGAGGGGCGCGATTTCTCCGGCAGTCATGTGGTCAAGGCGCAGATATACCTGACCGGGGCGGATGTGCGGCCCATCACCACCGAAGAGTTCGTGAGCAAGTGGCGCGAGGTCGTGGGCGTGATCCCCGGCCTGCAATCCATCACCTTCGAATCTGACCGGGGCGGACCGGGCGCTGGCAGCTCCCTTGAGCTGCAACTGAGCCACAGCGACGTGACCACTCTGGAGACCGCTGCCGACGAACTGGCCGAGGCCCTGAGTTTCTTCCCCAACGCCAAGGACATCGACACCGGCTACACGCCCGGCAAGCCGCAACTCGACTTCACCATCCGGGCCGAGGGCCAGAGCCTGGGGCTGACCGCCCAGGAGGTGGCGTCCCAGGTGCGCGCGGCCTATTACGGCACCGAGGTGCTGCGCCAGCAACGGGGCCGCAACGAGATCAAGGTGGTGGTGCGCAGGCCCGAGAGCGAGCGGGTGTCCGAGTTCGACCTGGAGGAGTTCATGATCCGCACCCCCGATGGGACTGAAGTGCCCTTGCGCGAGGTGGTGAACATTGAGCGGGGCCGAGCCTACACGGCGGTAAAGCATGTCAACGGGCGCAGGGCGCTGACTGTTGCGGCGGACATCACCCCGCGTGAGGACAGTAACAAGGTTCTGGCCGAGGTGCTGGCCGAGACCATGCCCGCCCTCAAGGCGGCCCATCCCGGACTGACCCATGCCCTGGACGGGCGCCAGCAGGACATGAGCGAAGGCACGGCGAGCCTCATGTCCGGCCTGATGCTGGCCATGCTCGCCATCTACGCGCTGCTTGCCATCCCGTTCAAGAGCTATATCCAGCCGGTGGTGATCATGATCTGCATCCCGTTCGGCGCTGTGGGGGCCATTATCGGGCACATCGCCATGGGCTGCCCCATCAGCCTGAACAGCCTGCTCGGCATCGTCGCCCTGTCGGGCGTGGTGGTCAACGACTCCTTGGTCTTCATCAACCACGCCAACGAGCAGCGCAGGCTGGGCCGCTGCGCCCACGACGCTGTGCTCGACGCGGGCACGTCCCGGTTCAGGCCCATCATGCTGACCACCCTGACCACCTTCGGCGGGCTGGCCCCCATGATTCTGGAGACATCCATGCAGGCCGCCTTCCTGATTCCCATGGCCATCTCCCTTGGTTTTGGCATCCTCTTCGCCACCGTGATCACCTTGGTGCTGGTGCCATCCCTGTACATGATCCTTGAAGACGTTCACGACGCGGCCCTGCGTCTGTGGAGGCGCGCCGTTCCCTCGAAGGAGAGCGCGGCACCTGCGGGCGGGGCTTCCCTCAACACTCAACAATGAGGTTCCTCATGCGGACAAAACATCTGATGCCGACCATGGTCACCCTGGCGACCCTGTTTGCCGTGGTGGCCCTGGCCGCGGCCATGACGCTCCTTGCGGCCTGCTCCACCCATCGGGAGCAGGGGAGACTCGGTCCAGGACAGGACGCGCGTCCGGAAAAACAGCCCGACCCGGAGGCCCGGTTCCTGGAGCTCCGCCAGCGCCTCTCCCTGACCGACGAACAGGCTCCGAAGGTTCGGGAAATCCTGGATGCCGAGCGCACGGCCAGGGATGCACTCATGGAATCCATGGGCGGCAAGGGCAGGGAGGAATCGACCGAACTGCGCACAAAGACGGAAGACCTGGAATGGAAAAGCCTGACCGGGCTCTCCAAGGTGCTCACGCGCGAACAGATGGACACCTACCTGAAGTACCTTGACGAGGAAAAGACCAAGATGCGGGAGAACAGCCCCGGCACCCCCGGCAAGCGGGGCGGTCCGCCTCCCAGACGCTAGAGGCCTCCAATGTCGCGAAGCTAAACGAAAGGGTTGCAGCCAAGTGGCTGCAACCCTTTTGTTTGCGCTGTTGTGTTCTTGCGCTGTCATGGGCAATGCGGGTCCGGCCTTGTCCATGGTGCCCTGAAGGCGTTTTGAACCTGGAATCAGAAGCGCTCGAACTCGTCAGCTACGTCCGCTTGGTCGGCCTTGAGCCTGGACTCGTCAGCCCTCGACAGCGGCTTGGGCCGGACGGCATTACCCGTCTGGCCGCAGGCGCGGATGGCGTTGGCCAGTCTGAAGAAGCTGATGCTCGTTTCCAGATCCTGCGAGCGCGAGAAGAGGTGCGTCGCAGTGGACGCCATCTGCTCTGATGTCGAGGCGTTCTGCTGGATCTGGGAGTCAGAGTCCTGGAGGGCCTTGGTCACCTGGGCGACCCCGGCGTTCTGCTCGCTGGTGGCCGCTGATATTTCGTGGATGAGCTCAGCCGTGTTCTGGATGTCGGGCACCATCTTTCTGAGCAGTTCGGCCGCTTCCTCGGCCACGGTCACGCTGGAGGAGGAGAGCTCGCTGATGCCCGAGGCCGCGACACCGCTGCGTTCGGCCAGCTTGCGCACTTCGGCGGCCACCACGGCGAAACCCTTGCCGGCCTCTCCGGCCCGGGCGGCTTCGATGGCGGCATTGAGCGCCAGCAGGTTGGTTTGTCGCGCGATTTCTTCGATGATGCTGATCTCTGCGGCGATCTTTCGCATCGCGTCCAGGGTGCGGGCCACGGCCTTGCCGCCGGTATCGGCGTTCCGCGCTGCCGTGGTGGCGACGTTCTCGGTCTTGTGGGCGATCTCCGCAGTCTGCTGGATGCTCGACGATATTTCCTCCATGCTGGCGGATATCTCCTCGATGCCCGCCGCCTGTTCCGTGGCCCCTTGGGAAACAGTGTCGCTCGCCGCGGCGAACTGGCGGCAGCCTTCGGCCACGTCGGTGGTGATCTCCTGGATGTCGCGAATGGTGTCGGTCAGCTTCCCGCGCATTTCCTTCATGGCCGAGAGGATGATGCCCATCTCGTCGCGCCGGTCGTGACAATCTATCTCGCCGAGGTCGCCCCGGGCGATCCGGGAGGCGATGCCCGCGCATTCCCGGATGGGTACCATGACAGACTTCTGCAGTACCCACAGGATGATGAGGATGGGCGAAGCGATCACCACGAGCAGGATGGCACCGATGACCCATATGACGTTTGCGACCATCGCCTGCTGGTTGGCGATGTCCATGGCCAGGACGATGGTGCCGATCACTTCGCCCCGGTAGTCTTGCACCGGGAATGCGCCCAGTGCCCTGTCGCCTTGCACGGTGACGATGGTCGAGGATGACCCCCTGGCGAGCAGGTCGCTGGTCACCAGTCCCTGGGTTTCGGTGTTGTCCTGACCGTAGATGAGCACGAACCGGTTGTCCCGAACGGGATTCTTGGCCGGGTCGCGCAACATGGTGGTGATGGTCAGCAGGTCGGACTCCATATACAGCAGGGTGCGCATGTTGCCCGAGGATTCCATGCCCTTGAGGATGCCGTCGAAGTCGATGAGAACCTCAACGGACCCAAGGTGCGTGTCGTCCGGCCCGGTAACCGGGGCCAGACCGCGGATGGTGAACCCGCCGCTGCCTGGCTCGATGCCCTGCACCGCCTTGCGGTTGCGGTTCACGTCGATGACCGTGCTGCGGAAGCCCGAAAGGTCGTCGGAGACGTCCACCCACTGGCCGTCGCGTCTGATCTGTTTCTCGCGCCACATGCGGGCGAGGCTGCGGTTGGTGGGCAGGTGGAAATGAAGCTGGAACTTGCTTCCTAAGATGGCCTCGTATCCCTCCATGGTCGAGGCCAGCGCCCGGCGCAGCATCTCCCGGGCCTCCTGGCCCAAGGGATCATTTTCGGCGTTCATATCGCCCTGGTTGGCCACGGTGTATGCGTCAACCACCGCCTGCATGCGGCTGAACAGGGCCGCCTGTTCCAGAGCGCTTCCCGACATCAGCCGGATCGACTGCCGGGTCTCCTCCACCTTGGCCTGGATGATCAGCGAGACAAAGGACTCCTCCAGCTTGGCGAACTGGGAATTGAGGGTCAGAAGCCCGCCGATGACCATGATCAGTGCGACCACAAACAATGGAACCAGGATTTTTGATCGGATACCCATTGATTGCTCCTTGATTTTTCCCTTGATCTACGATTGCCGAAATTTGCTGGCTATTAGAATATTCACAACTGCACAGGCTGACCGCGTTGTGTCTGCACCTGGAAGCTCTCCGGGTCGATCCGGATGGAGCGATGATTCAAAACCATGACCCTGGATACACGACCAGAGGAACGTTGCAGGAAAGATCTGCCCACGCAGTCGGACCAGCAGCATGAAAAAAAGGTTGCAGCTTGTGAGCCGCAACCCTTGATCATTCTGGTGCCGAAGAGAAGACTCGGAACGTCTTGCTTTTCGGCAGAGCGGCAATGCTTTGATTTTATTTGTCTATTTTGTTTCAGCGTGTCCTTTGTGTATTGGGAATGACCTAGCATTTTGACCCGGCTTCAGCAAGGGGGGCTGTTTTGATTTGGCATTACCCTCAGATGTCTCAAGCTGTGTTGAGGACGGCATTTAGAACCCCTGTTGACGGGGTGAGAGTGTAAACAAATGACAGGATGTCTGGGTAGTTACATTATTCCGACAGGTTGAAATCGCCGCATTTGATACCTGTGGTGTATTTGCCGCTGAAATGATCTAGGGGGAACGTTGGAAATAGGGGCCGTTTGATACAAAGGATATCCAGGGGGGAGTCAGAGAGTTTAGCCCTTCCGGGAAGGGCAACGGGGTTCTGACTATGTGAAGTTCATTTGTCCCACAGTGCTGTGGGCCACCTCCCGCACGGCCGCTTCTCTTGACAATCCAACCAGTACTCTTGCAGGAACAAGATACTGGCCATTGACTTCGATTTACTGCGTCGGAACAGTCAGTTGAAGTTGTGACTCTTGTCCGCCTTTATCCATCAGAGTAAAGGCGAGCATGATGAATGAGAACACTTTTTTTGTCATAATGTCATGATCGTCAATCCAAAACCAATTGCCCCGATATTGAACCATTGCAAAGGCATCTTCAGGTTTAGCCTTCGAATAACGCACCATCCCTTCGCGGAAGAGCCCGTCATCGTCGGGCGTGGGCATCCCCGGGAGCGCCTTGTGTGACGAGACATCGCCTTCGGGCATATCAACACGGCCGGAAACCGAAGCAAGAACCTGTGCAAGCGAATATGTTTGCAGCATTATGACCTGGTCGCTGAACGAAGTTGCCCCAAATCCCAGAACATAACTGTCCCTGGACTGATCCAGACCCAGCAAGCCTTTAAGTTCTTGCACTTGAGCGACTTCCACAGGCCCCATATTGTGTCCGCCAAATCGCAATCGAAGGGGTGATGGCTCTCCGAGGGTATGGGTGCCTCTTTCCAAATGCAATGCGTTGGATGTTTGCAGGCTGGCAATAAGCTTCACAGCCTGAACAAATTGAGGATCAACCGGCCGATACCCTTTTGAAGTCAAGGTTTCATTGCGCAATCCATTGATGCTTCGAACTCCCAAACGGAGAAAGAACTCGGCGGAAGCGCCGGACTCAATGCTCATCAGCATGTTTTGCAACGGCATGGGAGACATTATCCCCCTGAAAAAAGCCATTCCTGTCAACGGACGGTATGTAATGGTCGGCCTGTCGGTGTATTTGGACATTGCTCCCAGTTCGAACAAGGCGGAATCATTGCCCGCTCGATCAAACAGGGAGAATGTTCCTCTGGCATCAGCCCCGGTCTCCAGAGAGTATGCTGCGACAATCTCCCCAACATCAATAAAAGAAAGAGGCTCAACGTACCGGATCTTTACGACGTTCAAGAGAATCTGTCGTTTCCAGGAGTCGGTGAGAGACATATTGTATTCAATGCGATCTCTTTCCACATGTTTCGGACCTATGGCGGCACAGCCAGCCACAAGAGTCGACAGCAGCAAAAGAAGTGCGGCAATACAAACGATATGTCTCATCACCCAACCCCCTGCTCAACTGCTATTTCAAAACCTCATCAAGCCAATCAAAAAGAACGGCACCAACCAGACTGCGATTTTCCATGAGGCAGTGATTCGTGGCCCCTTCATCGGATGGCGTGATAACCATCTTGCTGCGAGAATCCGTGAAGCCGTCCAATGCAATTTTCTGCTGCCGCTGAACTTCCTTGCTGCGGTATTCACCTTCACCCATCAGCAGCAAGGCTGGCACATGAATCTTCGTGGAATCAAAAGTGTTGCCTCGATTTGCCTCAATGAGCTGCGACGGCTTATCCACCCCGTATCGCCAGCAGATGGCGTCAACAACGGCCGCATGGAATGGAGTCCATGACTTCATATCTTTTTCCGTAGCAAAGGCCGCAGGCATGGTGGCAAACAGCGCATACGCATCAACAACCCCGGAACTCATGGCTATGGCCTTTATGCGCGGATCATGCATGGCAGCCTGCGGAACAAACAAACCGCCACCGCTGATGCCGTAAGCAGCGAGCATGGCAGGATCTACGTCAGGACGACTGAGAGCGTAATCCACAACGGCCTTCATCGGGACATTTGTATCGGTCCGGAATACGTGGCCGTAATGCGGCAACATGCCCTGGCCCGGCAGGTCGATGGTCATGAAGTTATATCCGCGATCATGAGACTGCCGAGCGATGTAGAAGAAGAGATCTTCTATGTATGTTTCACCGCCGCCAATCATCAGAAGCGTCTTGGCAGGTTTGCCGGAGTTGTCCGCTTTGCGGAAAAAACCGGGAAGCACCGTGTCCTCAAACGGTACCTCAAAATATTCAAGAGGCGGATCAAACAGTTGCCCGGCCTGTTTCATGAGGCTGCGGCATTTCTTTCCACGCTTCTCCAGTTCGGGGTTATCCCCTGGCATTGCCATCAATGAAATACGGTAATAGTACGCGGCACGAAGCAATTGCTCACGCGCACTGACTCTGTGTCCGGCTTTCAGGGCTTTGTCGCCCCGAGCTTCTACGCGTTTCGCAAGTGCGTACCACTCTGAATGCCAGCTTGCTGTATCGCCGTCCTTTATCCGCGAAGCGGCATAGAAGGCTTCACCGACCTCGGCTCCTCCATTTGTGACTGCGCCAAGAATGATGTTGCCGAAATGGAAGTCCATGTCAGAATCATTGAAGAAATAACTGAACGTGGTCGCATGTGCGTCAAATGCATTTCCATCCTCGGCATGCACATTGCTCAGCGGCAGAAGAAGAACAGCAAAACTCACGAGAAACGATACATAATTTTTCATGATTCCACCTTACTGCATAGGCTTGGCTCGTTCATCAAGCCAGTTAAGGATACGTTCGCTCGAAACAAGAGGGGCACCCGCCTGACAATGAAATTGCGCCCCCTGGTCACTGGTAAACTCATAATAAGACTTATTTGTCTGCAAACCGTTATAAAACTTCTTGGCCTGTTCGTAAGATCCAGCAATCTGGTCACCACTGGAATTGAGCACGAGCATTTCTGTTTCAATTTTTTCAAGAACATCTTCCATGCTGTATTTCTTCAGCTTGGAGAACAGCTCAAACGGTGAACCCGCATCAAAGGTCCACAGCATCTGGTTGATGAATTGATTCAGGTCAGGATGCTTTTTCATTTCCGCATAGGCCAACGCATTCACCTTCTCCTTGCGGCTTGATTTGCCCACACCCTCCCTCACCTCGGCAGGGAACTTGGTCATGGTGCCGTCAAAAACACTGTATACACCGCCATTCACAATGCCCCAGCGTATACGCTTCTCAAAGGCCAAAGCACGCGGCACAAGATAGCCACCCATGGAATACCCCATGATGGCGAGACGATCGGCATCGACCTCGGAACGGGTCAGCGCATAATCAACTATCGGACTGACGACCTTTTCCCAGTCGTGGCGGAACGGCAATTTCTGGCTGCCTATGACCTCGCCCTGTCCCGGACCTTCATAAATCAGGCAGTTGTATCCTCGTTTGGCGGCAGGTACGCCAAGAAAGAAGTAGAGGTCTTCGGCAGTGCCATCGAGCCCTGTCTGGATGAGCAGCAGGGGACGCTTCTTCCCGCTATTATCTGCTTTGATGAAATATCCGGGAAGTGTGGTTTTCTCGTAAGGGATTCGGACAGGCTCGATCAAACCGCCCGACAGTCTTGCCGCCTTGAGAAAAGTGTTTCGCCCCTTTTCCCAAGCCGCATGTTTGCGTGGATCCGTTGCCGGGAGATAGACCTCGCTGGCGCGATAATAGTTGGTCGCCCGCAAATACGCTTCCCTGGCACTGCGTCCATGCAGAGAAGAAGCAAATTCATCTCCCACCGCTCGCACTTTGTCCGCCATGGAGGTCCATGAGGTGTACCAGCTTTCCTTGTTGAAGTCTTCGATGCGGCTCGTAACGGTCAGAACCTCGCCAAGATCGGACCCCCCCGAAGCGATGACGCCGAAACGCCAAAGACTATGAAAGACAAAGGAGGAATCATTGAACTGGAACTTGTTCAACGCGCGCTCTTCAATATCCCGCGGATTGTTGTTGGGTTTGCCGCGATACGTGTCCCAACTCGTGATGGCGCCGCCAATGTAGACCTGTTGCGGAAGGGGGAAATGCGTATGGATAAACACCCAGTTCCTTTCGGCGCCGGCATGCTTCACAAGGGCATCCGCTATGGCATTGAGCATGCCGTGGACATCGTCATCACTAAAGAATCCTGGGACATACAAATCGACAAACGTCGGTGAGCCATTCTCTTTTCCTTCGTACACGGCATGATCGAACGTCTGCCAATAGTACGTAATGAAAGACTCTTTTATGCCTGTTTCCTTGCTCACATCCTTGCTGACCAGGGCCAACACCTTGTTGACATCCAGGTCACGGGGCGGCGAAGTGATCTTCACCATGGGATCGGCAGGATCAATGCCTCCGGAAGCCACGGCAGCCGTCTGAAACAAAACAACTGAGGCAATCAGCACAAATGGAACAAGCCATTTCTCAGAAACACTCAAATGACGCATTGGTACCTCTCCTGCTTGGGCATGCCTTTGGGACAGCGCCAATTCCCATTCGAATTGGCTGACTCCGCATGAATTGCCGACATGATCAACCCACTGTGTCGGAAAACACGCACAAGTCACGACCATTTCACGTGAAATGACGTGAAATGATTCATTAACAGCTTGAAATGATGACTTATTATGCCCGAAGGGCGTCAATGGGATTCATGCGGGATGCCTGCCGGGCCGGGTAATACCCGAAGAACATGCCGACAGCCGCTGAAACACCGACTCCGAGGATTGCGGCAATCTGGGAAACAAAAAATTCCCATCCGGTAAAACGGCAGATAATGGCCACAGTGCCAACCCCGAGACCCAACCCGACAACACCGCCGATGAATGACAACAGCACGGATTCGACCAAGAATTGCAGCTGAATGTCACTCTGTTCCGCCCCGATGGCCCGGCGAATGCCGATCTCCTTGCGCCGCTCGGAAACCGAAACCAACATGACGTTCATGACACCCACACCACCGACAATGAGCGAGATCGATCCGATGGCGCCCAGCAACAACGTGAACATCCGCATTTGCCGATCCATCTGGGCCACCAGTTCCTCGGCGCTGGTCATGCGCACATTCTGCCGGGAAGCGTATTGGAAATACTCCTTCAGCTGGGTCTCGGCCTGACTGCTGATCCCATTGCCGACCATTCGAGCGCCGAACACATTGATTTGAGGTCGATCCGAATGACGCATGGCAGCACTGATGGGCACCATGACGCCTTCGTTGATCTCATAGGGACTGAACGTCCCCGATGGGACCGCTCCGGCAACACCGATCACGGTAAACACTCTGTCGGCAAACACGACCTCACTGCCGACAGGATCTTGCACGCCCATCTCTGCCAGCCAGCGGGCCTTGGTGCTGCCCAGGACACAAAAATTCGCATATCCATCAAGGTTCGAGATAAACCGCCCAGCCACAATGGGCACCTTGAATATGTCCATGAATTCACCGGTCACCCCCAGCCCTGGAGAGGAAACCCTTTGGCCGCCATGGGTGAGTCTGGAATACAGGGAAACATAGGGGGCAACCGACTTGATGGTCGAGCATTGCCCGGGGATGCGATGAATCACTTCGAGGTCCATCCCCTTGTTCCGGGAACGCGCCTCTCCCTGCCCGGCCAAACGAACCAGACAGATATCCGTGCCCATCTCACGAAACTGACGGACAGCTTCATTTTCGACGATCTGCCCGACCGTCACCATGGCAATGACAGAACCGATGCCGATGACAATGCCGATCAAGGCAAGGAGCGAGCGTTGCTTGGCGCTCCACAACGAACGCACTGATTCCACTATGTTTTCAGTGAGAATCATTGCGGCTCCACCAATCCATCCAACATGCGGACAGACCGCCCGCACAATCTGGCGCGTCCCGGATCATGGGTAATGATGATGACGGTAATGCCTTCATTGCCGTTCAATGAAAGGAATAAATCCATGATCTCGGAACTGGTAACAGAGTCCAGCGCCCCGGTGGGTTCATCCGCCAGAATAAGCGAAGGGCTGCCGCACAAGGCTCGGGCTATGGCAACCCGCTGCTGCTGCCCGCCGGACAACTCGCCGGGCCGGTGGCTCTCCCTGTCACTCATCCCCACCTTGGAAAGCATCTCCCGCCCCTGCTCCTTCCGCTCCTTCGTCGGGATTCCCCTGTACAGCAAAGGGAGGCAGACGTTATTGAGGGCCGTCAGCTTTGGCAGCAGATTGAACTGCTGGAAGACAAACCCGATCCGTCTGTTTCGAATGCGCGACAGCTCATTGTCTGAAAGTCCCTCAGCCGAACGCCCCTCAAAGTAATAGGCTCCGGAAGTGGGTTGATCCAAAAATCCAAGGATGTTCATGAGAGTGCTCTTGCCACATCCGGATGCCCCGACAACGGCGAGCATCTCTCCCTGGTCCACGCGCAAGTCCACCCCTTTCAAGATTTCGACATTCATTGCCCCAAGGCGATACGATTTGTGAATATCCCTCAGATCTATCACGGCTGACCCGAGATTGTCGGACCAATGAGGATGGTCGCACCTGGTTTGAGGCCGGAAACGATTTCAACCTCGGTCAAGGTCGTATCCCCGGTTTCCACCATTGTTTCCCTGACCGATCCGTCTGCCTCCACCACATGAACGCTGATGCCCTCCCCGGATCGATGCACAGCCGTCAAGGGCACAAGCAGCGCCTCCGGATTGGAGTAGGTCTGAACCTGCATGTTGGCAGTCATGCCCAGGCGCACCTGCTTCCCGACATCGTCAGGGAGGTCGCGCAGCCGTATGGTCGTGGTAAAGGTCGGAACCTGTCCCTCGTTGGCTTGCGAGGATATCTGCGCAATAAGCCCTTTGAGCTGAATATCAGGAAAGGCATCGCCTGACACGAGCACAGGCTGCCCTTTTTCAAGGCTGTTGATATCCAGTTCGTCTACTTCGGTAGTGATGGAAAGCCCTTCGAGGCTGCCAATGGAGAGAAGGGCCTGTCCCTCAGCCACAGACATCCCGGTCTCGACATTCTTCGCGTCCTTGTCCTTTGCGCTTGGCCGGATGGCTATCCCTGAAACCGGAGCCTTGATTTCCGCCTGTTCCAGTTTCTCCTCGGCGGCCTTCATCTTTGCCTCGGCATTGTCCAGTTCCATGCGGGCGATTTCAAGGTACTCGGCATCCCCTTTGCCCAGGGTCGACTGAAGGCTTTCAAGGCTTGAAAAGTATTGCATTTTCTTGTCGCCGACATCCTGCACGGAAGAGTCATACTCACTTTTGGGTATGATCCCCTGTTCATACAACGTCTTGTCTTCGGAAGCCTTGTTCTCTGCCTGTCTGAGCAGCCCTTTGGCCTGATTCAAAGAGCGTTTCGCCTTGGAAACGTCGGGAGTTTTCTCCCACCCCTCAAGCTCAAGAGTCTTTTTCTTGGCCTTGATGTATTCAGCGCGCGCCTCCCGGACCTTGGCGACCATCTCGGCGGTATCCAGGACAAGCAAGGTCTGCCCTCGCTCAACGCTGTCGCCATAGAAGAACTGCTTGCTCTGAATCTTGCCCTGGAACGGAGCCGCCAAGGTGACCTCCTCCAATGGCGCCACAATCCCGGAAAGAGAGATGGTTCGCGTCACGGGCCGCGCGTTGACAACCATGGAATTCTGCGGCTCGCTCTCGCCACTTCGTCCTGCAATCGACGCCCCTTGAACCTCCATGAGCGAACTGCCGAACCAGTGAAAACTCCCGAGGCCGAGGAACAGGATGAGAATGGCGGCAGACAGCCAGTTGCGTATTCTCAGCCCCTGATGCAGAGCCGCTTCCAACGCTCTCCCATTTTCATCGGCCTGCCGCAGGGCGGCTTTCAGCTCCTCATTGAGCGAACGTTCGTTCGCCTTGAGTTCCTCCATCTCCGTTGCATCACGCAGGACCAGGAATGCTCCCTCGATTTTTCCGGACTCATTGCGCAAATGGGATGCTGTCACAGCAAGGGGAAGAGCGGTGCCATCCGGGCGGACATAGTCGACGAGTCTGTTATGAATAGCGGTTCTTTCGTAGACAGAGTCCAACAGGACTTGCAAAAAGGCATCGTTGCCTTCTCGCTCAAGGGTGATTCTGGCAAGAGTCAGATTGCCATCGTCCATATTGATCGCCATCATGGAAGAAGCTGCCGGATTTCCACCGACAATCACCCCTTCGGCATTGAGGACCACGACCCCGTCGTTCATGTGTCGCAGGATACTGTCAGTAAAAATTCTTTCCCACTGTATTGCCATGCTTACCACCATGTCCATATGAGCGGTCTGACCTCGTCATTCAACTCTTTTTCCAACGCGGCATCGTTCTGTTTGAACTCGATTTTCCACGTGTCCATGGTAGTGCCGAGCAATTGATCCAACTCCAAAAGGGACTGAAGATAGGCGATGGAGCTGGCAACTTCATCCTGTTGCGCCTGGACCAACTGGTCCTGATAGGTGACCACCTGGAAATTGGTGGAACGCCCTGTCATGAGTTTGGTGTTTTCATTCTGCAACTGCAAAGCCTTGAGTTCGGTATTGCGTTTCGCCAGCGAGATGAACTTGAGCCGCATATTCACATTGCGAACCGTATTTGCGACCGTGGTTTGCAGATCTGTTTCAGCCTTTTCCAAATCAATTTTCGCGCGCCGCTTATCTGCAACAGCCTGCAGGAGCACCTGTTTTCTATCCAGGTAGTCCGCGCCCCATAAGTTGATGGGGGCGCTGAGCTCTATGCCGGCTTTGAACTCGGTATCGGTATGGTTGTAACCGGGGTTGTCATTGGAATACGCCTCGCCGTATCCACTTTTGAGCGACAGATCCCACATGCGCTCGTTCTCAGTCATCATGAAGCGCGTTTCCGCTTCGGTTACAGCAAAAACCTTATCCAGATAAGACTGATTGTTCTTCACGGCGACAACCATGCAGGCGTCCAAATCCGGTGTGATTATCGGATAATCCTCTTTCACCGGCTCAATGACTATATTCGGATCAAGGTTCAGAAAGTTGAGTAGGTTACGTCTGGCATCGTCATAACTGTTTCGAGTTTGCTCCAAGGACAGTTCCTGCGACGCTTCGTCGGCTTCGGCCTGAATTACGTCACTCTGCGACATGCGCCCCAACGTCATCTTGAGACGATTGGTCTCCAGCAGCCGTTTGGATCGACCGAGCGCCTGTTCCTGAATCGCCAGATTTTCCTTTGCCTGAACAAAGGTGAAAAAATAGTTCACGCCTTCATTGATCAAAGCGCTCAATGTGTCGCGCAGATTCAATATGTTCCGCTGCTCCTGGATACGGGCAAGTCGGACGGAGGCCATGTTGTAGTCGATACCCCCACCCTTGAGGAGCGGCTGGGTGAGATCTATGCCCCAGGAAGACGTGTGCCCGCCAGACTTGCTGTTGCTGCGATCGACACTCCCGGAAGCGCTGTTGTAGGAAAGGGAACCATCGCTATTGTCCTTATACGTATTGTCCCAAGTGAATGTCAGGGTTGCGCCTGTCGGCACCTTCTGGTCCACCGTTGCCTTGGCTCCGGCCTCCTTGGTGGTCGAGGACGCTTTTTGGGCATCCCCCCGCATTCGCTTGTTCCTCTCAATGGTTTCAAGATTGACCGTTCCGTCGATGTTGACATTGGGTTCAAACTTGGCTTCTGCCTGCTCAATGCCGAATTTTTCAAGAACCCGGCTCAAATAGGTGGTCTGCACATTCAGATTGTTCCGCAAAGTCAGCCCGACAACTTCACCCATGCTCAGTTGAAGCACCGTCGGTTCCGCGTTGTCCGGGACGCTTGCAGCCTGAGATTGCCCCCCATACGCCACCATGAACATGCAGCCGACAATGATCCACACTGACCGCTGATATTCTCTCAAAGGCTTCTCCTCAAACACATCAGGAACACAGGGGGGTTGCCGCACCGGCCTAACAGGCTGTTGAAAAACGGCGATCTGCGTCGTTGCTTCAAAAAGTTCAAACCCTCTCGTACAGGAAGTACGCTTCGGCCTTGAACTTTTTTCGCGCCTAGCATCTCACCATTTTTGAACAGCCTGCGCGTTCCGACTATTTCAACGACCTGCTAAGACCAAGACTTGCCGGTTCAGACTAATTTTCTTCAGAGAGACAAACATTTCAGATAGATACCAAACTCTGCAACACGCATGGAATTGTCAATTCCATTCAACGTGAATTCACGTGAACTGTGTGGCAATGTTTTAAATTTGTTCACAATAGTCAGTATCTGGACAAGCGGCGAGTAGGGAGAGACGAAACGGAAAGATGCGAATGAACCTATGCAAAACAGACAATCTTCCACAGACAAAAGGAGTTCCCGGACACCATTCGTCCGGGAACTCCCAAAGCCACGTAACCATCCAGTCTACTGCGAAGGGCATCCCTTGGCGGTCATGGCCGAAGGGGACCAGCTAAAATGCTCGGCATTTTTTGTGTAGACAACACAGTACTGGTAATTACTCATTCCGATTGACTTGTAACAGGGCTCAAGCCCCAGTCGGTTTTCCCATATGGCATACCCCACAAGGGAAGCCATCTCGACTCCGCAGATGAGCTCGACGAGCCCAGGGCTGGAGGCTGCATTTTGCAAGCCAGCCTCTTTGATTTTGTTGGCTTTCTGGTCCGAAGCAGGCGCATTCGAGAGATAATCCTCGATGACACTCCTTAATCTGCTTCCGGCAGGATCTGTGTCACCCGCCCACGCTGGAA
Organism: Pseudodesulfovibrio aespoeensis Aspo-2; assembly: GCF_000176915.2. Taxonomy (NCBI): domain Bacteria; kingdom Pseudomonadati; phylum Thermodesulfobacteriota; class Desulfovibrionia; order Desulfovibrionales; family Desulfovibrionaceae; genus Pseudodesulfovibrio; species Pseudodesulfovibrio aespoeensis. Next base: position 1,287,565 of record NC_014844.1, read on the forward strand.
CAGAGATCAACACCCCTGCCAGAGCTACAACTGCCAAAAATGACGCTATTCCTTTCATGGTGATCCTCCTCGAAATGTAGAATGAACAAGTATGATAAGCCCTTACTCTACTACGACAAATCGAAGCGAGCAGGAGTCCCCCTCCTCCGAGATTGAAGCGCAACTGGACTTCCCGACCTGAACAGGACATTGCCCATTGTTTGACAGAATGATGTACTCGCATGTGTCATGAAACGTTATCTCCCACTTAGGAACCAAAGCGCCTTCCTTGTGCGTGGTCTCACTTTTGGAAAAACGTACTGTCCCGTCTTTCGCCACAACTCGGCTGATTTCCCGTTTCCCATCCCAGGAACTCGTTGAGAGCCGAACGGTCAGCTCCTTGCCTGTCTTGTTGACCACTTCGATGGCAACCCCGTCATCAGCATGGGCCGTCACAGCACCAAGAAAGAGCAGACACACAATGATAAGACATCGTATTCCATTCATAATACACCTCGAAAAGCATTTTGCACTCTTTCCCAACTGCCAATTCGAGCAACCGTGGACTTTTTGGACGGAGTTCAGCAATTGGACACGTACGACTGAAACCACGGATAGGGATACAACCTAATTCGCGTTACGCACCGGCCATATATAGGAGTACGTGCCTTCACGGGCATATGTTTTCACTTCCCCGGTCTTCATATACACTGTGTAGTTGCGATAGTACTCCTTCCACGGATCATATTGCGAAACAGTGCTCGACCAATGAGGGATGGTATCAGGGTATCGCATGTCAAATGGATGGCTGCCGCTGCCCATATGGGAATAAAGCTCCACAAGCTCATCTTTTGTTGGAAGCCGCCATCCGCCTTTGCCGCCCAAGCTGCAGGAGGATACAGCCGCCAGAGCTTGATCCCACTTCATATACTCGTATGGGGTTGCCTTTTGGGACCACATCAATCCTGACATCGTATCCGTGACCGTGCCGTCCTTGTTGTCGACAAAAGTCTCTGCATGCAAATTACCTACACAAGCAAAAAACAACACGCCGCACGCGAGTATGACTTGAGCAAAACACCTTATGCTCTTCAAATTTGAACTACGCATTTTCCCTCCGGTTAATTCGCTGTGTAATACGGTTGCCGGGCTGCAAAAAATTACCATACAACGCCCCGAGGCAAGGGGATTCAGTCCCACACATGAACTAGACGGCTTTATGATTCCTTCGTCAATTTTATTCCGTGTGAATCCAAGTGAAGATACGCACCGAGCCGACAACACACTATTTTTTCCAAATCCACGTGTCGAGCCATGGTCGGGTTGTTCAGAGAGGTGGTCTCGGAAAGCTTGACTCTGCCCTCCATGCCTCTTTCGGCATAGGCGAACTCTTCACCAAGAATTCCACAGCCGTTGCGCTTGCGCTCCTCTGGAAAAAGTGTCGTCATGCTCTTATGTGCAACGCTGCGTCGCCAGATGTAGTCGGCGATCGCAGTCGGCTGTCCAAATCGGCGGTTCGGGGTGGTTAAGCCCAACTGGAAACATATCGAGTCTCCGGCAATTTTTCTTACTTCATGAAAAAACAGGAGAAGTTACTTCGTCTCCGCAGGCCGCTCTTCCTTAAGTTCACGTTTTTCACGTCAACATTTCTTGACAGCATTTGCGCGCTGGTGCTTAGTTAATAAAATCAATAATTAAAATGTGTTGTAGTGGGACTGCTGCGCTTTCAAGTGCGAAAAATTATGATTGGATCAAAGCAATGCAGATCAAGAGAGCCTTATATGCACTGATACTCCTCACGGCAGGGCTTTTTCTGTTTTGGTGGGTCCAGGGAGCGCTCGGCCCTGACGAACCACGGGGGGCGCTAGCAAGTCCATCCACCAGCATGCTATCCAATGATGCAATGGATCACATCAGCCCTCAAGCCAGAGCATTCATTGCCGCCAACCGCCCTCTGACTCTGGATGGACCGCTGACTCCAGAACGAGCACGGCAAATGCGAAAACAGCAGGCCGTAGCAGAAGAAGAATCCTTGAACGCCCTCCAGAACTCTCTGGGGTTTTTCACGCAGGAACGAGTCATTCACGGGGTGAGGGTGCTCGTCATCACACCCAGGGGATATGCCAAATCCAATGACGGAAAAATGGCCATGTATATTCACGGAGGCGGCTATGCTCTGAAGTCGGCGCTTGATGCCTCTGCCGTCCTCATGAGCAGTGCCTTGGGACTCCGTGTCTTTTCCATTGAATACCGATTGGCGCCGGAACACCCCTTCCCGGAAGCCTTGCGCCAATGTCTGGCCGTCTATGAAGAGCTGGTGCAGGAGTTCGACCCGCAAGACACGGTCATGTTGGGCGGCTCCGCAGGAGGCGGCCTCGTTCTCGCCACGCTACTCAGCGCGCGTGACAACGGGTTGCCCCTTCCCAAAGCCGTAGGATTGTTTTCTCCCTGGTCCGACCTCACGCGGACCGGCGACAGTTATTACGCCAACGAAGGGCGCGACCCGATCCTGAAGTGGGAAGGGAATATTGAGTATTTCGCGGCAAGTTATGCTGGCGGGAATGACCCCAGGCAGCCCCTCTTGTCGCCCGTATATGGCGACTACACAGGCTTTCCTTCGACAATGATCATCTCTGGAACCCGCGACCTTTTCCTGAGCAACAGCGTGCGTCTCAGTCGAGTGATGCAACGGGCCGGGGTTGTAGTTGAGCTTCAGATTTGGGACGAAATGTTCCACGGCTTCGACCTGATGCCTGACCTGCCGGAAGGCAAAGAGGCCCGGCAAACGATGTCTACGTTCCTGCTTGATGCCCTTGCACAATAACAATCAGCCGTCATTGACAACGTAAATGCCATAACTGTCAATAACCAAGCAGTCCAAGAGAGGAACAACTCTTTTTTTCTTCATTTTTCATAGTCAAAGAAAACTACTTTGCCTCGCCTCCAAGTATGGAGCATTTTTCAACTGCCCAGTCGCGCGTTCACCGTGTTCAGCGCTGCTTCCACGGCCACGTGTTAAATGGATGGACTTTATTGTGTTTGAATGTCACCTAATCATACAATAGAGAAACAACAACTGATTATCCCAGAGACAATTCATGATGCTGCCTGCAATGAACTCGCGCCTGCGCTCAATGTACTTTCTCCTGTTCTTCATGAGCATGGCACTTACACTTGCCGGGTGCTCTTCTGAAAATCAGACCCCGAAGGTTGTGGATGGTGTCATTGATTTGTCTTCGTGGGATTTCAATGCCAGCGGACCGGTGCGGCTTTTCGGTGACTGGGAATTTGGGTGGACAGACGCTGACCCAGTGAGTTTTGCGAACAACACCGGAAAAAAAGATTATTTCTCCGTTCCGCACCTGTGGCATGGGCGAACCGCCGCGGGGGTGGAATTGTCTCCCACGGGGAGTGCGGTTTACCGTCTGCAGATTCGCATGCCGAACAACCATCCTGAACAGATGGCTGTGTTGGTGGCTGGGAGCATGTCAGTCTGTGAGATTTGGATCAATGGTTCAAGAATGGCGGCCAGTGGGGTGGTCGGTTCTGATGCACAGACTGAAGAGCCCAGAGCACACTATGTAATTGCAGAGTCGCCGAAGCCCACGCGGCTTATGGAAATCATGCTTCTGGTTTCCAATCACCACAATGTGCAGGGCGGGTTGAACGGCGACGTATTGCTTGGTTCGTCTCAACAAATTGACGAATTTTACAGCACACCCAGACTGCTTGGGGCGAGCATGGCCGGAGCTTTGTTTTGCCTGAGCATTCTCCACATCGTCCTTTTCTATATGCGCCGTTCGAGCAAGGAAAATCTGTATTTCGGGCTGTTCAGCCTGTTCTGGTGCATGGCGATCCTCTTCAGCCCGTCTTCCGGTTTTTTGATGACGGTTTTCGCCCCGTCAATTCCATGGGGGTGGTACATAAACCTTTCCCTCTTGCCCTATGGGGTGACAATCCCGTTGATGCTGCTGTTTTACCACAGTTTGTTTCCCAAAAAATACGGAAAGGCCGTAGAGCGGGTGTATTTGGGCATCGCCTTGGCATACATGATCTATATTCTTCTGACTCCGCCCAATGCGTATGATGTAGTCCTTCTCATCTATTGCATCATGAGCGGGATTGCTCTTTTGTACATGTTTGTATGTTACTCTATAGACTTGCTGCACAAGGAGAAGGGTGTTTCCATACTTTTGTTAGGGTATCTGGCCCTTGGGCTCGCGGAACTGGATGACATGTTTTTTGACCTGAATATTATTGATGTCGCATCTCTCCGTCCAGTGGGAGTGCTTTTCTTCATTTTCTCATATGCGTTTTACCTCGCATTCCGTTTTTCCACCGCACTCACCAAGACGGAAATTCTTTCCAAAGAGTTGGAGCAGAAGAACATTCGCCTTCTACAACTTGACAAGCTGAAAGATGAATTCCTGGCCAACACCACACACGAGCTGAAGACGCCTCTTGCCGGCATGGTCGGCATTGCGGAATCCCTGGTTGCCGGAACCGCAGGCGGAGTGTCCAGGACCGTCGCTGCCCATCTGAATGTCATCGCGCATAGCGGGAAACGCCTTTCCAAGCTTATCAATGATGTGTTGGATTTGTCTCGATTGAAGAATCAGGACATTGCCCTGAGATTGGAGGTAGTGAATCTCTACGCTTCGGCGCAACGCGTTTTGGCTTTGGCCCAGGCATTGAACCGAGGAGGAAAAACAATACTTGCCAATGATGTCCCGGCAGATTTTCCAGATGTCGTGGCTGACCCTGATCGTCTTGAGCAAGTGTTGTTCAATTTGATCGGAAACAGTCTCAAGTCAACGGCGAGTGGGCGCATTTCGATTGCAGCGACCAATTTGGGTGACCGGGTCGAAATCGCTGTCACAGACACAGGATGTGGAATAGCCGCTGAGGATCAGGCAAGAATCTTCAATGCCTATGAGCAAGGGTCGTATTCCAGCGCCGGCGGTACCGGGCTGGGACTCTCCATTTCCCGCTATCTTGTTGAACTGCACGGTGGCGTGCTTGATGTTAAGTCAGAAATGGGGGTGGGGAGCAGCTTTTATTTCACGCTTCCCCTGGCAGTAGGTTGTGCGTTGGATCTGGTTGAGCACTCCGTCCATTCAAGCACCCCTTCCACACCTTCTCTGATCCCAAGAGGAACACCTTTGACCGAGGACTTGCCTCCTGTCATTCCCGCTGATCTCTTGCTGCGCGATACGGGGGTTGCCGGCGGAAAATATCAAGTGCTGGTGGTGGACGACGAACCGGTTAATTTGCAGGTTGTTGCAGCTATATTGAATATTGAAGGGATCTCCTTCCGCACTGCCGCAAATGGTGCAATGGCCTTGCGCATGCTTGAGGACGGCGATCAACCGGACATGGTTTTGCTTGATGTGATGATGCCTGACATGAGCGGCTATGCCGTCTGCCGGGAGTTGCGCAAGACATATCAGGCTTCAGTCCTGCCCATAGTCCTGCTGACAGTGAAGAACCGTGTTGAAGATATTGTGGAAGGGTTTTCTGCCGGAGCCAATGACTATCTCACCAAGCCATTTGCCAGGGAAGAACTCGGGGCTCGTGTGGCACTTCAGATCAAACTGAAGGCGGCATACGAGATTTTGGAAGAGAATCTTGAACTCAAACGCGAATTGGATCTGCGCAGGAAAACAGAGAGTGGCCTTCGCTTCATGCAGGCGCGTTTGGCCAAGATTCTCGATTCTCTGGACGATGCAATTGTTGGCGTGAATGTGAGCAGTGAAATCGCCTTTTGCAATCAATCGTTCAGAACTCTTGTCGGAGGAGACGGTGATTCCCTCCTCGGACATCCTTTGACATCCATCATGGTTGCCCCTGAAGAACAGTGTGCAGCAGAGCTTCTGGGTTTCGTAGCAGGCGCGTCCGACAGAGACGGAAGTCCGGTACTGTTTGACACGGTTTCTCTTGTTTCCGGTGGTGAGAGTTTCGATACCTCCATTTGGTGCAACGTGGTTGAGCTTGAGGAAGAGACACTGTGTTTGTTGTCTGTGTACTCTGCAAAAGCATGGAATACAGATGGTGGTGGGGTTCTTTCTTCGAAATTGATCCGCGAGTTGAGCGAAGACCGACAGCGGTTTCTGCGTTTGGAAGAGACGATGCTCTCGCTGGATTCGAGTGATTTCGAAAGTCGGCAGCAAGTGTTGGAGAATGTGAAGGCAATCGATGAACTTTTGACAGGTCTTTGTTCACGGCTTGGCTCTCACACCAATATGCAGACTAAACGTTCCATGTCTGTCACTGTCGTGAAGCTGGCCGTGGACTGTTGGACAGCTTCGACCGGCACTGCCAAGGCAGACATGGCTGAACAGTCCGGCTTGTGGAATGTGTATATGGAACGGGATGGATATTTCAGAACTCAAACGCTGGACAAGTATCTTGACCCAGAGCTGCTCCCCCAAAAACCCCGTTGGCAGAAAGTGCTGGCTACTGCTGATTTTGTCCTCGCCAACTGCGAGGAAGACTCACCATGTCGGCGCGAGCTTGAAGAGGCCACAGCAGATTTCCGGGCTCTTTTCTGATAGTCTTGATGTATAGAGAGTCTTCAAACTGATTGAGCGAGAGCCAGAGGGGCCAGATGTTGGCCGCAGTGGCGGAGAAGTTGGTCATGTGCACTGCCCTTTGGTGGAATGTCTGCTATCAATACCGGTTGGCTGATTGTGTCCCCTCCATGCGAGGTCCGGGGCAAGGGTTTATTCCCTTGAATGAAGCCAAGCCGCGCATAAGAAACGCGGGAGCGTCAACCCGGCTGTGTGTGGCCAACTGGCCACATGGGCCCACTGGTTTGTGGGCCGGACATCAGCCCTGTCCCCTGCTCCTGGTGGCTATTCCTGCCAGTCCGAGATGACGGTAGATGCTCGGCACACTTAGGCCAGAGAGCTGGCTGGCTCTGGTCACGTCGTGATCGCAGACCTCCATTAGGTGCCGGAAGTAGGCTTGGTCGCGCACGGCCTTGTATGTCGCATAGGCGAGAACGGGACCGTCCTCCTTGGGGGCGGGTGTCTTGACAACGGGCTTGCGTCTGCCTCGGTCCAGGGAGGACATGCGGACATGGCTGGGCAGGTGTTTGGGGTACAGTGCGGGGTCCTGGTCGGCCTCGATCACCGCCGCCTCCATGACATTGCCGAGTTCGCGCACGTTCCCCGGCCAGGGGTACGCGGTTAGGATGGAGGTCAGTTGTTTGGAGAGCTTCTTGGGTGGCAGGGCGTAGCGGTGGCATGAACGCTTGGCGAAATAGGCCGCGAGGTGGATCAGATCGTTGCCGCGCTCGCGAAGGGGGGGCAGAGAGATTTCCACCGTGCGTAGCCGGAAGAGCAGATCGTTGCGGAAGGTTCCTGCCCTGGTCATGGCCTCCAGGTCGCGATTGGTAGCGGCTACGAGGCGAAAATCGCTCTCTTGTTCCCGCCCGGACCCCACTGAGCGGAAACGGCGCTCCTGAAGCACACGCAGGAAGGATTTCTGCAACGAGGCGGGCAGCTCGCCGACCTCGTCCAGGAAGAGCGTGCCGCCGTCAGCCTCGGCCACAAGGCCCTTGTGGTTGATGTGAGCGCCAGTGAAGGCACCTTTGACGTGGCCGTAGAGGATGCTTTCAAGCAGGCTCTCGGTCAGGTTCGAGCAGTCCACCACCACAAAGGGCGCACCCTTGCGCTGGCTGTTGGCGTGGATGGCGTGAGCGGCCAGTTCCTTGCCTACTCCGGTTTCGCCAAGAAGAAGGACGCTGGCTTCACTGCCCGCCGCTCGGGCGAGGAGTTGCTTGGCCCGCTGCATGGCTGGATCGTCGCCGATGATGCCGCAGGCGTCGAAGGCTGGCCGGGGCGCGGCAGTGGCGCACCGGTCCTCCCGATAGCCCAGAGCGCTGGTCAGCGAAGCTCGTATGCTGGACGGGGATGCGGGTTTTCTGATGTAGTCCCAGGCTCCGCTGGCCAGAGTCTCCTGCGCCCCAAAGCTGTCGAGCTGTCCCGTGAGCACGATGATCTCCGGCTGGCCCGGGGTGGCCGTCAGATCGTTGATGGCCTTGTGGCCGTCCCCGTCGGGCAGGTGAAGGTCGAGGTAGATGACATCGACTCCGGTTTGCGCCAGGGCGATGCCTGATGCCAGGTTTTCGGCCATGGCGACCTCGTGGCCCATGTCGTCGAAGCACCGGAAGAGGCTGCTGCGGATGAGTTCGTCGTCGTCGATTACGAGTATTCTGGCCATGGAGTTCCCTACGAGCAGTATTTTCGGACGTTTTCCACCAGGACTCTGGGCGACATGGGCTTCATGACAAACCCGGCCACGCCTGCTCCGGCGGCCTGGGCCTCCAGTTGCGGCTCCACATGGCCCGTGCAGATGATGATCCTGGCTCCGCCGTCGTGCTCAAGGATGCGTGCGGCCAGCTCCAGGCCGGTCATGTCGGGCATGGATTGATCGGTGAGCACCAGATCGTACTGCCCCCTGGCGTGGAAGTATTCCTTGAGTCCTTCCTGTCCGCTGTCAGCCGTGAAGACTTCATAGCCCGCGTCGCGCAGGACCCGCCGCATGGCCTGGAGCGCGCCGTGGTCGTCGTCCACCAGCAGCAGGCGGCCTGTGGTCCGAGACGCCTGTCGCGGCTCCTCGACGGCTGGACTGGCCGCAGGCGCGGCACAGGGCAGATAGACCGTGAACACCGTACCCGAACCCGGCACACTGTCCACGTGGATGGAGCCGCCGTTGCAACTGGTGATGGCGTGGACCACGGCCAGCCCCATGCCGGTGCCGCCGCTCTTCTTCTTGCTGGTGTAGAAGGGCTCGAAGATGCGCTCCACAGCCTCGGACTCGATGCCGCATCCCGTGTCGGCCACCTGCAGCACCACATGGCTGCCCAGCCCTAGTCCGAGGTGCGGAGCGTCCTTTTGCGACGAAAGGTGCAGATTGGTGATGGAAACGGACAAGATGCCGCCATCGGGCATGGCCTGCACCGCGTTGCGGCAGAGATTGAGCAGCAACTGCTGGATCTGCGAGGGGTTGGCCAGGACGCAATCCTGGTCCGCCGAAGAGTTCACGGTCAGCCTGATATGTCCGGGCAGCGAGGCCTGGAGCAGGGCCAGATTCTCCCTGGCCAGCGGAGTCAGGTGGAGCGGCGAGCGGGACACGTCCTGTTGGCGGCTGTACTCCAGCACCTGTTCCACCAGCTCGGCGGCCTTGTAGGCGGCCCGCAGCGCTTCGGCCAGCGGGGCGGCCATGGCCGTGTCCGTTGATTTGCCTTGCACATGGTCGATATTGAAGATTATCGGCACAAGGTTGTTGTTGAGGTCGTGGGCGATGCCGCCTGCCAGCACGCCGATGGCCCGCATCTTCTGGGCCTGGAAAAGCTCCCTCTCCACGCGCTTCAACTCGGTGATGTCCACGCCCAATTCCATGACCAGGGGCTCGCCGTTCTCGTCTTCAAAGGGATAGTCGTAGATGTGGAAAGTCCGGCCGTCGTTGTCCGTGAACTGCCAATCCACGGGCCTGCCGGTCGCAAAGACCGTGAAGGTCGGGCACTGCGGACAAGGGGTGCTGCGCCCTCCGAACACCTCGTAGCATCGCCTTCCCTCGGTATGGCCGTAAAACGTGATGGTCTTCTTGTTGGCATAGGCCACGGTGTAGTCGGGCCGCTGCATGTACACGAAGACAGGCAACTCGTCGATGACATCGAAGATCAGCCTGCGCCCCCGCTCGCGCAGCAAGTCTGACTGGCGGCGCAGCATCCGCTCTGCGCGCAAGGCGTCCTTGAGGGACGCCGTGTCCGTACTGGTCTCCAACTCCACGATCACCAGTTCCTCCGGCTTCAGAGGAACAAGGCGGCAGACAAGCCCGTCCTCCCCGTTCAGCGGAAAACGGCACTCCTGCACATCTCTGCCCACTTGCCCCCAAATTTCCTTCAAGGCGGCCACAAATGGTGCGGATAGCCCGCGCCCCTGTGCCGCGCGGCCTTCAGCTTGGGGGAGCTTGGACAGACGCGCAGCGAGCCGGTCAAAGGCCTGGTTGGCGTAGGCCACGGCCCCATCGCGGTCCACAAGGGCGAGGGCGTGGGAGCTTCCCTCGGCATAGCGCCGGAAAAGTGATGTCTGGGGAAAGCCCGCGACAGGATTCTTGAATTGACATTTTTTTACATTTTTCATGCACCGTAATATTAGGCCCATATTCGCTGATTTTCAATAGCAAAATACAACCAATCAATAGGCTGTTTTTAAAGAGCATTTTACTATAACCCTGCCTGTGTGTCATTCTATTTTTTAATAAAATGATTCTCGAATATTATAAACGAGAGGCCTGCGTCGGGAGCCCGCGAAGTGGCGTCCATCGACAATATTGTCACAAATGATTGTATTTAAACGACTTTTTATAAAAAGGCCAAAGGTGGCACGACAATTGATAGTGATGATAAAATTGCGATTATGATAATTTCCAATAAAAGACCATGGCAAAAAGTTCTGATATTGCCAAAAAAAGGAAGATTCGCCCATGAGCCTGCCAAAAACCCAGTCCATTGACAGCATCGAAAAGCAAATCAGGGATCATGACATTCATTTTGTCCGTTTCGAACAGTCCGACCTGCACGGGGTATCCCGCAGCAAGACCGTCCCGGTCGGCTTTTTCATGGATTATATGAAGAACGGACTGAATTTCTACGGCGGTCTGTTGGGCCTGGACATCCAGTCCATGGTCCCCAAGGGCACGGGGTATGCCGAGGAAGTGGCCTTTGAGGACCACTGCACCGTGCCGGACCTGTCCACCTTCACCGTGCTGCCCTGGGTGCCCAACACGGCCAACATCACGGTGGACCCCTACTGGTACGACGGCAGGCCCGCCATGGCCTCGCCCCGGCTGCTGCTCAGGAAGATCATCGATGCCTTTGACGCCATGGGCTACATCTGCCGCCTGGGCTACGAGTTCGAGTTCTATGTGCTCGACCGAGAGACGCGCAAGCCCGTGTACGGCGGCCAGCCCATCTTCGTGACCCTCAAGAACAACTTCGACATCAACTACACCTATGACCTGATGCGCAAGATGGATCAGGCTGGTGTGCGCATCATCACCCAGAATTCGGAGCACGGGCCGGGCCAGCAGGAGATCAACCTGCACTACCAGGACGGCCTGGCCGCGGCGGACACCGCTTTCCTCTACAAAATGGGGGCCAAGGAAATTTCGCTCCAGCACGGGTACATCGCCACCTGGCTGACCAAGCCTTTCATCGATTCCAGCGCGTCAGGCTCGCACTTTCACATCAGCCTCATCGACAAGAAGACCGGGAAGAACGCCTTCAACGACCCTGAGGGCGAGTTCGGCCTGTCGCCACTGGCCCGGAACTTTCTGGCCGGCATGCTCAAGCATGCCCGCGCCAACTCGGTGTTCACCGCGCCGACCATCAACTGCTACAAGCGCTACCGCGTCAACTCCTTTGCCCCGCACAGCGCCACCTGGGGCATGGAAAACCGCACCGTGGGCATCCGGCTCAAGGGATGTCGGGGCGAGAGCACCCATTTCGAAAACCGCCTGGCCTGCGGCGGCACTAATCCGTATCTGCTGGCCCTGAGCACCCTGGCCTCCGGGCTCGAGGGCATCCGCTCGGCCCCGGAGCTGCCCGCCCCGGTCACGGGCATCGCCTACGAGCGCGACGACCTGCCAAGGCTGCCCTTCACCCTGGACGAGGCCATCGAGGCCTTTGAGCAGGACACCGAGCTGCACTCGGTCCTGGACCCGGAATTCATCAAGCTGGTCCTGGCAGTGAAGAAATTCGAGGTGGAGACAGCCAAGGCGCAGTTCGAGGACTACGGAACCCCGGAATTCAACAACCGGGTCGACCCCTGGGAATGGGACTACTTCCTGGAACTGATCTAGGCGCGGTCTCCTCCCGAATAACAGCGTCCAACCGACAGGAGAAAACATGTCCGTCGCAATCCCGGTCGTCGAGCTGGCCGGATCACCATACGAGGTCGGCCTGGGCCATGGCCGGGCCATGAAGGACCGGATCGTGTCGCTGGCCGCCTCCATCACCGGGGTGCACCAGGAGAACAACGCCCTGCTCAAGGTCGAGCGTGAGTCCCTGGTGGCCTTCTCCATGAAGAACCTGGGGTTTATGGAAAAATTCTCACCCGATCTGGTCCTTGAGATGCGCGGCATCGCCGACGGCGCGGGCATCCCCTTTGAGGACGTGGTCTACCTGAACAGCTTTCTCGAACTTGAGGAGCTTCGCGCCCCTGGGCTGGGCGCGCGCCTGCTGCCCGATTCCCTGTGGGGATGCACCACCTTCAACGTCATGCAGGACGCGGGCCTTGGTGGTCGCGCCTTCATCGGCCAGACCTATGACATGGAGAAATACTACGGCCAGTATCTCTGCCTGCTGCGGATCACTCCACAGAACGGCCCGGCCATGCTGGTGATCACCTTCAGCGGCCTGCTCGGGGTCTGCGGCATGAACGCGCGTGGGATCGGCGCGGTCATTAACAAGGTGGCGGCCACGGATGCTCGCCACGGCGTGATCTATCCCTTTGTCATGCGCAAGGCCCTGGCAGCCGAGCGGGTGGGGGACGCCCTGGGGGCCATGATCTTTTCCCCGCGCGCCTCGGGCATCAACTACCAGCTGGCCGGGCAGGGGGTGGCTTTTTGCGCCGAGACCTCGGCCACCCGCTACCAGCTGCTCCCCATCGACGGGGCCATGGCTCACACCAACCACTTCGTGGGCGACGAGATGCGCCGCTTCGAGACCCCCAACTGGCTCAGCCACGGCGGTTCCATGGTCCGCAAGCAGGTGGCCGACGCCTTCCTGTCGCGAAACCGGGGGAGCCTGGATCTTGAAAAGCTCAAGGAGCTGACCAGGGACCACACCAATCACCCGCGCTGCGTCTGCGCCCACGGCTTTCCGGGTGAGCCGGATACCACGGCCTTTCAGACGGTGTTCGGCGTGGTCATGGACCCCGAGGCAGGCGTCATGGAGCTGTGTCCCGGCAATCCTTGTGAAAACGGCTATGAACGCCACTTTTTGGAGCGGCGGCCATGTTCTGACGGTGTCAGCTTTTGAATATATTTGGATAACTGTCTACCAAATGAGGTGTTTTATGGAAATCAGGAATGGTAATGTTGAAAGTGCGTTGAAGGAGTATGACGCCGGTGGCATGTCCCGCCGGGATTTTCTCAGGAAGATGTCGATCCTGGGCATCTCGGCCGTGGTGGCCAACGCCGTGGCCGTGTCCCCGCTGGGCGCGCTCAATGCGTTCGCGTCCATGAAAGGGGCCGAGGACCGCGCCTGGGAACTGGCCAAGGTCGCCGCCGCCAAGGCAAAGAAAAAGACCCTGACCCTGCTCATCCCCACCGGGTCCATCGGCAACATGACCCCCTATGTGGACAAGTGGAAGAACGAGCTTGGCATCACCCTGGAATTCATCGAGGAGCCCGACGAGGTCATCCACACCAAGGGCATGCAGGAGGCGGTGGCCAAGACGGGCCGCTACGACGTGATGATGCCGACAGCCATGTCGTACCCGGACTGGATCGACTCCGGCGTCATCTACGACCTGACCGAGTGGACCGAGAAGTACGACCCGGAGCTCTTCAACAAGGAATATGGCGTGGTCTTCCCGGCCAGCCACCATGCCCAGCTCTACAATGGCCGCGTAGCCGGCCTGCTCAACGACGGCGACCAGATCACGCTTTTGTGCCGGGACGACAAGCTCAAGGACGCGGCCAAGGTCAAGGCGTTCGAGGACAAGTTTGGCCGCAAGCTCGCCGTGCCCGACACCTGGGCCGAGTACCGCGACCTGGCCGAGTTCATGCACGACCCGGCCAACGGGTTTTACGGCAGCCTCGAATACCGCTCGCCGTACTATGTCAAGTGGATGTTCATGCAGCGTCTCGTCTCAAAGGGCGTGCTCTATTTCGACGGCGACATGAACCCCACTTTCAACTCCGACGAAGGTGTCCAGGTGCTCGAAGAGATGCTGGCAATGAACGAGTTCCTGCATCCCGATGCCTTCAGCTTCACCTGGTCCTCCAACTACAACGCCTTTGGCCGGGGCGAAGGCTTCATGAACATCGTCTGGCCCTCTGGCTTCAAGTACTCCAAGGCCCCGTCCACCGGTCCGGCCACCACCGGCAAGATCGCGGCCACGGTCATGCCCGCCGACTTCACCAAGGACGGCACCAAGGTCTACGCGGGCCTGTTCTGTTGGGGCTACGGCTACGCGGTCTCCAAATACTCCGAAAACCCGGAGCTGGCCTACGCCTATTCCCAGTGGATGACCTCGCCCACCATCTCGGCCGACGCCATCCCGTACCTGGGCGGCTATTCCGACCCCTACCGCGTCAATCACATGCTCGCGCCCACGCAGCGGTTGATCGACACCTACTCCCCGGAATACCTCAAGACCCTGTACGACAACATGGTCAACACCGTGCCCGATTTCTGCCTGCCCGGCGGATTCGAGTATCAGGACGCCCTGGACAAGCAGGTGCACGCCTGCATGACCGGCGCCAAAAAGCCCAAGGACGCCCTGGCCGCAGCGGCCCACTCCTTTGAGCGCATCACCCGCCGCATCGGCAAGGACAAGGTCCGCAGCGCCTGGATATCCCTGGCCAAGAACCTGGCCGAGCCCATCAGGAAGGCCAGCGGCGCGGACAAGTGGAGCTGAACCGACTGACAATCCACCGCCGCACCGGGCGCACCGCGCGCCCGGTGACGGCGGCATGAACCCCGTAAAGGATCACATGAACGATACGCCAACCCCAAAAAAGCCCCGGAACGCGCCGGGTGCACTCAGCAACGCTGCCATTGGCCGGATATTCACCCTGCCCGGGCAGGCGGTGTCCGTGCTGGTGCTCGTGGTGCCGCTGCTGGTGGCCCTGTACATGAGCTTCACGGACTGGTCCCCAACGCGAGGGGCGCTCTTCGACGCCGGGTTCGTCGGGTTCGAGAATTACAGCGAGCTGCTCATCTGGGACACGCGTTTTCTCTTCGCGGTGCTGCGCACCTTTCTCCTCTCCGTGGTCTGTCTCAGTCTCGAATTCGTCTTCGGCCTCGGGCTGGCCGTGCTTTTCCTTCGCAGGTTCCGGGGAACATCTCTGCTGTTTTCGGCCTTTCTCACGCCCATGATGATCCTGCCGGTGGTCGTGGGGTACATTTTCTGGATGCTCTTCCAGTCCAACGGCCCCATCAACCAGATGATCGAGTTCGTGTTCGGGGCCGAGGCCACCGTGGAGTGGTTCCGCAGCTCAACCACGGCCATCATCGCGGTGATCGTCACCGAGGTCTGGCACTGGACGCCGCTGTTCTTCCTGATCCTGCTCTCGGGCCTCAACGCCGTGCCCGAGAACCCGGTCAGGGCGGCGGTCATTCTGGGGGCCAGCCCGCGCCAGGTCTTCTGGCGGGTGGTCATGCCCACCCTCAAGCCGGTGATCATCGTGGCTTTTGTCATCCGCTCCATGGAGATCATCAAGCTCTTTGACGAGGTCTTCATGCTCACCCGGGGCGGGCCGGGGTCTGCCACCGAAACGATCAGCCTCTATATCTACAAGCTGGCTTTCAACGATTTCCAACTGGCCTACGGGGCCGCCGCCGCGTTTCTCGTGCTCGTCGGCTCCCTGCTGCTGGTTCATCTTCTGCTCGCCCCGGTGCGGGACCAGCTCCTGGAGGTGGAGCGCTGATGCATGACAAGAAACTCTCCCCGCTGCAAACGGTCATCTTGATGCTGGCCCTGGCTATCGTCCTCTTCCCGGTCTTCTGGATTCTGATGACGGCCATCAAGCCGCCCACGGACTGGAACGCCTCGCCCGCCATCTGGATTCCGTCCGAGCCGACCCTGGTCAACTTCCAGACCCTGTTCGACCCCGACGCCCTGGGCAAGTATGGTGTCGGCGGGGTCAGCCAGCCCGCCACCAAGGCCGTGCTCGGCTCGCTCTTGGCGACCATCGTTGCCACGACCCTGTCGGTGGTCATCGGTCTGTTCTCGGCCATCGGCATCTCGCGATACGGCAACGGCGGCAAGGCCACGCCCCTGATCATCCTCTCGGGCCGGATGTTTCCGCCAGCGGCCATCGCGGTGCCGTTCGTCATTATCTTCTCCAACGTCGGACTCATCGACAGCTATGTCGGGCTCATCGCCATCTATGTGGCCGTGACCCTGCCGTTCTCCACCTGGATGCTCAAGAGCTTCGTGGACGACTTGCCGCGCGAGATCGAGGAAGCGGCCATGATCGACGGTCGCTCCAAGCTCATGGCGCACCTGACCGTGACCATCCCCCTGATCAAGGGCGGGCTGTTCGCCACGACCATGTTCATCTTCATCCTCAACTGGTCGGAATTCATGTTCGCCCTGGTCCTCTCCTATACCGATGTCAGCACCATCCCGGTGCAACTCGCCAAGTACGTGACCGCAACGGCCGGCACCCTCTACGGCGTCCAGGCCGCCCTGGCCGTCCTGGCCATGGTTCCGCTGGTCATAGTGGGGTATCTCATCCAGTCGCACCTCGCCCGCGGCATGACCTTTGGAGCGATCAAGCAATGAACAAGCCCAAACTCGAACTGGTTTCCCTGTGCAAGGAGTACGACAACGGCTCGGTCATCGCGGTGGAGGACATCGACCTGCGCGTCGAGGCCGGGGAGACCGTGGCCCTGCTCGGCTCGTCGGGCTGCGGCAAGTCCACGACCCTGAACATGATTGTCGGGCTGGAGTCGCCCACATCCGGCGATATCCAGATCGACGGCAAGTCGGTGGTCTCGGTGCCGCCGGGCAGGCGCAACGTGGGCCTCGTGTTTCAGGACTACGCGGTCTTCACATCCATGACCGTGCGCAAGAATCTCGCCTTTGGCCTGGAGGTACGCGGCAAGTATGTGCTGGAAATCAACCGGGCCGTGGAGGAGGTGGCCGAGCTGCTCGGCATGTCCGACAAGCTTGAGGCAAGGGCCAGGGATCTGGGCGGCTCGGAGCTGCAACGGGTGGCCATTGGCCGGACCCTGGTCACCAAGCCCTCGATCCTGCTCCTGGATGAGCCGCTCTCCAACCTGGAAACCTCGGCCCGGCTCGCCATGCGCAGGGAGCTGCGCCGCCTCCAGAGCGAGATCGGCCTGACCATCATCTATGTAACCCACGATCAGGTGGAGGCGCTCTCCCTGGCCGACCGCATCGCGGTCATGAACGCGGGCCGGATACTCCAGGTGGAGAAGGCGTCCACCATATGCGCCATGCCCGGGCACACCTTCGTGGCCGGATTTCTCGGCTCGCCGCCCATGAATCTGATCCGGGGCAAGTTCGAGGCGCGCGGCGGCGAAGTGTTCTTCCGGCGCGGGGATTTCTCCCTCGCCCTTGGGGCTGGCGCGACCGTTCCGGAGGGGTACTTCACCCTGGGCATGCGTGCGGAGTCCATCCGCCTCGCCTCGGGCGCGGATGCCAGGTTCACCGGGCGGGTTAGCCTGCTGGAGCCGCGTGGCTCCGAAGCTGTGCTGACCGTGGACGTGGGCAGGGAGACACTCAAGGTCGTGGTGCCGCCCCATGCCCGACTGGCAGTGGGCGAAGTGGTCGGCCTGGCCGTGGACCGGGAATCCCTGCACTTCTTCGACGGCGACAACAACCGCGCAACGAGCCTCGAACTGGCCGGGAGGATTTTCTGATGAACGACACGGC
This sequence comes from Pseudodesulfovibrio aespoeensis Aspo-2, assembly GCF_000176915.2. NCBI lineage: Bacteria > Pseudomonadati > Thermodesulfobacteriota > Desulfovibrionia > Desulfovibrionales > Desulfovibrionaceae > Pseudodesulfovibrio > Pseudodesulfovibrio aespoeensis. Next base: position 1,305,189 of record NC_014844.1, read on the forward strand.
TGTGAACCGGCAAAACCCCGCCCTGTGCGTGGACGGTGTCTGCAAGCGTTTTCGCACCACAAAGGCCCTTGACGAGGTCAGCTTCATCGTGCCCGAGGCCTCGCTGACGGTAGTCCTCGGCTCTGCCGGGGCTGGCAAGACCACCATGCTGCGCCTCATCGCCGGGCTCGACAAGCCCGACGCGGGCCGCATTGAGCTTGCGGGCAGCAACGTGGCCGGGTGGGAACCCAAGGATCGCAACGTGGCCATGATCTTCGACAACCTGGCCCTGTATCCGGACAAGACCGGGTTCGGCAACATCGCCAGCCCCCTGGTCATTCGGGGCGAGAGCAGGGAGGTCGTCGAGGAGCGAGTGGGCGAGATGGCTCGGACGCTCCAGATCACCCACATCATGCAGCGACTGCCCAAGACCATGAGCGGCGGCGAGCGCCAGCGGGTGGCCCTGGGCCGCGCCCTCATCCGCACTCCGAGCCTGTTCCTGCTCGACGAGCCCCTGTCGAGCCTCGACGCCAAACTGCGCATCGACCTGCGGGCCGAACTGCGGCGCATGCAACGCGATCACGGCTACACCTTCCTGCTGGCCACGCCGGACTTCCACGAGGCCATGGCCATCGCCGACACCATCGTCATGCTCCGCGAGGGGCGGGTGGTCCAGATCGACACGCCCCAGACCATGTACGACCAGCCCGCCGACCGGGAGGTGGCCGAGTTCATCGGCGCGCCCCGGATCAACCTGGTGGCGGCCAGCCACGAGCCTGCCACGGCCAGCCTGTGCTTTGCCAGGGCGCGGGTGGATTTCCCGGCCCATCTGGGCAGGCTGTCTGAGGCCCTTCCAACCCAGTTCGAGCTGGGAATACGGCCCGAGCATCTCCGGCTGGCCGACCCGGACAGCGCGCCTGTTCGGGCCGAGCTGGTGGATGTCGAGTCCCTGGGGCCGCGCTCGGTGCTCACGGTGCGCAACGAGGCGGCCGAACTGCGCCTGCTGGTGGACAGCCTGGACACCGTGTCCTTGAGCTTGAACAGCCCGGTGGGCGTCGAACTGGCCCATGCGCATCGGCTCCTCGCCTTTGATCCGGCCACAGGCAGGCGCATCGGTCACGGCCTGTAGCCCGTGTCCGGACGATTACGGACAACATCCATTGAGAACACGATGATCAACATATTCATCACCTACCGCTGCAACCTCGCCTGCCCCTACTGTTTTGCCCGGGAGTTGATCGACGAGTACCCCCAGGACATGGACGAGGCCCGGTTCGACACACTGCTCAGTTGGATGAGCCAAGCCAAGCTCCCTGCCGCCGCCTTCATCGGCGGGGAGCCGACCCTGCACCCGGGCCTGGCGGACATGATCGAGCGCACCGCCCTCGCCGGGATAACGCCCGTGCTCTTCACCAACGGCCTCTTCCGGCTAGGGCTGGCGGACAGGCTCGCGCCCTTGGTCTCCAACTTTGTGGTCAACTACAATGACCCGTCTCTGTACACCCCGGCCCAGCGCGCCACCCTACGCGCCACCCTGTCTCAGCTACGCGATCTGGGTGCGCGGATCACCTTTTCCAAGAATTTTTCCCGCGAGTGCTGCGAGTTCGAATATCTGCTCGCGGGGTGCGAGGAATACGGCGTTACCTCGGTGCGCTATGACATCTCGCGGCCCAGCGCCAGCGCTGCAAATGACCACTTCACCAATGCCGACATGGCTGGCATGATCTCGCACATTGTTCGATTCGTGAAGGGGTGCGAGGAGCGGGACATCCGCACCGGCCTTGATTGCAGCGTCAGGCTGTGCGACCTCAGGGTGGAGGATCGCAGCTACCTTGAGCGCGTGTCCATGAAGTTCACCGGCGTGTGCCACCCGTCCATCGATGTGCACCCGGACCTGTCGGCTTCCTATTGTCTGCCCATGCGCGACATTCGCGTGCCGGACGTGACCGCCTTTCCCGGCCGAGATGCGCTGATGTGGCATTTTGCCGAGCTGGTGCGGCCGGTCCGGCAGGCTAATGTCTCGGTTGAATGTTTCGATTGCCGCGATTTCATGCGGCGGTGTCAGGGCGGGTGTATGGCCCTCAATCGCCCGCATCACATTTATCCCGATGGCCCAGCCTGTGCCGTCAATGTCCCGGAGGTCGAATGAAGATGGGCAAACAACGGATCATCACCACCTGCACGCGGGACTGCCCCAACGCCTGCGGGCTCGTGGCCTCGGTGGAGGATGGCAGACTGGTCAGGCTCGTTGGCGACCCGGACCATCCGCTAACCAATGGGATCGCCTGCCACAAGACGGTCAAGTATATCGACCGGGTCTACAGCCCGGAGCGGATTACCCATCCCATGCTTCGCAGGCACGGCCGCTGGGAGCGGGCTACCTGGAACGAAGCCCTTGACCTCATCGCCAAACGAATCCGCCGCATCGTGGAGGAGTCCGGGCCTGAGGCAATTCTCTATTATCAGGGATATGGCGAGCGCACGGCGCTCAAGCTGCTCCACAGGTATTTTTTCAATCTGCTCGGCGGGGTGACGACCCTGCGTGGTTCACTATGCGGCGGGGCCGGGCAGGGGGCGCAGAATCTCGATTTCGGCGAGCGGGTTTCCCATGACCCTCTCGACCACCGCAACAGCCGCTCCATGGTCCTGTGGGCCAGGAACCCGGCCTCCACCAACATCAGCCTCGTGCCCATCATCCGCGACATCAGGAAGCGAGGCGGCTCGGTCATCGTCATCGACCCCGCACACACCCGATCCGCCGCCCTGGCCGATCACCACATCCGGCCCAAGCCCGGACATGACGGATATCTTGCCATGGCCGCGGCCAAGCTCATCCTCTCGGCCGGGGCCGAGGATCGGGAATTCATCAATCACTTCAGCGAGGGCTATGAGCAGTTTCGGGCTATTCTGGATCGCCATGGCGTGGCCGAGCTGTGCGCCATGGCCGGGGTGAGCACCGCGGACGCCGTGATCCTGGCCAACACCCTCATGGCCCAGAAGCCCACTTCCATCCTGCTCGGCTGGGGGCTGCACCGGTACGAGAACGCTCATCACCTGATTCGAGCCGTGGACGCCCTGGGGGCCGTTAGCGGCAACATCGGCGTGGCTGGAGGCGGTGTCAGCCAGGGCTTCGAGGAATACGGACCATTTGACCAGCACTACTGGGGCGACACTCTCAACCCGCCGCGCCGGACCCTGCTCATCGCCAGGGTAGGCGAGGAACTTCTCAACGCCACGGACCCAAAAATCCGCATGATCTTTGTCACGGCGGCCAATCCGCTGTGCATGGCTCCCAATACGGCCAAGGTGACCGAGGCCTTCGACAGCGCCGAGTTCGTGGTCTATTCCGGCCACTTCATGGACGATACGGCTGATCATGCCCAGGTGTTCCTGCCTGCCACGACCTTTCTGGAGGAGGACGACGTTACGGCCAGCTACGGCCACAACTACGTCGGGCCGGTCAACCGGGTCATCGAGCCGGTGGGCGAGTGCCGCTCCGAATTCCGGATGTTTCACGAACTGGCGGCCCGGTTTCCCTTTGCGGATCGGTTCCGGCGCAGCGAGGAAGAGTGGCTGCATGATCTGTGCGCCCCCATATGGGCCATGGGCTGCGATCTGCCCGCCCTGCGGCGCGGCGCCTTCAGGCTTGATGCGCCCATGGTCCCCTATGTGGACAAGAACTTTCCCACCCCGTCGGGCAAGTTTCGCTTCATGAACGAGTTCACGCCATCGGAACTGCCTCGGCACGACCCGGAATTCCCATACCGCCTGCTGACCATCGCGCCGCACGGCTCCATCTGCTCGGAGCGGACCATGGCCGACCACGCCCCGCTGCCGGAGATCGTGCTCAACACCGGTGAGGCGGCCGAAAACGGGATGATCGACAACGATCTCGTCCTGGTGCGCAGCCCGGTCGGCCAGGTCAGGGCCAGGCTTAAGGTGGATCCGGACCAGCGCCCCGACGTGGCCGTGGCCGAGCGCGGCGGCTGGACCAAGGCGGGCCACGGGCTCAATCTGCTGACCCGGGACATGGTCAGCGCCGTGGGGCAGGGTACTCCCTTCTACGAAACGGCGGTAGCCATCACACCCTGTCCGCAGGAGGGGGTCATGGGCGCTCGTATCCTGGTGGTGCGGCACAGTCCCCATGCTCCAGGCGGGGTGTTCTGCAAGGAGTTGGAGCGGCTGGGCGCGATCCTGACCACGGTCAGCCCCCTGGAAGGGGATGCCCTGCCGCAGACCCCGGACGGCCATGAAGGGCTGGTGGTTCTCGGCGGCCCGCAACACGCCTTTGACGACGAGGCCTCGCCGCATTTTGTGCCGCTGATGCGTCTGATGCGCGAGTTCGATGCCGCAGGCAGGCCTGTGGCGGGCATCTGTCTTGGGTGCCAGCTTCTGGCCAGGGCTTACGGCGGCAGGACGTGGACCATGGACGGGCTCGAATTCGGCTTCATCACTCACCGGGCGACCACGGCTGGCATGGCCGACCGCGTCATCGGCAGCGTCCTGCCCCTGCCGCCCCTGATGGAGTTCCACGAGGATTCCTTTGACCTGCCTGAAGGTGCCGAACTGCTCGTGGCCGGAGACTCCTGCGTCAACCAATGCTTCCGGGTCGGCAGCAATGCCTATGGCTTCCAGTTCCACCTGGAGGTGGACTCGCGCATCGCGGACCACTGGATCACCGGCTTTCGCAACGGAGAGTTCGGCAATTACGCCGTGTATGCAGAGCAGTTCGGCGAAGAGTTCTTCGTGGCCATCCGGGAGCGACTGCCGGTCCTGGTGGCCGAGTCAGAGGCATGGTGCCGCAAGGTGGTCGCGGCCTGGGCAGCGGCCCTGTAGCCACCGGCAGGCAAGCTGCCGGCTCGCCGAAGATGGCAGCACATGGCGTGCCGCAATCGCTATGGCAGCCGTTTGATGAATTCTCTTTCTTCTGGAGCCCGATCTCCAAAACCCTTCAGGATCAAATCCATCACCAGCTTGGCGAAGCCTTTTCTGGTGCGCTCCCTGCCGAGGAACTGCCGGGCGAGTTCGGCGTGCGTGTCCATGCTCTCGATGACGGCGTCCTCCACTGCCTGGGGGAAGCTCCCGTGCATGGCCTGGGCCGGGCTGTTCACGCGCAGTTCGGTCATGAGCCGGTCGTTCTCGCGCAGCTTGGTGACTATGGTCCGGGCGTAGCTCAGGTCGATTGTGGGGGCAGGATGGTGTTTTCAAAGGCATAGTCGCCTTCGGCGCGGTGGCTGATAATCCGGTAGTAGGCGATGAGGGCTTTCGTGAATTCGTGGGCGAACTCATCCGTCAGGTCAAAGGATTGGGGCGGCCCGAAAACGCCTCCCTCGGAGGCGAGAACCATGTATTCCCGCATGGTGTCATAGTCGCGGGAGACCAGGAGCCCTTTCAGGTGGTCGATGAGCTCTTCCGTCTTTCCCGGAACGTATTGCAGAATCGGATTGGGCGGGGTCAGGTTGTTGATGGATATCTGCTCATTCTCCTTAAGGAAACGCTCAAGGAAATCCCGCAGAAACAGCTTGATGCGGTCAAAATCATCCATGGGGAGCTCACCGTCTTGTATCCTGGTCAGGACTTGTTTTACGCCGGAGGCCAGGATTCGGGCCTTCGGTCTTGCTTCGGCCAGGTATCCCGTGCGCAGGGACATCCTGATCTCGGAGCGGCCCAGCGAGTGGCGCAGGGCGCTCGGAACAACGTGACGAAAGTAGTAGGTCGTGCCTTTCAAGTAAAGGTGATTCGGGGAGCGAGCGATTCGCGGCATGTGACGTCTCCGGCGACAGACGATTCCGGGTGCTTTGACCCACCACTTTGACCCAGAGGGGTCAAATCACGCCGAAAGAAGACGATCGCGTAACTTGCCGGATAAAAAAGAAAAAGGGTTGCGGCCTGTTAGCCGCAACCCTTGATCATTCTGGTGCCGAAGAGAAGACTCGAACTTCCACGGTGTTTCCACCACATGGACCTGAACCATGCGCGTCTACCAATTCCACCACTTCGGCACGTTCAGAGGAAGCTGGCTTATATAGGTGCCAGACTGGGTTGGCAAGGATTTTTCATGCGAATTGGGGAGGTGGGGCCGTGGTGCGAAAAGGGGCGGGGAGGTCGCCAGATACGAGAAAGGCTTCCTCGGACCATCCGTGGAAGCCTTTGGCTTTCTCGTGTGCAAAAAAGGAAGAAGTTACTTAGATATTAGCAGATGCCGTGCCAAGAGTTGTCTTATCGGGAAATAAAATTTTATCTTCTGTTTTTTCAGAGTGTTGCGATCAGTGTGGCACTCTGCTTGGAAAGGGCTTTGCCGTGGGTTGAGGTATGAAAAATTGTACTTCCCCTGGATCGGCCATCCACGGGTTCAGATTTTTACACCAGTCTGGTGGGAGCCGGGGAGCAAAGGGGAGGGGGAGCCAGACTGACCTGGGATTGTGCGCTGCGGTCGGTCGGGTTCTTGCCAACAGGGCGGATACACTCTACCTTCTGGTCTCGGAGGGGGAAGGGTATGGAGAATTTTTTTCTGCTCGTGGTGTGCTTTGCCCTTGGCGTCGGGCTGCGCAGTGGCGGCGTCGTGGACGACAGGGGGCCGGCGGCACTCAACGCGGTTATCATCTACATGGCGCTGCCAGCGTTGGCCCTGGTCTATGGTCACGGGCTGCCCATCGGGCCGGAGCTGCTCCTGCCTGCGGCCATGCCCTGGATCGTGTTCGGCGTCGGGTATGGCCTGTTCTGTCTGGCGGGCCGGTTTTTTGGTCTGGACGATAAGACGGTGGCCTGCCTGACCATCGTGGCCGGGCTTGGCAACACCTCTTTTGTCGGCCTGCCCATGATCGAGGCCTTTTTCGGGCCTGAGTATCTGGGCGTGGGCATGCTGTGCGATCAAGCCGGGACATTCATGGCCCTGGCCGTGCCGGGCATCATCCTGGCGGCCAGGGTTTCCGGGCAGGGGTATGATGGCCGCAGTCTGGCCAGGAAGGTGCTGCTGTTTCCGCCTCTTGTGGCGCTTGTGTTCGGTGTGGCGCTCCAGTCCGTGCCGTATCCCCAGTGGCTCACTGCGTTGCTTGAGCGTCTCGGCTCGACCCTGACCCCGCTGGCCCTGCTCTCGGTGGGCATGACCCTGCGTCTGCGCCAGATCAGGGGCCATGGCCGTGATCTCGCCATCGGTCTGGGCTACAAGCTGGTCCTGGCCCCGGCCCTCATCCTCGCCCTCTACATGGGCGCGTTGGGCCAGACCGACATGGTCGCCCGGGTCACGGTCTTCGAGGCGGCCATGGGCCCCATGATCACCGGCGGCATCATCGCCATGACTTACGGCCTCAATCCGCCTCTGGCTGCCGCTCTTGTTGGCGTTGGCATCCCGCTGTCGTTTTTAACGATTCCCGTGTGGTATTGGGTGGTGCGGTAGAGTGGTTCCCGTTGCACGGCTTGATGTGTGCAGACCTTTCCGGGCGCATGAGTGATGGGGCGGAAGCCCGTTGTGTCGTGCTGGTCACACGGGAGGATTCTGTACCAGTCGGATGATTGCCTCTGTCAGGTCATCCGCAAAAGTCTCGTTCGCGGGGGCGTGCCCTATGAGCAGGCGATACCACATGGCTCCGAAAACCATGTCCACTAGGATTTCCACATTCTGTTCCGACCCGATCTCCCCCCGTTCCATTGCCTGCGCAAATATTGATTTGAGGACCGCGCGCCGCTTTGCAGTAAAGTTATCCCGGAACCGGTCGCGAAACGCTTCGTCTTTTTGCGCATGTGCCACGAGAAAGCGGAGATGGACGCCGCCCCAGTTTACGATGGCATTCATCGATTCCCTCAGAAATTGCCCAAGCGTCTCTTGTAAAGAGTCAGAAGTGGATACTGTGATGCTGGCGTTGGCCTGGCTTAGGACCACTTCCAGCACAATGTCGGCCACGCCTGGCCACCAACGGTAGATGGTCGGTTTGCCGACCTTTGCCCGTCTTGCAATGGCCTCGATGGTCAGTCCGGTCCCCATCGTTTCACTCAACAGGGCGTGGGTCGCACTCAGTATCGCCTCTTTCGATTTCTCGCTTCTGGGGCGTCCGAGTTTTGCTTTGCTCATCCTGGCTCCTCTGCGTTATTTACCGATGTTATTTGCCATGCTTGACAACAGTTGGCAAGTTTAATTACGTTACGGCACGTAAGTTATTGCTAACGCCGAGGGTGTATGGATGCGGCAGAAGGTCAAACCGGCACATCTGTGCTGCGGGGGCGTCTTGGCGGTAGCCTGTCTGACTGATTAAACGTCCATGGTGTATTTTCAGGGCCGGGAGAGGTGCGAAAACCGTGCTGGAGAAGGTAAGTGGTGTGCATTTTGCGTGATGAATCCCAACAAGCGTGGAGCAATTGAATGATTCTTCAAACTGTGAAATTGGTCTGTTTTTCTCCGACTGGGACAACGAGGGCTGTTGTTCAGAAGATAGCCGATGGCGTTGGCTATAGTCAGTGTCAACTGATTGATATTACCAGGCCGAGCGCCAGGCAGGAGCCGTTGCGTGTTTCGGATGACGAACTGCTCGTCATCGGAGTCCCTGTCTATATGGGGAGAGTCCCGGCAGTGCTGATTGAATGGTTGAATGCGCTTCAAGCCAGCAATACCCCGACGGTCTGTGTTGTCGTTTACGGCAACCGCGTATTCGAGGATGCGCTGCTTGAACTCAAAGACATCATGGTGAACCGTGGGTGTGTTCCCATTGCTTGCGCGGCATACATCGGCGAGCACTCGTTTTCGAGTTCCGAAACACCTGTGGCGCACGGACGCCCCGATGCAGAGGATCTCAACCATGCGGAAGTGTTCGGCCAGAGGATACGCGAAAAATTGCAGAGTATGCCATCTTCAACGCAAAACCAAAATGTATCCGTACCTGGAGTCCTTCCTTATCGTGGGAGCTCTGCTCTCTGGAGTGTTGATTTCATTTCAGTAAGCGAAAAATGCGCACAATGCGGCGTTTGCGCAGAGACATGCCCAATGGGTGCTATTGATTTGAATGACAGCGCTGTCATTGATAAGGAAAAGTGCATCACCTGTTGCGCATGCATCAAGATTTGCCCGCAAGAGGCCAGGTCCATGAAGCCCGGTCCGGTCAAGGACGCCGCCAAAAGGCTCAATGAATTCTTCAAGGATCCCAAAAAACCTGAATGCTTCATGTGATGCACTCTGCATTGACGTCCATCACGGATCATCCGTCCCAGACTGCCCGCCACAGGACAGGACACCGAAAAGCCACCTTCGTCATGAAGGTGGCTTTAATATTCCTGGTGCGCCGGGGGATTCGAACCCACGGAAGTCGGTGAAATGGAAAAATAGGTTGATTGCCTTCTCAATTCCATGTTTTGATCATTTGGGGTGCAATAGAGGTGGAAGAAGCACTAAACATGAAGTCAAATATGGCTGGCAGAAAAAAGCAAATGCAATGGAAAAAAATTGTGGCCGAAAATTTGTCTGGCGAAGACATTTAGCAGCGACTGCTAGGAGACTAATATGCAGTGTTGAATGATGGAGGCGAAAAATCATTGAATGCGCCGAATAAAATGTATTGGTAACATTAAGAATGAATGTTGCTCGTCATTCTACGCAGCTGAATACTGCGATAATATAATGAGAAGAGCGTCTAACGTCTACTGGTTTCACATCAAGTGAATTGCTGCAGCAATGCACTGATTATAGCTTTGATGTTAAAAGTCATCACAACATCAACAGACAGATAAATATGATAATAAAATCGTATTATAAAACCACCCAGGCACAGATAGAAGCCAGGCGTTGGAACCCGTACCTTGGCATCAGCATTAACAACAGGGCCTTCACCTGTGAGTATTTGCATTCATATATGAAGTGGGCTGCTTGTCGGGCAAATACACGTTTTGCCGTTGTTATTGTTGATATTATACAACACATAAACAATCAAGTGTTCGACCGGAGCAAGCCGCTTTCAGCAATTGAGAAGGCCTTTCGGAAAGCAGATGAAATACGTTTATTGTGCGAGCAGGCAAAATCAAAACTCAGCACCGAAGAAGCGAATCGTCTTGTGATTCTGGAGTGGACAGATCTTGTTGTTGATGAGTGTTTTGCTCACAACCTGAAAATATTCAGAGAAGAATATGCCAATAATGAAAAATTTAAAAATGCGATTGTTTCAATAACAAAAAACAATTTAGGAACAATCGTAAAAAGGCTCAATGACATCGAGCTCGAAATGCTTGGTCAATACCTTGTCAATGAATTGCCTGAGCTGGCAACAGGCTTCAATTATGATGGGGTTCACTACAATTTGAATGTTTATCCGGGTAATATAGCTTCGATCTACGCTGAATTGCTGAAAATGGATTTCTTTCATCGCATTCTTTCAAAAATCCGCATGATTGGAGAAATAGCTTCCGTTGAAGCCTACAGCCAGGATTAGAATCTTGATCTCTCCCAGAAGAAGACTACAGTCTGTATCTGCCTAAAGTTGTAGAGATGGCGGTTCCTTGTGATCTCTATGGATCCAGGGAGTCGGCTTAGAAATACACCTGGGAGAAAAACAAGAGGGACCTATGGTATGCCCATAAGTCCCTGAAATTTGGTGCGCCAGGGAGGATTCGAACCCCCGGCCGTCGGCTTAGAAGGCCGATGCTCTATCCACCTGAGCTACTGGCGCGCTGGAGGTGTGATAATAGAGCGGGCGGCGCGAGGTCAAGGACATTTGTGCCGGAGCGGCAGGCGGTGGGCGGGGCTTCCCCAGCCGGGGGGTTCCTGATACAAGGGATGGCGTGGAACCGCTCAAAGATTACGCAGCACTGCTTTCGTACATGGACAGGCTCGGCCTGTTCCACATGGACCTTGGCCTTGGGCGCATGGAAGCCTTCTGGGCGGCGCGTGGCATGCCCCGGATTCCGGTGGTCCATGTGGTCGGCACCAACGGCAAGGGTTCGACCTCGACCTTTTTCTGTTCCATCGCCCGGACCCACGGCATCAAGGCCGGGCTGTTCACCTCGCCCCATTTTGTCTCGCCGCGTGAGCGGGTGCAGGTCAACCGGGCCCTGCTCGGACGCGAGGAGTGGCTGGATCTTGCCAACGAAGTGCTGGCCACCACCGGCGGCGAGGTGCTGACCTATTTCGAGTTCCAGACCTGTCTGTCCATGCTCGCCTTTGAGAGGAAGGGGGTGGACATCGCGGTCATGGAGGCTGGGCTGGGCGGGCGCTTTGACGCCACCACGGTCTTTTCGCCGCGCCTGACCCTGTTCACTCCCATCGCCATGGACCACGAGAAAATCCTTGGGCCGACCCTGGCCGCCATCGCCCGGGACAAGGCCGGGGCCATCCATCCCGGCTCGCTGGCCGTCACCGGAGTGCAGTCTGCCGAGGCCATGGTCGAGCTGCGCAACCGGGCCGAGGCTGTGGGCGCGCGGCTGATGTACGCCTCGGACATGGCCGACCCGGTGGACGATGTGCGCCTTGGTCTTGGCGGTCCGCATCAGCGGGAGAACGCGCGTCTGGCCCTGGCCGGATGGCGCGTCTTTGCCGCCGTGGCCGATATCCGGAGCGAGGCTGCGGCTGAGCGGTTCGGGCTGGAGTCCGCATTCATACCCGGCAGGTTGCAGCGGGTGACCCTTGGCGGGCGTTCCCTGGTCCTCGACGGGGCGCACAACGAGCATGCCCTGGCTGCCCTGGGCAAGGCCCTGCCTGCCGAGGGGGTCAGGCCCGCTACCGTGATCTTCGCCTGTCTGGCCGACAAGGACACCTCGGCCATGCTTCCGCTGGTCCGCGGGCTGACCGACGGGCCGATCTTTGTGCCGGGCATGGACAACGAGCGGGCCGGAGACGCCGCAGCCCTCGCGTCCGCCCTGGGCTGGAACGCCCGGCCCACGGCGACCCTGGCCGACGCTCTGGAGGCCGCCTTTGCCGCCTGTGCCGGGGCGGACGGGCCGGTGCTGGTCTGCGGCTCCTTGTATTTGCTCGGCGAGTTTTATACGATGCACCCGGAATTTCTGATCAAATAGCAGCGGGAGATCCATGAGCACATTATTTCGCCACCTGCCGTCCATGGCTCAGGTGCTGGCAGGCCTCGACGCGGACGCGGACATGGCCGCGCTGCCGCGTCCGCTGGTCAAGGAACACGTCAATGGCTTCCTCGACCTCTGCCGGGAGGAGATTCGGGCGGGAATCATTGCTGACAAGGATGCCCTGGCCCTGGCCGCGCTCATGCCTCGTCTGACCGCCTATGTGCGCTCGTGCTCCCGGCCCCATTTTCGCCGGGTGCTCAACGGCACGGGCGTGGTCATCCATACCAATCTGGGCCGCTCGCTCCTGGCCCGGCCTGCCATCGAGGCCGTGGCCGAGGCGTGCGCCCATTACTCCAATTGCGAGTTCGACCTGACCACGGGCAAGCGGGGCAGCCGCTACAGCCATGTGGAGAAGATTCTGTGCGACATCACCGGGGCCGAGGCCGCCCTGGTGGTCAACAACAACGCCGCCGCCGTGTTCATCATGCTCGAAACCCTGGCCCGCGGGCGCGAGGTGGTGGTGTCGCGCGGTCAGTTGGTGGAGATCGGCGGTTCGTTTCGCATCCCGGACGTGATGGCCAAGTCCGGGGCGATCCTGCGCGAGGTGGGAGCCACCAACCGTACCCATGCGCACGACTACGAGCAGGCCATCGGCGACGAGACCGCCGCGTTGATGCGGGTGCACACCTCGAATTTTCGCATGGTCGGGTTCACCAAGGAGGTGAGCCTGCCGGAGATGCGCGCCCTTGGCGACAGATACGGCCTGCCGGTCATCGAGGACCTGGGCAGCGGCACGCTCTACGCCCTGGCTGGGGACGGCCTGCTGGGCGAGCCCACGGTGCAGCAGGTGGTGGCCCAGGGCGCGGACGTGGTCTCCTTTTCCGGCGACAAGGTGCTGGGCGGCCCCCAGGCAGGCATCATCGTCGGCAGAAAGGAATACGTGGACCGCATCAAGAAGAACCCCATCAACCGGGCCGTGCGCATCGACAAGATGACCCTGGCCGCGCTGGAGGCCACCCTGCGGCTCTATCTCGACATGGACGTGGCCCGGCGCGAGGTGCCGACCCTGCGCATGATCACCGCCTCGCAGGAATCGCTGCGCAGCAAGGCGCGCCGACTGGCCGACGCGGTGCGGGCCGAGCTGGGCGACATGGCCGAGGTGACCATGCGCAAGGGGTTTTCCCGCGTGGGCGGGGGCGCGTTCCCGGAATACGACCTACCCGGAACCCTGGTCACGGTGAATCTCGTTGGAATTTCCGCAGACGCCCTCAGGGACGCGCTGTTCGACACCGACCCGCCGCTGGTGGCGCGCATCGAGGACGACGTGTTCCTGCTCGACCCGCGCACCCTGGCCTCAAGCGAACTCAAACTGGCGGCCAATGCCCTGCGGCAGGCCGTGGACACGATCAAGGACAACACATGAGCAAGAAGAGCGCAAAACTCGAATACGAGCCGAAATCCGCCTGGGAGGTCTATGCCTCCAAAAAGGACATCAAGGCCATGGACGCCATGGCCGACCGGTATGTGGACTTCCTGAGCCGGTGCAAGACCGAGCGGCTGGTCATGGACCATGTCAGGGGCAAGGTCGAGGGTGCCGGTTTCGTGGACGATCTCAAGGCCCCGCTGGCCTATCGCTTCAACCGCAACAAGACCTGCTTCCTGGCGCGCAAGGGCAGGCGTCCTCTGAGCCAGGGATTCCGGTTGGTGGGCGCGCACGCCGATTGCCCACGCCTGGACCTCAAGCAGCGTCCGCTGTACGAGGACACGGACATCTGCCTTGCCAAGACCCACTACTACGGCGGCATCCGCAAGTACCAGTGGCTGACCATCCCCCTGGCCCTGCACGGCACGGTGGTCAAGAAGAGCGGGGAGGTGGTCACGGTGTGCATCGGCGAGAACCCGGCAGACCCGGTCTTCACCATCACCGACCTGCTGCCGCACCTGGCCTACAAGGAAGTGGAAAAAAAGGTGGCCGACGCCTTTGAAGCCGAGAAGCTGAACCTGGTCATGGGCCAGTCGCCCGTGGCCAAGCCGGGCAAACCCGGCATGGAGGGCGATGGCGAGGCGATCAAGGAGCCGGTCAAGCGCAAGGTGCTGGAACTGCTCAACGCCCGTTACGGCATCGACGAGGCCGACTTCTTCAGCGCCGAGATGCAGGCCGTGCCCGCCGGACCGGCCCGCTTTGTGGGATTGGATGCGTCCATCATCGGCGGCTACGGCCAGGACGATCGGTCCAGCGTGTTTTGCGCCCTTGAGGCCTTCCTGGCCGAGCCTGATCCGGAATACGCGCAGATCGTGCTCTTCTGGGACAAGGAGGAGATCGGCTCCGAGGGGGCAACCGGGGCCAACTCGCGCTTTTTCGAGAATTGCATGGAGGAGCTGGTGGAGGCGTGGGAGCCGGGCGCGCGGCTGTCGAGCGTCCTCTCTGGCGGCTCGGCCCTGTCTGCGGACGTGTCCGCGGCCATGGACCCGGACCACAAGGATGTCTACGAGCCGCTGAACGCGGCCCGGCTGGGCTACGGCCCGTGCTTCAACAAGTTCACCGGCCATCGCGGCAAGGTGGGGGCCAACGACGCCCACCCGGACTTCATCGGCTGGCTCCGGCGCATCCTCGACGACGCGGGCATCCCCTGGCACATGTCCGAGCTGGGCAAGGTGGACGTGGGCGGCGGCGGCACCGTGGCCAAGTTCCTGGCCGTCTACGGCATGGACGTCATCGACGTGGGCGTGCCCGTGCTCTCCATGCACTCCCCCTTTGAACTCTCGGCCAAGGCGGACATCTACGCCTGCACTTTGGCCTTCCGGGAGTTTTTGAAGCAGTAGAAAACCCAGACCTGCTTGTCGTATCGCGAGTTCGGCAGGCTGAAGGGCGGGCGTCCAGCTACAAACCGGGCGTTGGTTCGAGGTCGGAAAGAAGGGGCAATCCCTTCTTTCCGGCCACGCCTTCACTCCTGGTCGCTGCCGCCCGCCATGGCGGCCACGGCTTCAACCGGGATGGAGGTGCTTGCGCTGATCTGCTCGACGGTCAGCCCCTCGTCCAGGAGGCGGCGCACGAGCAGGGGGAGCGGCTCGGCCACCTCGACCACGTGGCCGTCCGGGTCGTGCAGCCGGAAGCCGCGCTGGCCCCACGGTGCGGGCTGTACCGGGTGGATGATGTCCTGCCAGCGTTCACTTATGCGGGCGAAGTCCTGGTCCAGGGTCTCGCTTTCAAAATACATTTCGAGGTTGCCCTGGCCCAGCGTGGCCGGGCGCGGCCTGGACCCCGCGTAGATCACCCCGGTGGCGTGGTCCGCCTGCCAGAGGGAGAATCCGCTGGCAAAGGCCACATGCGGGCCGTGGTCGGCCAGCACTGGCTGCCCAAGGATGTCTTCGTAAAAGGCGCGCGAGGCGTCGATGTCGGCCACGAACAGGGCCGGGCCTTGGAAAATCATGGTCATGGGTTTCTCCTGGTGTCGTATCCGGTCAAGTGTCTGCGTTGTTGAGGGCTGCGCCTTTTTTGTCTATCGTGGTCAGACAGATAGCAGAAACAGGAACCGCCTGAAAGAGGGGAAGGAACATATGCCGGTCATCATGGGTACCGCCGGGCACATCGACCATGGCAAGACCACGCTCATCAAGGCCCTCACGGGCATCGACTGCGACCGCCTCTCGGAAGAGAAAAAGCGGGGCATCACCATTGAGCTCGGCTTCGCCTTTCTCGATCTCGGAGCGGGCAGCGCAGGCGACGACGGGCGGCTCGGCATCGTGGACGTGCCGGGCCACGAGAAATTCGTCAAGAACATGGTGGCCGGGGCTACGGGCGTGGATTTCGTCATGCTGGTCATCGCCGCTGACGAGGGCATCATGCCCCAGACCCGCGAGCATCTGGAAATCTGCCAACTGCTCGGCGTGACCACCGGGCTGGTGGCCCTGACCAAGGCCGACATGGTGGACGCCGACTGGCTGGAGATGGTGCGGGACGAGGTGACCTCCTGGCTTGAGCCCACGTTTCTCGGCGGCGCGCCCGTGGTGCCTGTCTCAAGCCACACCGGCCAGGGGCTGGACGACCTCAAGGACGCCCTGCGCACCCTGATCGCGGATTTCACGCCCAGGCGGCGGTCCGACCTCTTCCGGCTGCCCGTGGACCGTGTCTTCACCATGAAGGGACACGGCACGGTGGTGACCGGGACCATGATATCCGGCTCCATTTCCGTGGGCGAGGAGATCCGGCTCTATCCGGGCGACACCCGGTCCAAGGTGCGCGGCCTGCAATCCCATGGCGTCACTGTGGAGACGGCCCAGGCCGGGCGCAGGACAGCGGTCAACCTGCATGGGCTGGAAGTGGACGGCATCCGGCGCGGCGATGTGCTGGCCCGGCCCGGCACGCTCTTTCCCTCGGCTGTCTGGGACATCGAGCTGACCGTGCTCGAATCGTCCAGGCGGCCCCTCAAGCATCGCAAGGAAGTGCATTTTCACCACGGCTCGCGCGAGGTGCTGGCACGGGTCTACCTGATTGACCGGGACGAGCTGAAGCCCGGCGAGACAGCCGTCTGTCAGGTGCGGTTCACCGAGCCGCTGGCCGGGGTCTACGGCGACCGCATCGTGCTGCGTTCCTTTTCGCCGCTACGCGCCTTTGCGGGCGGGCGGGTGGTCGGGCCGAGCGGCCACAAGGTCAAGCGGTTCTCGCCAAAGGCCGAGGCGTTGCGCGCCCTGGCCGATGACGCGCCCGAGGCGGTGGCCGCAGCCCAGCTGGAGCTGGCCGGGCCGCAGGGGGTTGGCTGGAGCGAACTGCTGACCATGACCAACCTCGAATCCAAGGCGCTGGAAAAGACCCTGGGCGTGCTGGGCGGGCAGCAGAAGGCGATCCTTTTTGACCGCGAGGCGCGCCGCTACGCGGGCGGACAGCTGGTGCAGGAGCTGTCGGACGGGCTGCTCGACTGGCTGGCCGCATTCCATCGCAAGGACTCCATGAAGCCGGGCGTGCAGCGCGGCGAGCTGGCGTCGTCGTGGGGCAGGGATGTGCCGCAGAAACTGTTTCATTTCATTGTCGAGCGGCTGCTCAAGAAGGGCGACATGGTGGCCGAGCAGGAACTGCTCAGGCTCAAGGATCACAGCGTGTCCCTGGCCTCGGACCAGGAGGCGGTGCGCACGGCCCTGCTTGCGGCCTATGGCGGCGGCGGGGTCACGCCGCCCAATCTCAAGGATGTGCTCGAACCACTGGGCCTGACAGCCAGACAGGTCGCGCCCGTGCTCAAGCTGCTCCAGGACCAGGGGGAGCTGGTGCGGGTCAAGGACGACATGTACTACCACGGCCCGGCCCTGAACGGGATCAGGGAGGCCATTGTCGGGTTTTTCGAGACCCGCCAGGAGATGTCGGCCCCGGATTTCAAGGACCTGACCGGCCTGTCGCGCAAGTATCTGATCCCGGTGCTCGAACATTTCGACAAGGAAAAACTCACCGTGCGGGTGGGAGATGTCAGGCATATCCGCAAACGTTCTTGACACGGTGGTGGAGGCAACTTACGCCATGCTCATGGCAAGAAAATATCCACATCGCAGGCCACGGTTCCTGTTGGTCTGCCTGTTGCTCATGGCCGTGTTCCTGGCCTCTTTTCTGGCAGGTTGCGCGGGCAGGGGGACTGGCTCGGTCTCCGGCTCCGAGGCCACGGCCCAGTCGCTGGTTGACTCGGCCACGCGAACCTTGCAGGCCGGGCTGGACGGCGAACAGGGAGAGCGGTTGCGCCAGCTCATCGGTCAGGCCAAAGGGGCCATGATCGTGCCTGGCATGGGCAGCGTCAGCTTTCTCTTTTCCCTGGGCGGCGGCAACGGCGTGATGCTGGCGCGCACCGACCGGGGCTGGTCCGGTCCCGCCTTCCTGACCAAGGGCACGGGCGGGCTGGGCATGCAGGCCGGGGTGACCCGCGTCTCCGGCATCATCCTCTACATGCGCGAGGAGGACGTGCGGTATGTGCTTGAAACCGGCGCGCTGCTCCAGGGCCGGGCGGCCATCACCTTTTTGGACGCCGACTTCGAGGGCAACCGTACGCCCGAATTCGTGGAGACCGGCGACGTGATCTTTGTGGGCGATACCGAGGGACTGTACGCGGGCATCGGCGTGAGTACCGGCGGGTTGTCCAACCGGACGAGCCTCAACGCGGCCTATCACCGCACCGCCGATGGCAGGCCGGTACATGTTCTCTATGAAACTGGGAGTGTGCCCGAGGGCGCGCGCGGTCTCATGGACCTGCTCGACCGCGCCGGGGCGCAAGGACGCGAGGCAACAAAAAAGGACGGAACCGAAATTCCGTCCGATTAGGACCACTTGGGGTGAGTGATGGGACTTGAACCCACGGCCACTTGGGCCACAACCAAGTGCTCTACCAACTGAGCTACACCCACCGTGTGAGGGGCATTTCTTAGCTAAGGTTTCAGCCACGGTCAAGCAAAACAATCATGAAAAGGTAAATACATGGATAAACTTATCATCCAAGGTGGCGTTCCGCTTCAGGGCAACATCCGCGTCAGCGGCTCGAAAAACGCGGCCCTGCCCATACTCATGGCCTGCCTGCTGGCCGAGGGCAAAGTGAGCCTGAGCAATGTTCCCCGGCTCGCGGACATCCGCACCTCGCTCAAGCTCCTGAACATCCTGGGGTGCGAAACCGCCTTTGAAGGCAACGAGGCCAGCAGCGAATGCGTGGGCCTCAAGCCCGAAGCGCCCTATGATCTGGTCAAGACCATGCGCGCCTCGGTGCTGTGCCTGGGGCCGCTCCTGGCTCGGCTGGGCGAGGCCAGGGTGGCCCTGCCCGGCGGCTGCGCCATTGGCGCGCGCCCGGTGGACCTGCACCTGCGCGGTCTGGAGCGCATGGGCGCCAAGTTCGAGATCACCGAAGGGTACATCATAGGAACCTGCAAGGACGGCCTCAAGGGCGCGCACATCACCCTCGACTTTCCCACCGTGGGCGGCACCGAGAACCTGCTCATGGCCGCCAGCCTTGCCCAGGGGCGCACCACCATGGAGAACGCCGCGCGCGAGCCCGAGGTGGTGGATCTGGCCAATTTCCTCAACGCCTGCGGGGCCAAAATCAGCGGGCAGGGGACCAGCGTCCTGACCATCGACGGCGTGCCGTCCCTCTCCGGCTGCGATTACCGGGTCATGCCGGACCGCATCGAGGCGGGCACCTACATGGTGGCCGCCGCCATCACCGGCGGGGAGCTCAAGATTTTCGACTGCCCGTTCCAGGAACTGGACGCCGTGAGCTACAAGCTGCGTGCAATGGGCGTCTGGCTCCAGGAGGAGGACGGCTACGTGCTCGTGCGCCGGGAAAACGGGCTGCTCAAGAACGTGGACGTGACCACGCTGCCCCATCCCGGATTCCCCACCGACATGCAGGCCCAGCTCATGGCCCTGATGTGCTTTGGCCAGGGAACAGGGACCATCGAGGAGAAAATCTTCGAGAACCGCTTCATGCATGTGCTCGAACTGGTGCGCCTGGGCGCGGATGTCCGGCTCAAGGGGCGCACGGCCATGGTCCACGGTGTGGGCAGGCTCACGGGCGCGCCGGTCATGGCGTCGGACCTGCGGGCCAGCGCGTCCCTGGTACTGGCCGGACTGGCCGCCAGCGGAACCACCACCATCGAGCGCATCTACCACCTTGATCGCGGCTATGAAAACATCGAGGCCAAACTCTCCGGCGTGGGCGGACGCATCAAAAGAGTGGGAGAATAGGGTCGAGCCGGGGGAAAAACTTTTGGGATAGTTTTCCCCCCGGACCCCCCTTTCAAATCTTTTTGGGTCTACGCCGCCTGGAAAGGCAGGCGGGAGAGAAGGGGCTTGATGGCGGCGTAGGGGGCTGCCGTCCGTACGGGGCGGGCCGCTTTTTTATCAAGTAGAAAAGAAGGCTGCCTTTCCGCGCATCCACGCCCGCTCCGTCGCTCTCCGTCGCCTTGCTCTCACGACCTCGCCTTGCGGCGGAGAGCCGAAAAGTGTTGGAGAGTCCAGAGAACCTTTTCCAAAAGGTTCTCTGGCAGCCGGAGGCATATCCCAAGGCCGCGCGTGAGCTGGCGGTGCGCTGTTTCATGCCGTACACGATAGACGATCACCATGACAACGGAGCGAACTGCATGACCAAACGAATCCGGGTTGGCGGACTTGCCGTTTCCGCCCCTCTGCACGCGATGATGGAGACCGCCCTGGTCGGCACGGGCCTGGACGCCCGGACCTTTTGGGGCGGGCTGGAACGCATCGTGGCCGACCTCGGCCCGAGGAACCGCGTCCTGCTCGAAAAGCGCGACACGCTGCAACAGGCCATCGACGGCTGGCACCGGCAGCGGGCCGGGCAGCCGCACGACCCTGCGGCATACAAGAAATTTTTGCAGGAGATCGGCTACCTCGTGCCTGACGGCGGCGATTTTGCCATCACCACCAGCGGGGTGGACCCGGAGATCGCCACCATCGCCGGGCCGCAGCTCGTGGTGCCTGTCACCATCGCCCGCTATGCCCTGAACGCGGCCAATGCCCGTTGGGGCAGCCTCTACGACGCGCTCTACGGCAGCGACGTCATTGACGAGGGTGGTGGCGCGCACAAGGGCGGTGTCTACAATCCCGTGCGCGGGGCCGAGGTCTTTGCCTTCTGCGCCAGGTTTTTGGATACGGCCCTGCCCCTTGCCACCGGCTCCCATGTGCAGGTGACGGAATATGTTTTGGACGCGGGCGGCGTCCAGGCCCGGCTGGCCGACGGCAGCCTGGCCGCGCTGCGCACCCCCGGCCAGTTCGTCGGCAGCGCGGATCATGATGCCCGTCTGCTTTTTGTCAACAACGGCCTGCACATCGAGCTGTGCATCGACCGCGCGCATCCCGTGGGCAAGGATCATCCCGCCGGGGTCAGGGACGTGGTCCTCGAATCCGCGCTGACCACCATCCTTGATTGCGAGGACTCGGTGGCCGTGGTGGACGGCGAGGACAAGGCCCTGGCCTACGCCAACATGCTCGGACTGGCGCTCGGCACCCTTGAGGCCTCGTTCCCCAAGGGCGCGAAGACCGTCACCCGGACCATGAACCCGGACCGCCGCTACACCGGGGCCAGTGGCGGGGAGGTGGTCCTGCCGGGCCGCAGCCTGCTCCTGGTGCGCACCGTCGGGCACCTCATGACCACGCCCGCCGTGCTCGACGCCGAGGGGAGCGAGATCCCCGAGGGCATGCTCGACGCCATGGCCACGGGCCTGATTTTCTCGCACGACCTGCAAGGCCGGGGCAGGGTCGCCAACAGCCGCGCCGGGGCCATCAACATCGTCAAGCCCAAGATGCATGGCCCGGAGGAGGTCGCCTTTGCCTGCGAACTCTTTGAGCGGACCGAACAGGCGCTGGGCCTGCCCGCCGGGTGCATGAAGATCGGCATCATGGACGAGGAGAGGCGCACCACCCTGAACCTTCGGGAATGCATCCGTCAGGCCAGCGACCGCGTCATCTTCATCAACACCGGCTTTCTCGACAGAACGGGCGATGAAATCCACACCAGCATGGAGGCCGGGCCCGTGGTCCGCAAGGATGCCATGAAGGGCCAGCCCTGGATCATGGCCTATGAAGACTGGAATGTGGACGTGGGGCTTGCCTGCGGTTTCAGCGGCCGGGCCCAGATCGGCAAGGGCATGTGGGCCAAGCCCGACAGGCTCGGCGAGATGGTGGCCACCAAGGGCGCGCATCCCGCTGCCGGGGCCAACTGCGCCTGGGTTCCCTCACCCACGGCGGCCACCCTGCACGCCATGCATTACCACGAAACGGACGTGTTCGCCCGCCAGGGCGAGCTCATGGGCCAGAACCGCGCCACGCGCGATCAGCTCCTGACTCTGCCGCTCATGGCCCGCACACCTTCCGTCGAGGAGGTGGAACACGAGCTGTCCAACAACTGCCAATCCATCCTGGGCTATGTGGTGCGCTGGATCGACCAGGGCATCGGCTGCTCCAAGGTGCCGGACATCAACGACGTGGGCCTGATGGAAGACCGCGCCACCCTGCGCATCTCAAGCCAGCACATAGCCAACTGGCTGCGCCACGGCGTCTGCTCGCACGATCAGGTGCTCACCGCGCTCAAGCGCATGGCCGCCGTGGTGGACCGTCAGAACGCGGACGACCCGGCCTATCGGCCCATGGCCGCGGACTTCGAATCCAGCGTGGCCTTCCAAGCCGCCAGCGATCTGATCTTCAAGGGCGCAACACAGCCAAACGGCTACACCGAACCCATCCTCCATGCCAGAAGGCTGGAGGCCAAGGCCGAATATCGATAGGCATGGTCGAAACGCGGCACCGGGCGCAAAGAGCGATTCAGGACTGGCCAAGGACTTGTGGGCCTGACGTGCTCTGTGGGCGGGGCGGGCCGGTGTCACACGGCTTTCTTCCATGCAGTGCGGGTGTCTCGCACGAGTGAGAGCAGGGCGTTCCCGGCCAGTGCCAGTTCGCCGCTGTTGTCGATGGATTTGAGGGCGGGATGCCTGACTTCGTACGCCTCGGCCAGTGCCAGCCGATGTTCGATTTCAGATTCGTTTTCGCGGCCCCGGACCAGGAGCCGGTGTCTCAGGATGCCGGGTTCCACGGTGATGAGCACGGGCCGCATGTCCGGGTAGCGTCTGGCTGCTTCCGGCAGATAGGCACGGGAGCCGTTGACCACCACGTTGAACCCGGCCTCCATCCAGGCGTCGATCTCGCAGCCGATGCCGTAGCGGTAGCCGTGGCTGTCCCAGTGCAGGGCGAACACGCCGCCTTCCACCCGCGCCTGGAACTCGTCGGGTTGGAGGTGAACGTGGTTCTCGCCGCCTGCCTCGGCGCTGCGGGTGATGTAACGGTGGGCAAAGACGGCCTCGTTCCCCGGACACAGCTTCCTGGCGTAGGCCATGACGCTGTCCTTGCCGCAACCCGAAGGCCCGATCACATATGTCAGTCTGCCGTATTTCATGATCATCTCCTGTCACGCCCCAGCGGGACGCGGTGGGTGAGAAAGAACGGGGCCTCGGTGAACTCCTGGTGAAAAACGCAGATGTCCCGCACAGGATGCGCTGCCTTGCGCAATGGTTCGGTGAACTCCGCCAGCCGTCGCAGCAGCGTCTTGCGCCGGGCCTTGTCCCTGACCGGACCGGTCAGGGTCAGGTGAAACAGGTATTCGCCGAGAACATAGGGATAGCCCCAGTCCGCCAACAGACGCTCCTGGGTCGGCGTCAGCCCCCTGGACCTTTGCCGCTCAAGCTCGGCCAGGGACGGCGGCTCCCTGAAGGCGCCAAGGGCCCGCAGACAGGTCTCGGCCAGGGCGGCGACAGCCTCCTGTCTGGCCGGGACCAGGGCGATGAAGTTGCCGATCTCCCGGATCGTCAGCAGGGGCAGGTCAAAGGGGTGCAACTCCCCGGCAACGGCGTGGACACGCGTGAGGAAATTGTCGGCTGAGCAGGATTCCCTGAGCGCGAACGGCGGCACAAGGGTGGCGTGGAAGCCGTAGTGGCGAGGCGCGCTGGTCAGCTCGCGCAACTGGTCCCGGCTGAGGCCCGGCAGCGCCGGCTGTTCGACAGGCAGTCCGGTCCGGGCGCATCGGCCAACCCATTGACTGCCGAAGCGACCGAGGTCGCTCTCCCGCACCGGGGCAAAATATACCGCGAATCGTTCAGGCATCCCGTCACCCCCGCGTCTTCTCGTACTTGTCCAGGAACGCCTCGGCATCGAGCCGCCTGAAATCATCAAGGGCAAGGGCGAGGGTGTCGTGAGGCCAATCCCACCAGCCCAGCCGGACAAACCGCTCCCCCACAGCCGTTGAAAAGCGCTCCTTGATGAACCGGGCCGGGACTCCGCCGACAACGGCATAGGGCGCGACATCCCTGCTGACCACCGCGCCCGCCGCCACCACCGCTCCGTGGCCCACGCGCACGCCGGGCAGGATGATGGCGCCATGGCCGATCCAGACATCGTTGCCGATGACCGTGCGCTGCGCCCGTCGCCACTCGAAGAGCCACTCCTCGTCCTCGCCGAAGCCGTACTTGTCGCTGCGATAGGTGAAGTGGTGCTGGGCCGCCCGCCAGGTGGGGTGGTTGGTCGGCCCGATGCGGACCTGGGCGGCCACGGACACGAACCTGCCCACCTCGGCGTGGGCCACATCGCATCCCTCACTCAGGTACGAATACGCCCCAAGGGCGCTCTCAAGCACGCGGCAGTTCTCAAGGATCTCGACGTAGGGGCCAAGAATGGAGTCCGCAACGTCCGCTGTCGGGTGGACGCACGGCTCAGGACCAAGGCGCTGTTCGGCGCTGTTTTCTTTGGCTGGATGCTGCATGGTCAAGGACATACAGCCGGGCCGGATGGAAGAAATCACGATATGCCGTCAATTGGGAGACAATGGTGGCAAACGTGTTACAACTCCATGAAATTACGAAAAAAAACGCACAGGTCAAGTACTTGTCTAGTGCTGTTGCCAGACGCATGGCCTACCACCGTGAACAGCAGGCCGCATCAATGGGGATGGGCCGCATACTAAGGAACGGCACGGCAATGGCGTCACTCGAAGGAATCGACCACGATCTGCACCCAGTCGCTGGCGAACAGGCTGACCCCGAACTCGATCGGGACGCCTCGTGCGTCCACGTTGACGCTCTCGGTGATGAGCACGGGCCGCGTCCTGGGCTGACCAAGCTCGCGGGCCTCCTGCGCCGTGGGCATCCTGGCAATGATGCGGGTGCTTTTTCTGAAGTAGTCCCTGACCTTGTAGTGCTCCAGGGTCTGGGTGACCGAGCCTGTCTGGCGGTACACCCTGATCATGCCCGGAAACAGGACGCGCGGAAAATAGGAATGGCAATAGTTGATCCTGCGCCCGTCCGCCTCGCCCGCGCTGGTGATGCGGGTGACCATTTCGCCGGGCCGGATGCCGAGCGCGGCGGCCACAGGTCCATCCGCCTCGATGTCCGCCGCCTCCAGCAGCACATTGCCCGGCGCGCGGCGCTGCCGGGTGAGGTTCTCGCTGAACCGGGTCCGCCTGCCTACCGGGTAGTTGATGACCGGCTCGCGGACAAACGCGCCCCGGCCCTGCTCCACGCGCACCAGCCCGGCCTGCTCCAGCGCGGCCATGGCCCGGCGGATGGTGTGCCGGTTCACTCCGTATTTTTCGGACAGGGCGTTTTCCGACGGCAGCCTGTCGCCGGGCCTAAAGCCGTGGTCCGCTATCTCCCGCTCAAGATTCGAATAGATCTGCCGCCACAAGGCGACACCGCTGTTGCGCGCAAGCATGGGGCACTCTCCCTGGCGATCCGCCAAGTCACAGCGACAACACATCCTCTGTCGGATGTCTAGACAAGCAAGGAGGATGTCACAGAAATGAAACCCGACACCACACCCATCGACTCCATGCTCCTGGGCACCGCAGCCCGGAAACGCTGGATGAGCGTGCTGGCCCGCGCCGGTGCCACGAGGCTGGAACAGGCCCTGACAGCCCTTGGGACGTCGCCGCAGTTCGAACACATCCGCCCGCCCGAGGTCGGGATGGTGCTGGTCCGTGGCCGGGCTGGCGGCGGGGGAGAGCGGTTCAACCTGGGCGAGATGACCATGACCCGGTGCTCGGTCGCGCTGTTCGGCGGTGTGGTGGGCCACGGCTATGTGGCGGGCCGGGACAAGGTCCACGCCGAGTTGGCCGCCATATTCGACGCCCTGCTCCAATGCCCGGAGCACAATCCGGGACTCATGGACCGCGTCATCGACCCCCTTGAGCGCGAGCAGCAGGCACGATGGCGGGAACAACACGATAAAACGGCGGCCACCAGGGTGAACTTCTTCACCATGGTACGCGGCGAGGATTGAGGAATATCGATGCAAGGATGTGAAAAGCGCGAAAAGCGCGAAGAACGCGTCACAGCGACCATTGCGCCTGGCCTGAAGAACCCGGCTCAGGACAACCAGCGGATATTCCGGGCGATCCTGCTGACCATGTCGCGCCCGGGAACCGTGACGGTTCTGGGCAACTGGCCCAAGCCCCCGGCCTCGCTGCACCCTGCGGCCACGGCAGTCTGCCTGGCCCTGGCCGACATGGACACGCCCCTGTGGCTCGGCCCGGCAGCGCCAAGGGACGCCCAGACCTATCTGCGCTTTCACTGCGGATCGCCGCTGGTGACCAGGGAGGAGGACGCGGTCTTCGCCATCATCCCTGACGGTCACGCCCTGCCGGATCTGGCTCGGTTCAATCCGGGAACGCTGGAGTATCCCGACCGCTCGGCCACCGTGATCATCCAGGTCCGGTCCATCGAGGTGGGCTGCGGCGTGCGTCTCTCCGGCCCCGGCATCAGGGACGAGGTCAGGCTGGCCGTTGACGGCCTGCACACGGACTTCTGGCAGGCCATGCAGTGGAACAGCCACCGGTTTCCCCTTGGATTCGACACCATCCTGGCGACAGAAACCGAGATCGTCTCGCTCCCGCGAACGGTCCGGGTGGGGATCTGACATGTATGTGGCTGTCAAGGGTGGCGAAAAGGCCATCGACAACGCCCACCGGCTCATGGCCGGGGAGCGGCGCGGCGACACCGAAGTGCCGGAGCTGACCGTCAGGCAGATCATGGAGCAGATGAGCCTGGCCGTGGACCGGGTCATGAGCGAGGGTTCTCTTTACGATCCGGAGCTGGCCGCCCTGGCGATCAAGCAGGCGCGCGGCGATCTGGTGGAGGCCATCTTCCTGCTGCGGGCCTACCGGACGACCCTGCCCAGGCTGGCCGTGTCCAGCCCTGTCGAGACCTCGGCCATGCGCGTGCGCAGGCGCGTCTCGGCCACCTTCAAGGACATTCCAGGTGGCCAGCTGCTCGGGCCGACCTTTGACTACACCCACCGGCTCCTGGACTTTTCCCTGGCCGGGGAATCCAGCCCCGAACCGGCCCGGACCAGCCCGCACGAGGAGCGCCCCATGCCGCGTGTCATGGACATTCTCGCTGCGCAGGGGCTTGTGGACCAGCCGGACCGCGCTGACGACAAGCCCGTGGCGGACATCACCCGCGACCCGGTCACCTATCCTGCCGGGCGGGATGTCCGCCTCCAGAACCTGGCGCGCGGCGACGAGGGCTTCCTGCTCGCCCTGGGGTATTCCAGCCAGCGCGGATTCGGCGACAACCACCCCTTTGCGGGCGAGATCCGCATGGGCGAGGTGGCCGTGTGCATCGCGCCCGACGAGCTCGGCTTCGAGATCGAGATCGGTGACATCACTGTCTCCGAGTGTGAGATGGTCACCAGCTTCACCGGCTCGAAGACAGAGCTGCCCACTTTCACCCGGGGCTACGGCCTCTCCTTTGGCTATTGCGAGCGCAAGGTCATGGCCATGTCCCTGGTGGACCGGTCGCTCCAGGCCAGGGAGCTTGGCGAGGAGATCGCCGCGCCCTCGCAGGACGAGGAGTTCGTCCTCTCCCACAGCGACAATGTCGAGGCTCAGGGGTTTGTCCAGCACCTCAAGCTGCCGCACTACGTGGACTTCCAGGCTGACCTGATCATGGTGCGCGGGATGCGCGAGGAGATCCTCGGCACAACGGCCCGGAACCGTGACAAAACGGGCGACATAACGGGCGACAAAACTGGCGACATAACGGGCGACAAGGCAGAGGAGGCCGCATGACCCCCATGCACGCGGAAACAGCGACAGTCCGCGAGACCGACGCGGGCAGGGATACCGGCTACAACTTCGCCTACCTCGACGAGCAGACCAAGCGGATGATCCGCCGGGCGATCCTCAAGGCCGTGGCCATCCCCGGCTATCAGGTGCCCTTTGCCGGGCGCGAGATGCCCATGCCCTACGGATGGGGCACGGGCGGCATCCAGCTCTCGGCGAGCATTCTCGGCCCCGACGATGTCTTCAAGGTCATCGACCAGGGCGCGGACGACACCACCAACGCGGTTTCCATCCGCCGCTTTTTCGCCATGATGGCCGGGGTGGAGACCACGGAGAAGACCGCCGAGGCCAGCGTCATCCAGACCCGGCACCGCATCCCGGAGACGCCTTTGTGCGAGGACCAGATCATGGTCTATCAGGTGCCCATCCCCGAGCCGCTGCGCTGGGTCGAACCCCGCGAGTCCGAGACGCGCAAGATGCACGCCCTGGAGGAATACGGTGTCATGCATGTCCAGCTGTACGAGGACATCGCCCGGCATGGCCGCATCGCCACCAACTTCATGTATCCGGTGACGGTCAATGGCCGCTACATCATGAGCCCGTCGCCCATCCCCAAGTTCGACAACCCCAAGCTCCACATGAGCCCGGCCCTGCACCTGTTCGGCGCGGGCCGCGAGAAGCGCATCTACGCCGTGCCGCCCTATACGAGCGTCAGGAGTCTCGATTTCGAGGACCACCCCTTTGTGGTGGAAAAGTGGGACGCCTGCTGCGGGCTTTGCGGAGCGCGGGACAGCTACCTCGACGAGGTGGTGCTCGACGACGCCGGGGAGCGGATGTTCGTCTGCTCGGACACCGACTATTGCGCCAGCCGCCGCGAGCAGGGTCTGCTCGGCCCCATGGCCGCCCGCGACGACATTGCGGAACTCACGGGCCAACGCTCGCAAACCAGGCAGGAAACCCCATGGCCGAATCCGAAAAACCGCTGATCAGCGCGCACGGGCTGACCAAATACTACGGCAGCATGCTCGGCTGCAAAAACGTGAGCTTCGACCTCTGGCCCGGCGAGGTCATGGGCATCGTGGGCGAGTCCGGCTCCGGGAAATCCACGCTCCTCGCCTGCCTGTCGGGCCGGTCGGCCCCGTCCGGAGGGGCGGTGGAGTATCGTTCCAGCGAATTCGGAACCATAGACGTGCATGGTTCCATCGAGCCCGTGCGGCGCAAGCTGATGCGCACCGAATGGGGCGTGGTCCACCAGAACCCGCGCGACGGGCTCAGGCTCGGCGTCACCGCCGGGGCCAATATCGGCGAGCGGCTCATGGGCATCGGCGCGCGCCACTACGGCAACATCCGGGCCAAGGCCCTGGAATGGCTCGCCCAGGTGGAGATCGATGCGGACCGGATCGACCATTTTCCCAAGACCTTTTCTGGCGGCATGCAGCAGCGGCTGCAGATCGCCTGCAACCTGGCCACCTCCCCCAGCCTCATCTTCATGGACGAACCCACCGGCGGGCTCGATGTTTCGGTCCAGGCCCGGCTGCTCGACCTGCTCCGGGGGCTCGTGGCCCGGCTCGGACTCTCGGCAGTGGTCGTCACCCACGATCTGGCCGTGGCCCGGCTGCTGGCCCACAGGCTGATGGTCATGAAAAACGGCGAGGTGGTGGAATCAGGCCTTACCGATCAAGTGCTGGACGACCCCCAGCATCCGTACACGCAGCTGCTCGTCTCATCAATCCTGCAAGCCTAGGAATGGTCATGACCGTTTGCATATCCGTGAAAAACCTCTGCAAGACCTTTACCCTGCACACCCAGGGCGGCACGGTCATCCCGGTCTTCTCCGGGCTTGATCTCGATGTGCGGGCCGGGGAGTGCGTGGCCTTAAGCGGCTCATCCGGAGCCGGGAAATCGTCACTCATCTGCTCCCTGTACGGCAACTACAAGTCACAGGCCGGGAGCATCCTGGTCCGGCACCAGGGGTCTCTCGTGGACATGGTCACGGCCCAGCCGCGCGAGATCATGGATGTCCGCAGGCGCACCATGGGCTATGTGAGCCAGTTCCTGCGAGTGGTGCCCAGGGTGCCGGCCAGGGATGTGGTGGCCGAACCGCTCGCAAGCCTGACCGGCGACCGGGCCGCGGCCAGGGACAAGGCCGAACACCTGCTTGCGCGGCTGAACATCCCGCGCCCCCTGTGGTCCCTGCCGCCCGCCACCTTCTCTGGCGGCGAGCGGCAGCGGGTCAACATCGCACGCGGCTTTTGCGCGGACTACCCGATCCTGCTCCTGGACGAACCCACGGCCTCGCTGGACGCGCACAACCGTCAGGCGGTCGTCCAGCTCATTCTGGAGGCCAAGGCCAGGGGCGCGGCTGTGGTCGGCATCTTTCACGACGAGGAAGTGCGCGGCCTGGTTTCGGACACAGTGTTTGCAATGCGCGGTTTCAGGGAGGCCGCCTGATTATGGATATTGTCATCAAGAATGCCCGCATCGTCGCCGCAAGCGGCATTGTCGCTGGGTCGGTCAAGGTTGTCGGCGGAGTGATCGAGTCCGTGGACCAGGGACCGTGCATGGCCCCCGGCGGGGTGGATTTTCAGGGAGACTATCTCTTGCCCGGCTTTGTGGAGCTGCATACCGACAATCTTGAGCAGGAGCTGGAGCCCCGGCCCGGCGTGTTCTGGCCGGACACGCTTTCGTCCGTGCTGGCTCACGATGCCCAGATGGTCAGCGCGGGCATCACCACGGTCCTGGATGCCGTGTCGCTGGGAGAATACCATGACGGCCCCAAGCGGAGCACCATCCTGGACATGAGCATCCGCGCCCTGCGCAAGGCCCGGTCCACCGGGGTGCTCAAGGCGGACCACAAGCTCCACCTGCGTTGTGAGTATTCGGACCCCAAGGTGCTTGAGATGCTCGCTCCGCATCTGGACGACGACGTGCTGATGCTCGTCTCGCTCATGGACCACACGCCGGGCCAGCGGCAGTTCACGGATACAGACAAGTACCGGCAATACTACAAGAACAGATGGAATGACGAGGAGTTTGCCGAGATGGCAGACCGGCTCGTCGCCACCCAGCGGGCCTGCGCCGCTGAGAACCGGCGAGTCATCGTCGAGCTGTGCCGCCAGCGCGCCATTCCCATGGCCAGCCACGACGACACCACAGCCGAACACATCGGGGAGGCGGTGCGCGAGAAGATCGCCATCTCCGAGTTTCCGACCACGCGGCTGGCCGCGTCCCTGGCCAGACAAGCCGGGATCAGCATCGTCATGGGCGGCCCCAACGTGGTCCGGGGCGGGTCGCATTCGGGCAATGTGGCTGCCCAGGATCTGGCGGCTGTGGGGCTGCTCGACATCCTGTCATCCGACTATGTGCCGGGCAGCCTCGCCTCTGGCGCGTTTGCCCTGCACAGGCGGCTTGGCATTCCGCTGCACGAGACCGTGGCCATGATCAGCCTGAATCCGGCCACGGTGATCGGCCTTTTGGACCGGGGGGAGATCGCGCCGGGCAAGCGGGCTGACCTGGTCCGCGTCCGGGAAATCGAAGGTGTGCCCGCCGTGTTACAAACCTGGGCTGGCGGAACCGCAAGCCCCCTTGAAATAACGGCAAAAAATGCGGCCTGAATGTTACGGGGCCGTCCATGATCATAATGGAAAGGTCACAGGATCATCATACCCCCGTAGCGGGATTGTTATAGACCCATGCTGATGAGGAATGGCCCTGCCCATGTCCAGCTTGTTCCAGAAAGAACCGACTTTGGAGGCGCAATATGAAATCAATCGACCTGAATGCGGGCAAGGTGGCCGTCAGGGCCAGGAATCTCTGCAAGGTGTATCCCAACGGCACTGTGGCCCTCAATAATGTCAGCCTGGATGTCAGGCAGTCCGATTTTGTCGTGGTCATCGGGCTCTCGGGCGCGGGCAAGTCCACCATGCTGCGCTGCCTGAACAGGCTCATCCGGCCCACCAGCGGCGAACTGTCCCTGTTTGGCGACGACATCACCACGGTCAACGGGAACAAGCTGAAGCAGGTCCGCCGCAGGGTGGGCATGATCTTCCAGCAATTCAACCTCATCAGAAGGCTGAGCGTCCTGGAAAACGTCCTGGTCGGGCGGCTGCGCTTCAACGCCAGCCTGACCAAGCGGTGCTGCTCCATGTTCCGCCACTTTTCCCGGCAGGAGAGGGAGTTCGCCTTTGACTGCCTGAAGCAGGTCGGCATCGCCGATCTCGCGTTCCGCCGGGCCGATGCCCTGTCGGGCGGCCAGCAGCAGCGTGTGGCCATCGCCCGCTCCCTGGCCCAGGAGCCGGAAGTCTTCCTGGCTGACGAGCCCATCGCCAGCCTTGATCCCCGCAGCTCGGAAACTGTCATGCAGATACTCACCCAGATCCACGAGGAGCGGGGTATCCCGGTCCTGGTCAACCTGCACCACATCGACTTTGCCCAACGCTACGGCAAGCGCATCCTCGGCATGTCCAAGGGCGAGATCATCTTTGACGGCACGGCCCGCGACCTCAATTGCGACAACGTGTCCTGCATCTACGGCGACAAGGCGGAAGAGGCCCTGGAAGAGCTCTCTGCCGCCTAGAACCATACTGGAAAAGCAAGGACTGATTGTGAGAAAAAACAATTCCAACCGATTACAGGAGAATTCCCAATGTTTGGCAAAATGACGAAACGACTCATCGTTGCTGCCCTTATGCTGGCTTTTGCCCTGCCCGGCCTCGGCCACGCAGCCCCTGCTGACTGGCCTGCGGTCATCAAGTTCGGCTTCATCCCCACCGAGGGTGCCGCCGACTCGGCCAAGCGCGCCAAGCCCATCGCCGACAAGCTTGAGGCGGTCCTGGGCGTGAAGGTCGAGGTCTTCACCGCCTCCGACTACAACGGCATCATTACTGCCATGGCCAACAAGCACATCGACTTCGCCTACTTCGGCCCCAAGAGCTACATCGAGGCCGCTGAAAAGGCCAATGCCGAAGCCCTGGTCCTCGAACTGGACCAGGACGGCCAGCCCGGCTACACCGGCATCATCATCGCCCGCAAGGATTCCGGCATCACCACCATGGAGCAGGCCAAGGGCAAGACCTTTGCCTTCACCGATCCCAACTCCACCTCCGGCTTCCTGGTTCCCAACGTCATCTTTGCCAGGGACATGAAGGTTGATCCCAAGGCGTACTTCAAGGAAGTCCGTTTCTCCGGCTCCCATGGCGCGTCCATCCTGGCTGTCAAGAACAACTCCATCGATGTCGCCGCCACCAATGACATCGACCTGAACCGCATGATCCAGAAAGGTTCTGTGGCCATGGACGAATTCGTCATTCTCACGAAATCCGACCTCATCCCCGGCGCTCCCATGACCGCGCGCAAAGACCTTCCCGCCAGCCTGAAGGCGGCCTTTGCCGGAGCCCTTCTGCAGATCAATGACGACCCCGAGGCGCTGAACATCCTGCAAAACGGCGGCTACGCGCACACCAACGACAAGAACTACGACATCATCCGCTACATGAATCGGCTCAAGAAACAGCTGGACAAGCAATAGCCATGAGTCAGGACCTGACACTCGATCATGTCACCCCCAAAGCGACCCTCCTCCAGAGGGTCGCCATGGGGGGGCTGCTCGCCCTCGTGCTGGCCGTTCTCGCCGCCTCCTACATCTCGACGGACATCAACCCGTTCAAGCTGTATGAAAAACGGCAGAACGCCTTTGAATACCTCTTTGGCCGCCAGTTGAACGAGGCCGACGAGCGCGACGCCATGGCCCAGGCCATGCGGCTGCCGGAGATCATCGCCTTTGAAGAGGCGTATCAGGATATCAAGTCGGAATATGTTGCAGACGGCCGCAAGTTGGACACCGTGGCCATCCAGCGCGAAGCCCAGGCGCGGGCCGACAAGCGCCTCGCGGCCATGAGCCCGACCGATCGGGAAACCCTGGTGCAACAGGAATACGCGCGCATCGCTGACGAGAAATCAGGGGGATATTTCCCGCCTGTTACGGCCTGGAGCTACCTGAAGGAGTATTCCAAGGCGCTCATCGAAACCGTGGCCATCGCCATATGGGGAACCCTGCTGGCCTTTGTGGCAGCCATCCCCATGGCCATGTTCGCGGCCCGTAACACTCTCGAACTGATGGTCCAGGGCGATGGCCTGCGCCAGAAGGTGATCCGCTGGTTCGGCCAGTTTGTGGCCCGTCGGACCCTCGACTTCTGCCGCGGGTTCAACGAGTTCGTCATGGCCCTCATCTTCGTGGCTGTCATCGGGCTCGGCCCGTACGCGGGCGTGCTCGCCCTGGCCATCCACACCTTCGGCATCCTGGGCAAGGTGTTTTCCGAGGCCATAGAGCAGATCGAGCCGGGGCAGGTGGAGGCGGTGACCGCCTCGGGCGCGGGACCGGCCCAGATCATGGCCTTCTCGGTCATCCCCCAGGTCATGCCGCTGATCGTCAGCTACACCCTGCTGCGGTTTGAATCCAACGTCCGCTCGGCCACCATCCTCGGCTTTGTGGGCGCGGGCGGCATCGGCTTCCTCATGTTCGACAAGATCAACGGCTACCTCTACCGCGAGGTCTGCACCATGATGATCATGGTCATACTCTCTGTCACACTGATCGACTATATGTGCGGCGTGCTGCGGCGGCGTTTCGTCTAACGGTTTTCGCCCAGTGGCGAAGAGAGGGGGGCAGGCCGTCAGGTCCGCCCCCCTTTCCGTCCCTCTGATCCGAACCGGAGCACCCGGTCAAGGCGATCTCGTAACACTGCCGCCCAAAAATGCGCCGGAGCGTGACTAATTGTGACAATCGTGCGCACCGTATTGAACTGGCCGTCCAATTGAGGGTAGTGGCAGTAGTTCAACAACACTCCGAAGGAGACTCAATGGGAAGCGACACGAAAGCCACCAGCCAGATGGACATCCGGGAACTGCCCGCTTTTTTCCGCTTGCTGGCCGACGCTCTTGAAAAGGGGGGCGACGGCGAGTTCGTCGGGAGTGACGAGTTCAGGAAATTCAAGATCAGCGGCAAGAACGAATTTGGCCAGGTCACGGTCAAGGTGAAGTTCAAATCCGCCGGGGAGTGCGAGGCGGCTGAAGAGGCCGAAGAGTGCGACGAGTGCCGCGCCTCTGGCACGCTGAAGTACAAACATCTCAAAAAGCGCATGAAAATCAGCTTCAGGCTGATTTTCAAGATGATTCACGAAGGGCAGATGCCACCTGCGGAAGCCGTGGAATCCTTCCTGGCCGACTCTGATCTGATGATCGGCTATCCCGGCTATGGCGACGAATACTATGCCCAGTATGCCAAGGTCTGCGCCACGTTCAAGGCGGCATTCGAGTCCGGCGACCTCGCCCGGATGGGAGAGGCCGTTGATGCCATCGCCCACGAGAAGAGCCGCTGCCACGCCAAGTACGACTGAAACACCAGCTCTGGAGCGGCACCCATGAAACTGATCAAGAAAGGCGAAATTCCGGACAGGCCGGGTCCGCTTGCCGGGGCATCCCCGGAGATAACCGAGGACGACAGCAGGCGTTTCTTCGAGCTGGTCTCGACCGACCTGATGCCCTGGCAGGTCGAGCAGGTGATCACGCCGTCGCAGGTCCATGCCCGCCAGGAGGCCCTGCTTGCGGTCCACTGGCACCCGGAGTTCGTGCCCATGGAGCATATCCGCAGACGGGTGGAAGCCATGTTTCCGAATCGCCAAGAGGAACTGCTCATCCCCACCCAGCACAACGAGCTCATGAGCTGGGACGGCCACTCCGGCGTGGAGGTGGACTGCTACTCCAGCGGGTTCAACCGCAAGGTGCAGCTTCTGCTTCATTTTGCCGACGACCGGGTGCGCGACGCCGGGGTGCTCCGTTCGATGCTCATCCATACCTTCAAGTACCGTTCGGGCCAGCTTTTTGACTTCATGCACACCATCACCAAGCCCATTGAGCCTCGGATACAGGCGGCTGCCAGGATTTCCGGCGCAGACGTGGAACTCGTGGAGTTCGTCCGGCGAGGCGTCTCCAAGATCGAGCGGTTGCTGGACGAACACTGGGCCGATGTGCCGCGCCAGTCGGTCAAGAACAAGCTGCTGCGCAACTGGTTCGACTCCCTGCGGCCCGAGCTGGGCGATGTGGCCATCGACCGGGTCCAGGCCTATCTCAAGGCGGTCAAGGAGATCGTCAAGCAGGGATTTGATCTCTCCTTCTTCTACCGGGCGAGCGAGGTCATCGAGGAGGTCCGGGGGCTTGGCGGATGCGTGGTCATTCCCCACCCGGAGCAGTTCTGGCCCATCCTGCTCAGGAACTACGACGTGGACGGCATCGAGGTGTGGAACCCCCAGTCGCAGGAGTATACCGAGTTCCTCATCTCGGTGGTCAACGAGCAGAACGAGCGGCGGCAGAAAAGCGAGCGCAGGGTGCTCATCTTCATGGGCGACGACTGCCACATGGGGGAAAAGACCAAGCCGCTTGATCAGCAGGATGCGGTCAAGGCGGGGCGCGAGGTCGGGCTTCAGCCCGCCTGGGACGACCTGGCCGTCAGGAAACGACTCATTGTCAACAACATCAGCCGACATTCAGTCATCAATGAATACAGGGCCCGGCTCGCCGGATAACCCAAAGGGGTGCTTCATGTCTGAAGAGAAATTCGTCTTTGACTCGCTGCAGGACAGCGAGACCATCAAGGCATTCCTGGCCTCTCTCACCGAAGGGTTCGAGAAGGGGAGCATCACCCTCTCGACCAACGGCGACGCCATTGAACTCAAACCCGACGGCCTGCTGAACTTCATCGTCAAGGCCCGCAAAAAGGGCACGGAAAACAAGCTGTCCATCAAGGTCGAGTGGAAGGATGCCGCCAAGCTGAAGAAAGACACCGATGAAAAACTGAAGGTCAGTTAGGCGATGATCACATTTGAAGGTTTGGACGAGAATTTCAAGTTCATCGTCCTCGAGGTCGAGAATCAGGCCCGGTCCACCCGGAAGTTCATGGACGCCCCGTCCCGGCAGCGCTACTCGAAGATCGCCAATCGGGACGACTACATCGACAACCTGAAGACGATCATCGAGAACAAGTGTTACTCGCGCATCCACTCGGACAAGTCGCTGGACAAGAACCAGATCAACAGGATCCGGGCCATACAGGTGATGTGCGTCAACCTGGAGAAGATTGCCGATTATTTCGTCAACATCACCAAGCAGATGCGGTATCTGGACGACCAGTCGTTCATCAAGAAGTACGACTACGGGGAGGTTTTCGACATCATCTTCGATCGGCTCGCGGCCATCCTGGCCGCCTTCAGGAACGAGGACATGTCCAAGGCGCTCTACATCTGCAAGGCGGAGCCAATGCTGGACAGCGTCTACAAGGTGCGGTTCGACCGGATCATGAATGAGATGGGCATGGGCCGCGACGCCCAGAGCCTGATCACCGTGCTGTTCATCTTCCGCTACTTCGAACGGGTCGGGGACGCCCTGCTCAATATCGGCGAGGCCGTCATCTTCTCGTTGCTGGGTGAGCGCATCAAGATCGAGCAGTTCGAGGCATTGCAGCAGACCCTGACCAAGTCCGGGTTCAGCGATTCGTTTGCGGACATTGATTTTCGCGCCATCTGGGGCACACGGTCCGGATGCCGCATCGGCAAGGTGGAGCAGCGGGACGCGACCACTTCCTCCGAGGAAAGACGGCAGGGCAGCATCTACAAGGAAGGGAGCCTGGAAAAGATTCGCAAGGAACGGGAATCGATCCAGCGCTGGAAGCAGACCTTCCCCAATCTCGTGGCCGACATCTACGGCTTTCACGAGGATGCCGACAAAGGCTCCATGCTGGTGGAATTCCTCAACGGCTGTACCCTGGATGAGGTCGTCCTCTCCGGTGAGGACGAACTCGTCCGAAACGCTTTGTTCATCTTTGAAAGCACAGTCCTTGAGACCTGGACAACCACCCTGGAGCGGTTGCCGGTCAAGACCAACTATATCTGGCAGGTGCAGTCGAGGCTCGAAAGCGTGCTCCAGACCCATCCCGAATTCTGGCGCACGCCCAAGTCCCTGGGCAGCGCCGAGGTCCGGTCCACCGAGGAACTCCTGGTCCGTTGCGCCGAGATCGAGGACGAGATGGAGGCGCCGTTTTCCGTGTTCATCCACGGCGACTTCAATATCAACAACGTGGTCTACAATAACGAGGCGCAGCAGGTGCACTACATCGACCTCTACCGCTCCCGCGATTTCGACTACGTGCAGGATGCTTCGGTCTTCCTCGTTTCCAACTTCAGGATGCCCATCTTCGATACCGATCACCGGGGCCGCATCAACAGCGTCATCAACCAGTTCTACGGGTTCGTCAAAGGGTTTGCCCAGGAGCACGAAGACCCGACCTTTGAGGCGCGCATGGCCTTTGCCCTGGCCCGGTCGTTCTATACCTCGACCCGGTTCGAGCTGAACTTCAAGTTCGCCAAGGAGATGTACAACCGGTCCATGTTCCTGCTCGAAAAGATATCCCATTACCGGGGTCGCAACTGGGAGAAGTTCTCCCTGCCGACCCAAGTCCTCCACTACTAGCCCGCAACAAGGAGCTGCCGCGTGAAAATTGGAGTCATCGGAACCGAGGGCGGCTGGTCCTCGGAAACGCTTGCAGACACCGTGGCCCGCAGAACCGGGGAACGCATCCTCATCGGCATGGATCAGGTCCGCCTCGACCTGCCCTCCGGGGACGCGTTTTACAACGGCCACAACCTCAAGGATTTCGACGCCCTGATCATCAAGAAGATCGGAGCCCGGTATTCACCGGACCTGCTGGACCGGCTGGAGGTGCTGCGCTACCTGGCCGAGCGTGGGCTGAAGATTTTCAGCTCTCCCTACTCGATCCTGCGGGTGCTCGACCGCTTGAGCTGCACCATCACCATGCAGTTGGCGAACATCCCCATGCCGCCGACCACCATCACCGAAAGCGTGGATCAGGCCCTGACAGCCCTGGAAATGTACGGCGAGGCGGTCTTCAAGCCGCTCTACACCTCCAAGGCGCGGGGCATGTTCATCCTCGAAAACGGCCCGGACGCCCGCGCCGCCATCGAGCAGTACAGGACCGAGAACCCGATCATGTACATCCAAAAAACCATAGAGCTTGGCGATCTCGACCTCGGCATCGCCTTTCTCGGCGGCGAGTACCTGACCACCTATGCCCGGTGCAAGACCAACGGGGCGTGGAACACCACCACCGAGTCCGGCGGCAAGTATCGGCCCTACGAGCCGTCCCCTGAAATCATCGAACTCGCCCACAAGGCACAGGCGCAGTTCGATCTCGACTTCACCTGCGTGGACGTGGCCATCACCGATGACGGCCCCTATGTCTTCGAGGTCTCGGCCTTCGGCGGGTTCCGGGGCATCCAGGAGACCAGCGGCATTGATGCGGCACAGCGGTATGTCGAGTACGTCATGGAGAGAATATGATGCTGACTGATGTCACTTCGTGCAAGGAACTGGTGGCGAGGTTCAGGGAGTCCGTCCCGGCGGACAAAGGGCTGTTGCTCGATTTCGGCGGCTGCGTCGTCCAGGCGCTGTGCAGCACCGATACGCTTCGCGACGAGCTCGCGGCCTATTTCAAGGAGTTTGTCACGCCATCCGGCAGCCCGGACATCGTGGTCTCGGCCCACGAGGCTGACCCGCCGGAAACCGGCCTGGATTTCTCGGTCAAGCAGCCCGACTCCGGCAAGACAAAGATCAAGGAGGAGTGGGCGGACCTGGAAGATGGCCGCGTGGTGCGCAAGCGTCTGACCGGGATGCATTTTGTCTTCGGGCAGGGGGAGAACGCGACCATTGGTCCCTGCCTCGCCAATTCCAACCAGGTCATCAACTTCATCAACAACCGGTTCATCGAGTGGAAGCTCAACCTGGGCGGGCTTCTTGGCCATGCCGCGGGTGTCGCCCACCATGGCCGGGGCATCTCCCTGGCCGGTTTTTCCGGGGCGGGCAAGTCCACCCTGGCCCTGCACCTCATGAGCCGGGGGACCACTTTCATCAGCAACGACCGGGTCATGGTGGAGCAGAACGGCAATGGGCTGACGATGTTCGGCGTGGCCAAACAGCCGCGCATCAATCCCGGCACGGCCCTTCACAACCCGGACCTGTGCAACATCGTGGAGCCGGATATGAGAAGGGACTTCCTGGCCATGCCGCCGGAGGAACTGTGGCGGCTCGAACACAAGTATGACGCGCTCATCGACGAATGCTACGGTCCTGGCCGGTTCATGCTCAGGCACACCATGAACGCCCTGGTCATCCTCAACTGGACGCGGGGCGGCGGCTCCATGAAGGTCTCGATGGTCGATCCCCTGGAGCGTGCCGATCTGCTGGCCGCATTCATGAAGGACACCGGCCTGTTCTACCTGCCCGCCGACCCGGAGCGGGCAAAGGGACCGGACGTGGGCGACTATGCCCGCATGCTGGGCAGGGCGGATTTGATCGAGATATCGGGCGGCATCGACTTCGAAGGCGCCTCGACCGTCTGCCTGCACTACATGGCCACGGGGGAACTCCCTGAAAACCAGCTGTAATTCAATGCGAATACGCATCACGCGGGATGTTGCCATACCCGACCTGCTCAAGCTGGAGCGCTACAGGAGAACCCCGGAACTGGGGCCGCGCATCCTGTTTTTCAGCGGCGGCACGGCCTTGCGCAAGACCTCGCGGGCGCTCGTCCGCTACACCCACAACTCCATCCACCTGATCACGCCCTTTGATTCGGGGGGCAGTTCGGCCATCATCCGCAAGGCCTTTGCCATGCCCGCGGTGGGCGATATCCGCAACCGGCTCATGGCCCTGGCAGACCAGTCGGTGCAGGGCAACCCGGCGATCTTCGATCTCTTTGCCCACCGGCTTCCCAAGGTGGGGGAGCAGGCCGGGCTTCGCCAGGAGCTTGAGGAGATGGCCGCAGGCAGGCATCCGCTGGTCAGGCGCATCCCGGACCCCATGCGCAAGATCATCCGCAACCACTTCCACCAGTTCCTGCTCGCCATGCCCGAAGGGTTCAACCTCCGTGGAGCCAGCATCGGCAATCTGGTGCTGACAGCGGGCTACCTGGGCAACAGGCGGCAGCTGGACCCGGTCATCTACATCTTCTCCAAGCTGGTCCATGTCTGTGGGGTCGTCCGCCCGACCCTGAACAAGGACCTGCACCTTGCCGCACGCCTGAGAAACGGGACGGTCCTGGTCGGGCAGCATCTCGTGACCGGCAAGGAGACCGACCCGATCCCTTCGCCAATAGAGGAGGTCTGGCTGACCCAGTCGCTGGAGGACGCGACCCCGGTCACGCCGCACATCCGCAGCAAGATCAGGGACAGGATCGCCGAGGCCGACCTGATCTGCTACCCGCCAGGGAGCTTCTTTTCGAGCGTTGTCGCCAATCTTCTGCCTTCCGGCGTGGGCCGGGCCGTGGCTGCAAACGCCTGCCCCAAGGTGTTTGTTCCCAGCACGGGCCTGGACCCGGAAGCCCGCGATCTGAGCGTCGCGGCCCGGGCCGGTCTGCTGCGCCGCCACCTCGCCGGGAGCGGTGCGCCGACCGGGAGCGATGTCCTGAGCCACGTGCTCGTGGATACCAGAAACGGGGAGTATCCGGGCGGCGTCAACAAGAAAGGGCTCAAGGATCAGGGGCTCGACGTGGTGGACTGTCCCCTGGTGACCGCGCACAGCGCGCCGAATATTGACGAAAAGTTGTTGAGCAAAGTGCTTTTGTCGTTGACCTGACGTGAAACCGGAACAGAGGAGGACACATGGAAAAGAGAAAGATCAATGTCAAGATGAGTCTGTCGTATCCCGAGGTGGTCGCCTACCTGGAAGATCTGCTCAAAAGCTTCAAGTCCCGCAAGATCGTTGTGCAAACGGGCGAGGATCATCTCGTCATGACTCCCCCGGAGCAGGTCGGCGTCAAGGTCGAGGCCAAGATCAAGAAGGATCGGCAGAGCATCGGCTTTGAGCTGTCCTGGGTCCAGTGCGAAACCGGCTGCCTCTCCATCAGCGACAGGGAGCCGGAACCTGCGGCGGCCCGGATCGAGCTGAAACCCGTGGCCATGAAGCCGGAGCAAGGCACAGGTGTCGAGGTTGCCGAGAAGGTCGTGAAAATCAAGAAGGAAGAGAACAAGCACGGGAAGAAAGACGCGAAAGAGGAGAAGAAGGATTCGTCCGGCAAGGGCAAGACTCTGAAAGCGCATGCAACTGAGCCGCGCGGCTGATCGCGGCAATCCACACATGGAGAGGACAATGACTGACAGTTGCTACAAGTCCTTTGAGTGGAACGAGCTGATCGATCTCTTCCGCATCCCTGAGCCCCAGACGGTCAACGAGGAGGAGCGGATGAAAATCATGGATAAAATAAACAGCCTTGCCGACAGGTTCGGTCGGGAATACGTGATCAGGAAAATCGCGCTCCATGCCGGGTAGGCAGCATGCCCGCTAGGCTGCATGCGCAAACACCATCAGTATTCGGGAGTTGTATGCGAACCCTTGCAGTGCTCAATCAGAAAGGCGGTGTGGGCAAGACCACGACCGCGGTCAACCTGGGGGCAGGGCTTGCCCGGCAGGGCCGGAAGGTTCTGCTGCTCGATCTCGACCCCCAGGCGCACCTGACCTACTCGCTGGGCGTCATGGCCCACGAACTGCCGCGCACCATGGGGGCGGTGCTCATGCAGGAGTGCCGCCTTGGCGATGTGGTCCGCCGCGTCGCAGGCATGGATGTGGTCCCGGCCTCGGTCGCCCTGGCCGGGACCGAGGTCGATCTGGCCGGGGTGGACAACCGCGAGAACCGTCTCCGGATGGCCCTGGCGGACGTTGACGGGTACGATTTTGTCGTGGCCGACTGCCCCCCCAACCTCGGCCTGCTGACCCTCAACGCCATGACCGCCTGCGACGAGCTGCTGGTCCCTGTCCAGCCGGAGTTCCTGGCCCTGCAAAGCCTGGGCAAGCTCATGGAGACCGTGGCCGCCATCCAGGGGGGCTGGAATCCCGATCTCAGGGTGACGGGCATTCTGCTGACGCGCTACCAGCGGCAGAAAAAGCTCAACCGGGAGACGCGCCAGAGGATTCAGAAGCATTTCGGCGACACCCTGCTTACCACCGTCATTCGCGACAACATCTCCCTGGCTGAGGCTCCGAGCTTCGGGCAGGATATCTTCACCTACAAACCGGGCAGCAACGGAGCCGCGGATTATCGCAGCCTGGCTCTGGAACTGCTCCGCCGAGGTGCTCCATGAGCAACGACACACGACTCGGCGTCGACCCGCTGAACTGGATGGCCCCTGGCGGCCCCTCCGCGCAGCATGTCGCCGCCGTCCAAAACGACACAACGCCGACAGGCGACACACCCCCGGCTTCCCCGATGCCCAGGGGCGGCGTGTTCCTGTCCGCCGAGACACCTTTGAAGGAGAACCCCATGAGCAAGGACAAGGTCAAGATCAAACAGACGCTGGACACGGCCCAGGTGGTGGCCCACCTCGAAGACCTGGCCGATTCGCTCAAGTCGGGCATTGTCCGCGTTGACGATGGCACCAACAGCGTGGTCCTGTGCGCTGGCGACATCATGAACTTTGAAATGAAGATAGGCCGCAAGAAGGATCGTGCCAGATGCTCCATCGAACTGGAGTGGGACGACGACGGCTCCAAGCTGGAATCATTCAAGATATCTGATAAATAGGAAGCCAAGGGCGCAGGTCTTGGTGGCTGATTCAGGAGGGAAGACTTGTGGAAGAGCCTTCTCTCTGGCTGCCGGAAACGTTTCCATCAAGTGGAAAGCGGCCAGCATCGGGGGGATGCTGGCCGCTTTCGCATTGGGGTGTGGTTGGAGAGTCTAGGCCCTGGCGACCTGGACGAAGTGCTCCTGCATGGAGACGGCACCGCCGGACTTGTCGTAGCGCTTGATGCCCTTGGGCATGAGCAGGTTGTCAGCCGCGCCCTTGCCCAGTGCGCGGGATTCGCATGGCAGGGTGTGGCCGAAACCATGAATCATGAACACCGCCTCCGGGTGGATGAAATCCGTGACAAAGGCGCGGATTTTTGAGGAATACCCGTTGTTGCTCACGGTGACGTAGTCGTCGGTGGCGATGCCGAGCGCTTTGGCCCTGTCGGTGTGTATCCACAGGGTGTTTTCGGACATGCGCTCGAAGAGCAGGGCGTTGTTGACCGTGTGGCCCTGGGTATGCAGGGCGCAGCGGCCAAAGGTGATGCGGAACTTGTCCGCAGGAGGCCTCTGGGGCGAGACATAGGGCTTGAGCGAGGGCATGCCATCGGCTTCGAGCTTTGCGTCGATGATCTGGATCTTGCCCGAGGGGGTCTTGAAGATGCCCTCTTTGACGGGCTTGAACAGCGGCTCCTTGGTCAGGGAGACCATGCCTGTCTTGGCGAAGTCCTCGATGGTTACCCCGGTGCCTTCGAGCTGGAAGTTCCAGATGTCCTCTATCTTGTCGTAGTCGAGCTCCTTGAGGCCCATGCGCTTGCCAAGGCCCGCATAGATTTCCCAGATGGCCTTGGTGTCGTAGACCGGCTCAATGG
The DNA here is from genome assembly GCF_000176915.2 of Pseudodesulfovibrio aespoeensis Aspo-2. Lineage (NCBI taxonomy): Bacteria > Pseudomonadati > Thermodesulfobacteriota > Desulfovibrionia > Desulfovibrionales > Desulfovibrionaceae > Pseudodesulfovibrio > Pseudodesulfovibrio aespoeensis. The sequence goes on from NC_014844.1 coordinate 1,349,234, forward strand.
CGCGGTTGCGGATGATGAAGCCCGGCTTGGCGCCGTTCTTGGTCATGATGGTGTCGTCGCGCTCAAGGTAGGGCGAGATGGGCAGCACCACGTCGGCCTGCCAGGCGGTGTCGGACCAGGAGAAGGTCACGGCCACCAGCAGGTCGAGGTTGTCCCACATGGCCTTGACGTCGTCCTTGTCCGGGAAGGCCATGAGCGGGTCGTGGCGGTGGGCGATGTATGCCTTGATGGGGTAGGGTTTGCCGGTGACGATGGCGTCATAGGCGAGGTTGACCAGGCCCGGGCCGGCGTCGTAGTGCTTGCGGCCTTCCATCCAGCCCACGCCGTCCACGCGCTTGGCTTCGGGCTTGGGGTAGATCTCCATGAAGCTCTTCACATCCTTGGCTCCCACATCGCCGGGCTTGACCATGATCGGCAGGCCGCCCTTGGCCCCGATGCTGCCGAGCAGGGCGTTGATGATGTAGATGGTGCGCGACATGTAAAAGGAGTCGTCATAGCGGGCGGTCATCCAGCCGGGGTGCCAGAGCACGGAAGGGGCGGCCTCGGAGAGCTGGCGGGCCAGATCGCGGATGGCTTCCGCCGACACGCCGGTTTCGACTCCGGCCCATTCCGGGGTGTACTCGGCCACGAAGCTCTTGAGCACCTCGAAATCGTTGAACCAGTCGGCCACGAACTGCTTGTCGTAGAGTTCCTCGGTGATGAGGGTGTTGATGACAGCCAGGTTGAAGGCGTAGTCGGTGCCGGGGCGGATGAGGTAGAAGTTGTCCGCCTTGGTGGCCGGGACATTGGCCCGGATGTCGATGACCGAAAGCTTGCAGCCGTTTTCCATGGCGCCCAGCAGGTTGTTCACCTCGGCCACGTTGATGGCTTCGAAGATGTTGCGCTGTTGCAGGATGACATGCTTGGCGTTCTTGAGGTCGTAGGCCATGCCCTTGCGGCCAAATCCGAAGACGGAGAGGGCGGCGTTCTGCACGTTGCGTGCGCAGGCCGAGTCATGGTTGTTGTAGTTGGGCGTACCAATGCCGCGCAGGAAGGCGCGGTAAAAGTCGCGGAACGGGCCGCCCCGGTCTGAGAACAGGACCGATTCCTTGCCGTACTGGGCCTGGATGGCCTTGAGCTTGTCGGTCACATAGTCCAGGGCTTCGTCCCAGGATGCCTTGCGCCATTTGCCCTCGCCGCGTTCGCCCACACGGATCATGGGATGCTGGGGGCGCTCCTCGTCGTAGGTCAGGGCGGTCCCTGCCGCGCCGCGCGGACACAAGGAACCCAAGATGCCCGCTGCGTGCGGGTTGCCCTGGATGTACTCGGCCTTGCCGTCAACCACCTCGACCTGGATGGGACAGCGCACCGTGCACATGCCACAGACGCTATACACATATTCTTTGCTCATATACTCCTCCTGAAGGCACGGGAATGAAACGATGACTCTTGGAACCCTACAACCGCACGACGGACGCTAGCAATGTCTTATGACAAACAGCAACACTCTACCCGCATGTGAAGCATATCACAATCAACAGCCCAAAAAAATAATACCGAGGGAGTCTGAAAAGCGTTTAATTGAGAAAATAATCACAACCACTGGTCCCGTTGACCAGGGTTGATTTTTGGACCTAAAGGGTGTCTATCATAAAATTTGCGCGGATAAACGCTGATTCAGAGGTGAGGAAATGGCAATTTACAGGATCAAGTTCGACAAGAAGAGGTGCATCGCCTGTGATGCCTGTCTGATTCACTGCAAGGTGAAAAACAAGGTTCCGACTGGGCTGAGTCTGAACAGGCTGATAGCCGAGGGACCTGTTGCCGACAAGGACGGCAAGCCCACGGCCAAGCTCAAGTACCAGCCGTGCATGCACTGTAAGAAGCCGGAGTGTGTGCCGGCCTGTCCCACCGGGGCCATGTACCAGCGCGAGGACGGCCTCGTGCTCGTCAACATGGACCTGTGCGACGGCTGCCAGTCATGCATTGCCGCCTGCCCGTGGGACGTGCCTGTCTTCAATGCGCTGACTGGCAAGATCATGAAGTGTGATTACTGCGTGGACCGGGTGGATGCCGGGGGCACACCCGCCTGCGTTACTGGCTGCACCGCCTCTGCCCTGAGTTTTGTGCGGCCTGAATAGGCAATGTTCAAACCCTGTTGTCGGGTGACCGCAGGGTGATTTTTCGGGGTTCAACACATTCTAGGAGGTTAACCGTGTTACGTTCCAACAAAGTTCTCTTGTTGCTGGCCGTGCTGGCCGTCTGCTTCATGGTCCAGCCCGCCTGGGCCGACGCCCTGGCCGATGCCATTGCCGAGGCCAATCCCCAGGGTGAGCCCGGCTATCTGGGCATTCCAGGCGGCCCGCAGATCAACCTCATCGTCGCCCTGCTCTGGGCGGTCTGGGTAGGCTGGATTTTCTCCACCGTCGGCGCGTTCGGCGGAATCATGGCCGGTGTCGGCCACATCACTGTCTTTGGCCTGGGCGACTACGCCAGCTCCTTTGGCAAGGGTGCCAAGCTCAACAATCTGATCACCGACTCCATCCGCGTGTCCAACCAGTGGATGGTCGGTTGCTCGGCGGCCCTGTCCTCCTTCAACTACTGGAAGGCTGGCCGTCTGGTGCTCCCCCTGGCCATTGCCCTGGGCATCGGCTCCATCGCCGGTTCCTGGCTGGTGCCCTGGCTCACCGCTGGCAAGATCAGCCTGAAGGCGTACCTCGGCTACTTCGGTCTCTTCGTCCTGTTCCTGGGCTGCTACCTCTTCTATGAAACGACCCCCAAGGGACAGGCCGGCAAGCAGGCCGCCAAGAAGGCTGCCGACGCCTTCCAGAAGTCCGTCAAGGAGCAGAAGTCCGGCACCACCGTGGACATGGCCGAAATGGGCGTCAAGGTGCAGAAGTTCACCCCCACCATGTGCGAGTTCACCTTCTTCGGCGTCGAGTTCAAGTTCAACCCCCTGATTCCGGTGGTCGGCGGCTTCTTCATTGCGGCCATGGCCTCCTTCCTGGGCGTTGGCGGCGGCTTCCTGCTGGTGCCGTTCCTGACCTCCGTGGCAGGCCTGCCCATGTACCTGGTGGCCGGCACCTCGGCCCTGGCCGTGTTCGTGGGCATGATCAACTCCATCGCCTCCTACATGTTCCTGGGCAACATCACCATCGAGTGGAGCCTGATCGGCGTGGAACTGGTCGGTATCGTCATCGGTTCCATCATCGGCCCCAAGACCTCCAAGTACATCCCGGACATCTGGCTCAAGCGCCTCTTCATCCTCTTGGCTCTCTACGTGGGTATCCGCTACGCCACCAAGGGCTTCCTGGGCTACAGCATCGTGCCCCCCTTCTAGGTCGCAGTTCGATTGGCCTGATGAAAACGGAGGCCGCCCCAAGCGGGCGGCCTCCACAAAAAGACAGGAAAGACCATGACCGGCACCGCCGTTTACCAGTTTCTCGATCCGTGGCTCATCTGGACCTTTCGCCTGGGCGACAATCCCCATGTCGGATTCGCCATTGGCCTCTTCTGGCTCTGCCTTTTGACCACCGTCATCGGCGAGCTGTGCATGGCCGGGGTCTATTTCCTGAACAAGAAGCATTTCGCGGCCATCAACAAAGACATGGTCAGCCACCATAACCTGTCCCTCAAGGCGTTGGGGGCCAAGGACAAGACCGCGTGGAAGGCGTGCAACTCCATTGCCAATGACGCGTTCGGCAAGAATTTCTTCTCGCGCATCGCCCTGTTCGCCTCATCCCTGTGGGTGGTGCCGTTCGCCATCGGCTGGCTCTATTTCCGGTTCTCGTCGGTGGATTTCGCCCTGCCGTATCTGGGGCAGATAGGCGTTTCCTTCATCTTCATCCCGGCCTACATCCTGACGCGCGTGCTCTTCAGCCGGGTCAAGCCGGTGCTGCCGGTTTTCCGGTCCATCAAGCGCAGGATCAGCGAGAACGAGGGTGGCGAGGTCCTGATGAACTACATGGATCTGGCCGCAGACCCTGACAGGCCGCAGGCCGCCAGCCCGGTTCACGGGAACCCGTAAGGTGTGCGCGAGCTTCGCTTGAAGGGCGGGCGGCCCGGACTCGGGCCGACCCGCTTTTTCTATTGTTTGAGCTGTTCGACGGACTCGGCGAACTGGTCCAGGTTGGTGGGGCCGAGCAGATAGTCTCTGTCGGCGGTCTGGAGGCACAGGACATCCGGCCTGTTGGAGACGATGACACCCTCGCGACCGTTACCAAGCTCGACCACACCGGAGCGATACCCGGCGAAGTGCATGAATTTCTTGGCCTTGCGAACGGCATAGGCGGGATCGTCGAGACGGGCGGCAAAGGTCTTCTCCACCGAGGCCCAGGGGATGACCGCGCTGGCAAAGGGCGGCGCGGCCAGGAGGATGCCCTCCTCGGCCACGGTGATGGCGGCGCGCCTCGGGTTGACATAGAGCATGTACCAGTAGAGCAGGGCGAGCGGGGCGGCCACGACGATGAGGCAGATGCCTGTCCAGGTCAGTCCCGACTTGAAGCTCCAGGCCACGGTTGCGGAGACTGCGGCGACGCAGAGGAGCAGGGCGACCGGGACCAGTCTGTTCATGGGTATCTTGTATGTGGTGTGCATGCGTGTATTCTCCTTGGGTGCTCGGCGCGGATACGCTGGCCTGGTCATACGGACCAAGCGGACCGTTGCCAAGGGGTAATACGGATTGGACTGGGGCGCAAATTCTTGTAGAGTGATGGCATGGCGCAGGTCGCAGGCAATAACGAGGCAGGTCAGACACGATGATTTTCAGCACAGCCAGATGTCTCTTTGCGATGGTCCTGATGGCGACCATGCTCGTCTCTCTTGGCTGTGGCGAAAACGAGTCGGTTGTCGAGGTTGATCTCTCCCGTCGAGAGAAACTCGTGGCTCCCCAAAGGCAGAAGACGATCACCTACGCCTACCTGCCCCAGTATTCGCGCACCGTGTCCTTCCAGCGCCACCGGGCGTTGCTTGAATATCTGCGCGAGACCACGGGGCTGCCCCTGCATCAGGTGTTTCCCGACACCTTTGACGAGCACATCAAGATGGTGCAGCGGGGCGAGATAGACATCTCCTATTCCAACCCCTTCGTGTACATCCAACTGGCCGAGGTTGGTTCCACCGCCTTTGCCAGGATCATCGAGCCAACCGGCACGCCCGATTTCAGCGGGCAGATCATCTGCCGCAGTGACAACCCGACCATCAGGACCATCGAGGATTGCCGGGGCAAGCGGCTCATCGCCGTGGACCCGGGTTCCGCAGGGGGGTTCCTCTTTCCGCTTGGCCTGTTCTACGATCACGGCATTCGCCTGGGTGACTTTGCCGAGGTGGAGTTTGCCCAGGGCAAGCAGGAAAAGGTCGTTCTGGCAGTCCATGCCGGGGCCTACGACATCGGCACCATCCGCAAGGGAACCCTGAATGTGGTGGCCGGAATGATCGACCTGACCGACATCCGCGTTCTGGCCGAGACCAGACCCTACCCCGGCTGGCTCTACTCGGCGCGCGCGGGATTCGACCCGGCAGCCACGGCTGCCATCGCCCAGGCCATGTTCGCCCTCAACCCGGACAATCCGGAGCACCTCCGCATCCTCGACGCGGCGGGCATGCGCGGCGTTATCCCGGCTGAAGACGCAGACTATGATCCCGTCAGGGAGCTGACCGAAAAAGTCGGCATCTACTAGGCGGCCCAATGCGAATCTTCTCAAGGCTCAAATTCCACACCAAGCTCAACCTGGGCATCTCGGCCATCCTCATCGGCATGGCGGTCCTGCTGCTGCCCTTGGTCAGCAACATGACCGCCAAGATATTGCTGGAGGAAAACCGCAAGCGCGGGGCTGCCCTGGTGGAGAGCATGTCGGCCAGGGCCGTGGACCCGCTGCTGGCGCGCGACTTTTTGCGCCTGAAGAACATGGTGGACGAGCAGGTGGCCGTGGGCGACGTGCTCTACGTCTTTGTGCAGGACAAGCGCGGGTATGTGCTGGCCCACACCTTTGAGCGGGGGTTTCCCGTGGACCTGATCCGGGCCAACGTGGTGCCCAGCGGTTCAACGGTTCACATCCAGCTGCTGGCCGACGGGCCTGGCCGAATCTATGATTTCGCCTCTGCTGTGTCGATAGGGGACGAGCGGCTGGGTACGGTCCGCATCGGGCTGTCCAAGACACGCATCAACGCATCCGTCAACCACCAGATATCCATCATGGCCGGGCTTTTCGCCGGGGCCCTGCTCCTGGCTACGGTCATGGGCACCCTCTTTGCCAGACGGGTCGCGGCCCGGATTGGTCAGCTCAGGGAGCATGCCGAGGCCATGCTCATGGGCAACCTCGACACCCAGTCCGGCCCAGCTGATGGGGCACATTGCTGGGAGAGGCAGAACTGCAACCTGATCTCCTGCCCCGCCTTTGGCGAGCGCCGCCGCCGGTGCTGGTATATCGCCGGGACCATGTGCCCGGATTGCCGGGACGAGAAGACCAAGTCCGTCTCGCGCGATTCGTGCAGCCTGTGCAAGGTCTATCTGGAGAGCGCGGGCGACGAGTTGCAGGATCTGGCCGAGACCTTCGATGTCATGGCCCTGTCCCTCAAGAGCCACATCGATGAGCTGCGCGATGCGGACCGCAGCCTGCGCGACCAGCAGCGGCTCATGCGCACCATCCTTGATGTGACCCCGGACCGGGTCTCGCTGGTGGACACGCGGATGCGCTACCAGAGCGCCAACCGGAGCTTTACCGAATCCGTGGGACTCAACCTGCACGAACTGGTGGGCAAGACGGACTTCGACATCTTTGACGAGCCCGAGGCCGAGGCGCGCCACATGGCGGCCAGGGAGATTCTTCAGTCCGGGGAACGGTTGGACACCCAGGTGGTGGTGACCGAGGATGGAAGCGAGCGGTGGTTCCACGTGGTCTGCATCCCGGTCCATGACGAGGACGGGCGCATCTCCGGGCTTTTGCGCACGGACCGCGACATCACCGACATCAAGGGGTATGAGAAGCAGCTCATCCAGGCGCAGAAGATGGAATCCTTGGGTCTCATGGCCGGGGGCGTGGCCCACGAGATCAACACCCCGCTGGGTATCATCCTCGGCTACGCCCAGCTCCTGCAGGAGGACGTGGCCCCCGGCACCCAGATCCAGCAGGATCTGGCCGTGGTCGAGAAGCAGGCCAAGGTGTGCAAGAAGATCGTGGCCGACCTGCTCGGCTTCTCCCGGCAGACCCATTCGGCCAAGCGCGAGATGTGCTTCAACAACTCGGTCATGGAGGCCGTCACCCTCGTGCGTCATACCTTCGAGCTCGACCATGTGGATATCGTCACCCAGCTCGACGACCGCTTTCCCATCATCTATGGCGACCCGGAAAAGCTCAAGCAGGTCTGGATCAATCTGCTCACCAACTCCCGCGACGCCATGCCCGATGGCGGCCTCATCATCATCCGGACCCGGCTCGACACCCCCAGGGGCGTGGTCCAGCTCTGGGTGGCCGATTGCGGCGAGGGCATCAAGGAGGACGTGCTCAAGAAGATTTTCGATCCCTTCTACAGCACCAAGCCCGTGGGGCGTGGCACAGGCCTTGGCCTGTCCGTGTCATTTGGCATCATCGAGGACCATGACGGAGAGATTCACGCCACCAGCCCGGTGCCAGCCGAGTTCAACTTTCCCCAAGAGGCCCTGTCCCGCAAAACCGGGCCGGGAACCGTGTTCGAGGTCAATCTTCCCCTTGACCATGGCGTGGACGAACCCGTCAGGGCCAAGGACGGAGCTGCCGAGAGCATCAAGCAGGACATATAAGCAAAAGGAGACGGAAAATGGCTCAGATATTGGTACTGGACGACGTTTCTGACGCCGGGATGCTGGTCAAGCGCATCCTGGAGCGCAAGGGGCACAGCGTGGTCGTGTTCACCGAGGAGGAAGACGCCTTGCGCCATGCGACCACTTCTGCTGTTGATCTCTGCATCCTCGACATCAAGCTCAAGAAGATGACCGGCGTCGAGGTGCTTGAAGAGCTCAAGAAGCTCAACCCGGCGATGAAGGCCATCATGCTCACCGGGTACCCGACCCTGGAGACAGCCCGCGAGGCACTGCGCCTTGGCGCACAGGAATACTGCGTCAAGCCCATCAACAAGGAAGAACTCGAAACCAAGGTGGCCGAGGTCATCGGGGAATAGGAGAGGCCATGCATGTGAAACAGCTCTTCAAGCATTGGACATACCAGGTCTTTGCGCCGGGAACCCTGCTTCGGAGAAAGTACGAGGCGTTCAAGTCGCTGCTTCGGCACGATGCCAGGGCGCTGGAACTCATCGCCGATCTCGAAGAGCTGTTCTACGGAGAAAAGCTGGCCGACAGGCAGCGCGCCAATTGGCTGGCGGCAAGGCTCTCCGAGTCCGTCAAGGTCATGACCGGCCAATTGGTGGAGATGAACCCCACCCGGTACATGGATCTGCCCGAATACTTCCGCAAGATCGACTTCTACGTGCGCATGGCCCTGGAGCTTGATCAGCCCGAAGTCGGCCCGCCATACATCCTGTCGCTGGAGGATGCGGGCTCGCTGCCCAATCTCGCCGGGGGCAAGGCGGCCAACCTCGGACGCGCCCGGCGCGAGAGCGGGGTGCCTGTGCCGCCCGGGTTTGTCGTCACCGCCAACGCCTTCAACTACTTTATAGAATTCAACGGGCTGAGAGACGACATCGAGCGGTGCCTGCGCGAGATGGTGGTCGGCGATCGCGACCTGCTGGTCCGGCTCACCGGCGAGATGCAGGAGCTGATCCTCTCGGCAGAGGTGCCGGAGGAGATTGCCCGTGGCATCCGCTTCGCGGTGTCGGAGATCATCAGCGGTGATGATCTCATTGCCGTGCGCTCCAGCGCCCTGTCCGAGGACGGCGAGATATCCTTTGCAGGCCAGTACGCCAGCGAGCTGAACATCCAGCCCAACGACGTGCTCGAAGCCTACAAGCGCGTGCTGGCGGGCAAGTATTGCCCGCGCGCCGTGGCCTACCGCATCTCCAACGGGCTGACCGACAGTGAGACGGCCATGGCCGTGCTGATCATCCCCATGGTGGATGCCGAGACCGCGGGCGTGGCCTATTCGCTCGACCCGGACTGCACCGGGCGCGATCAGATAGGCGTCTACGGCGTGCGCGGCCTGGGCAACGGGTTGGTGGACGGCAGCGTCTCGCCGGGCAAGGCGGTGCTGACCCGCGAGGAGACCCCGCGCATCAGCGAGGACTGCGCGCCCGATGAGGGCGGGCTGCCCTCAAAGGACACCCTGATCGAGATCGGGCGGCTGGCCATGCGGCTTGAGGAAATCTTTGGTTCCCCCCAGGACATCGAGTGGGCTGAGGACGTGACCGGTGCGCTCTTCATCCTCCAGACGCGCCCCCTGCAACGGGAGCGGCCAGAGTTCGACGCCGAACACGCGCCGCTCCTGATCAAGCCTCTGGCCGATGGATTTGAGCGGGCGGCCACCGGCGTGGGCTGCGGCGAAGTCTACTACGCGCCCACCGGCGAATCCATCGCCCGCATCCCCAAGGGCGCGGTGGTCGTGACCCCGACCCTCAAGCCTTCGTTGCTGACCTTCATCGGCAACATGAACGGGGTCATTGCCCAGACCGGCAGCCGGGCCAGTCATTTTGCCTCGGTGGCCCGCGAGTGTGGCGTTCCCGTGCTGGTCGGCTCCATGGCTGAGGCGCTTGAGCCGGGGCGGCTTGTCACGGTGGACGGCACCACCGGCGCCATCTACGACGGCTACGTCGAGGAGATCGTGACCCGCGGCAAAAGGGAGGCGGCGGTCACGGACCATGTGACGCGCCAGTACGCCAAGGTCATCCCACTCACGGTCAAGCTCAACCTGACCGATCCGCAGGCCAGCGAGTTCACCCCTGGAGGGTGTCGCTCCATGCACGACGTGATCCGCTTCTGCCACGAGAAGGCCGTTGGCGAGATGTTTTCCCTGGTGGACAAGAAAGGCCGGGGCATGGGGGCTGCCAGACGCCTCAAGACCAACCTGCCGCTGGTCATGTACCTGCTTGACCTTGGCGACGGCCTGTTCGCCAACGCCAGCCAGGGCGAACTGGTCACGCCGCAGGACATCAAGAGCCGCCCCATGTGGGCGCTGTGGTACGGGCTTTCCGATCCGCGCGTGCAGTGGTCAAAAACTCTCACCCACATGGACTGGGAGGAGTTCGACCGCATGTCCGCCGGGATATTCAGCTTCGATTCCAAGCTCCTGGCCAGTTATGGCCTCATTTCCAGCGATTATCTGCATCTGATGATCCGGTTCGGCTACCACTTTTCGGTGGTCGATTCCGTCTGCGGGTCCGATCCCGGAGCCAACTACATCAATTTCCGTTTCAAGGGCGGAGGCGCGGCCTTTGACCAGCGGCTGCTGCGGCTCAAGTTCATCGGGGATGTGCTTACCCATTACGGGTACGAGGTCAGCTTCCGTGGCGACATGCTGGACGCCGGGTGTGTCCGCCAGGACGAGAACGAGACCAGGCGGCTCCTGGCCCGGCTGGGCTACCTGATGGCCGTCACCCGCCTGATGGACATGCGCCTTGAGAACGTCGAGTCCGTGGAGCGTGAGGTGGAGCGGTTCATTCAGGACGCGGAGCGGCAGGATGTTCGGTCTCAGTCGTAAGCCCGCCTACCAGGTGACCTGGGTCACGGACCAGCTGGGCGTGGGCAACGCGCCCATGAGCCATGCCCAGCTCGATGCCATCCGCAATGAGGGGGTGGACGCCATCCTCAATCTCTGCGGCGAGTTCTGCGACCTGCACGACATCGAAAAGGACGCCGGGTTCGAAGTCCACTATCTGCCCCTGGCCGACGAGGAGGCCCCGGACCTGATCGAGCTGGAAAAGGCGCTGGCCTGGCTCGACGAGGCCATCTACCTCGGCAAGAAGGTGCTCATCCATTGTCGCCACGGTATCGGGCGCACCGGGACGGTGCTCAATTCCTACCTGCTGCGGCGCGGCCTGGGCCACAAGCTGGCGTGGCGGGCGCTCAAGAAGCTCAAGTCCAAGCCCGCCAACTTCGTGCAGTGGCGCACCGTGCGCAAGTACGGCAAGCAGAGCGGCAGGCTGACCGTGCGCGAGCCGAGCCTCGAATTCAAGCGGCTGGTCGATCTTTCGCCTTTTTTCAATGACTACGACGAGCTGGTGCAGCGGGTGGACGAGCGGGCCGGGCAGGCCAGGGCCGGGATGGCCTGCGGGCTGGACCACGACCAGTGCTGCCGCACCCCGGTCAGGCTTTCGCTGGTGGAGGCCGTGCACCTGAGCCACCGCATCAATCGCGAGTTGTGCTGCGAGGACCGGCTGCTGGTCATCGAGCGCGCCGTGGAGACCGCCCAGGCCGAACGGCAGGCGGCCCGCGACCTGGGCCGGGAGCAGGAGAATCTCGAATACTGTCTGTCCGAGGTTGGGACCGTCTGCCCTCTGCTGGTGGACGGCGTGTGCATGCTCTTTGCCCACCGCCCGTTGCAGTGCCGCGCCTTTGGGCTCGACGAGAGCGAGGACGGCGAGCTCTGGAGCAGCCTGCTCACCCCGGCTCTCGACAAGATTTCCGGTGAGATGTGGTTCGCCTACACAGGCACCATGGTGGAGGAGCGGCTGCCCCTCTTTTCCCTGCCCGACGTGGTCTCGGGCAAGTTCATGGAGCGGGTGTTCAAGCTCATGCTTCAACTGGGCCTGCCCCGGTAAGGGAACGTCTCCCGTGAAACCCCGTCCCGAACCCCGGACCCCGCCGCCCCTGGCCGGGCTGTTGCCGTGGCAGAGCGGTTTTCTCGCCTTTGTGGTGGGCGTATTTGCCTATCGCGCCCCGGTAGAGGCCGGGCTTGGGCTCGCGGTGCTCATGGTGGCGGATACCATGCTCCGGGGATGGGCGCGTCGGCTGCCGCTGCTGACGCTTGTTCTGTGCGCGGTCTTTGGCCTGGCTTATGCGGCCCAGCGCGCTCCAGAGCCCTTGGAGACGCCGCCCTGGATGGAGTCGGGCCGCCCTGTGGTCGTGCGGGGCGTGGTGGACCGGGTCGAACCCCGGGAGGATCGCCGGTTGCGCCTTGTTCTGCGCGACATGGTCTGTCTGACAGACGATGGTCAGGTCGCGCTGCCGGGTCGGCTCGTCTGGAACTGGCGCATGCCCGCATACGATCCGCTGCCGGGGCAGAGGGTGGAGGCGAGGCTGCGCGTGGTTCCGGTGCGCGGGTTCGGCAATCCGGGCGGTTGGGATTTCGAATGGTACTGGCTGCGCCAGGGGGTGAACTGGCGCGGCTGGACCGGGGGCAAGCCGCTACTTGTCTGGGGCGAACGCCCCTCGGCCACCCTTGGCGAACTGAAGGCGGACCTACGCCGCGCCGTAGCCGATCGGCTGCCGGACACTCCTGGCGGGGGGGTGGTTCTGGCCCTGCTCACGGGCGACCGGTCAACCATGGATGCCAGCACCACACAGGCGGTTCGCGCCGCCGGGCTGGCCCATACCCTGGCCCTGTCCGGGCTGCATGTCGGGTTTGTGGCCGCTCTGGGCATGGGGCTGGCCTGGCTGGCTGGCTGGCTTCGCCCCTCCCTGATGCTGCGCATTCCGCGTCCCAAGCTGGCCGTGCTCCTGGCCGCGCCCCTGGTGCTCGGCTACGTTTGGCTCGGCCAGCCGTCGTCGTCCCTGATCCGGGCCGCGACCATGTACGCTTTCTGGGGTGCGCTCCTGCTCCAAGGACGTGGCCGCGTGCTCATGGACGGGCTGTTTTTCGCCCTGGCTGTGATCGTCTTTGTCTCGCCCCTGTCCGTCTACGACCTCGGCTTGCAGATGTCCGCTCTGGCCGTGGCCGGGATCGGGCTGATGCACCGGCGCATCAGACCTCTGGTGTCCGGCGGGGCGGGCGCGGTGCGCGCGGTCCTCGGATTCGCCTGGGGGGTGCTGGCGGTCAGCCTGTGCGCCAGTATCAGCCTGCTCCCGCTCGTGTCCTGGTATTTCGGCACCTTGGCCCCCAACATCCTGCTCAATGTCATCTGGATTCCCGCCCTCGGATTCGCGGTCATGCCCCTGGGCATTATGGGAATGCTTCTGGCCCTGCCCGCGCCAACGGCCCCCCTTGGCGGGCTGCTGCTCGGGCTGGCGGCCCGGATCATGGATCAGCTGCTCGCCCTGCTGCAACTCCTGGCCGATGCCGGGCTGACGCCGGTCTCCTCCGTTCTCCGGCCCCTGTGGCCGGAAGTCTTCGGCTTCGGTCTGCTTCTGCTGGCGGCCCTGACGGCCTGGGCCAACAGGCGGGTCATGGCCGGGCTGGCCGCGCTCGGTTTTCTCCTGCTTGTCGGGCCGCATGTGGCGGTCATGGTCTCGGACGCGCGCGGCATCGTGCGGCTGTCTCTCATCGATGTCGGGCTTGGGCAGGCCGCGCTCGTGACCATGCCGGGCGGCCATCGCTGGCTGGTGGACGGCGGGGGCGGCTCCCGGACCTTTGACCTGGGCGAGGCCGTGGTCGCTCCCTATCTGACTCTGGGGCGGCCTCCCCGGCTGGACGGGGTGATCATGAGCCATCCGGACAACGACCACAGTCGGGGGCTTTCCTTCATCCTCGCCGGATTCAATGTGGGCACCTTTCATACCAACGGCCTGATGCCCACGGGCGAGTCGGGCGAGGAGATGCGCGCGGCCCTGGGGCGCAGCGGGTTGGCCCCGGTCCCGCTTGTGGCCGGGCAGCGCCTGGGCCTTGGCGGCGATGTCCGCTTCGAGGTTCTGCATCCGGCGCGGGATTTCCGGGCTTCGGGCAGCAACGAGCGGTCCCTGGTCCTGCGGCTGGCCGCTGGCGACAGGGGGCTGGCCATACTGCCCGGCGACATGGAGCGGACCGGCACGGCAGCCGTGCTCGCGTCCGGAGCCGACCTGACGGCGGACATCCTGGTCCTGCCGCACCACGGTAGCCGGTCGAGCCTGAGCCCGCCGTTCTACCGGGCAGTGGACGCTCGGGCGGCCCTGTGCTCCGACGGGTTCATGAACCGGTTCGGGTTCCCCCATCCGGAGGTGGTGGAAGCGCTCGGCATCCCGCTTTTCGCCACCTCGCGCCACGGGCTGGTCAGTGCCCAATGGCATGGAGCCGGGCCAGTCGCAATCCGGGCGAACCTCCCCTGACCCGGACTTGCCAAAACCGGTCATTCCTGCGATACGAATTGGGTCTTGTGCCGTGTGGGGGCGAGCGATCATGTGCCGCGCGCGGCGGCTCGCGGGTCGGGAATCCAGCAACTATCGTGGGATACATGCCGAACGTCAGAACGAACCTCGTGGATGCGGTGGAGAGGATGCCAGCCTTTCCCAAGAGCGTGCATCAGGTGCTGAAGCTCGCCTCGGACATCAATTGTTCGCAAAAGTGTCTGGTCGAGATCATCAAGAAGGACCCGGTCTTCACCCTGAAGATCCTGCGGCTGGTCAACTCCGCCTATTTCGGCCTCTCCCGCGAGGTCACGTCCATCAATCACGCCAGCGTCTACCTCGGCCTGAACACGCTCAAGAACGTGGCTCTCGGTCTGGCCGCAGTGGGGGCCATGCCCAGAGCCAACATGGCCGGGCTGGACATGGACGCGTTCTGGCTCCACTCCCTGGCCGTGGCCACGGCCACCCGGATGCTTGGGGGCATGCTCGGCGTCTCACAGGACGAGGCCGCGGACTATTTCGCTGCCGGGCTGCTGCACGACATTGGCAAGGTGGTCCTGGCCCTGTACATGGCCGAGGAGTTCGAGGATGTGGGGCGGTTGATGGACAGGGAAGGCATGCCCATGTACGAGGCCGAGATGGCCGTGCTTGGAGCCACCCACGCCGATGTCGGGGCCATGCTGGCCGTCAAGTGGAACCTGCCCGTCGACCTGGGCGACGCCATCGCCCGGCACCACACCCCGGACCAGGGGGATCGCTCCCAACTGGTGGACTGCGTGTTCGCCGCCGACCAGATCAGCAAGAAACTCTGCTTTGGCTCTTCCGGCAATCTCGCGGTTCAGCCGCTGCCCGCTCCGGTCAGGGCCAGGTTCGGCCTGGACCTGGATGGCCTTATCGCCGGAATGCCGACCCTTGACCAGGAGGTCGGGGAGGCCCGCATCTTCATCAGGCTCGGGGAGGCGGACTGATGCGGTTCCGTTTTCGCGGCACACGGGGCTCGCTGCCCGCGCCCGGCCCGGACACGGTCAGGTACGGGGGCAACACCACCTGCATCGAGGTCCGATCAGACGCGGGCGAGTTGATCATCCTCGACGCAGGCACCGGCATCCGAGAGCTCGGCATCGAGCTGATGGCGGCCCGGCCCGTCAAGTGCCATATTTTCATCAGCCACACCCACTGGGACCACATCCACGGACTGCCGTTCTTTCTCCCCCTGTTCACGCCGGGCAACGCTGTCACTCTCTACGGCCCGCCCGACCCGCTGGCCATGACCGGCATTGAGGCCGTGTTGAGCAAGCAGATGGAATACCCGCACTTTCCCGTGCGCGTGGCCGAGCTGCGGGCGGATATCGCCTACAGGACGCTGGCTGACAGGCAGGCCGTGGACCTCGGATTTGCCACTGTCTCGACCCTGCTCATGAACCATCCGGCCATGGATTTCGGCTGCAAGGTGCGCTGTGACGGCAAGACCCTGTTCTTTACCGGTGATCACGAGCCGTATTACAACATTTATGCGCCGGGCGACGCGGACTTCGAGGAATATGGGCGGATCGTGGACGAGCGAAACAAAGCGCTCACGGATTTCCTGCGCGGTGTGGACATCCTGGTGGCGGACGCCCAATATGCCGAGGAGGAATACCGGACGCGGCGCGGCTGGGGGCATTCCACTTTTGAGCGGACCCTCTCGCTGGCCAGAGAGGCGGGCATTGCCAGGGTCTACCTGACCCATCACGAGACGACCCGGACCGATGACGAGATGGACGTCATCCTCGCCAGGCTGCGCCGCGAGTGGGAGGGATGTGGGTTTGATTTTGACATGGCCCGCGAAGGAGACGACCTTGTCGCCTGAGTTACAATTATCCCCACGGTCAATGTCTCGGAATGGTTGCTTTTTGCGCAAAACAATGCGATGAGTACCAACGGCGGCAAAAGGTCAATATAGACTATCAGGAGGAGATGATGAAAGCGTTGATCGTGGATGATGACTTTTACAGCAGAAACATGATTCACGAAATCCTCCGCCCTGTGGCGCGGTGTGACATCGCGGTGAACGGGGAAGAGGCCATAGAGGCGTTCCGCCGGGGATTGATGGCCGCGGCTCCCTACGACCTCATCTGCCTTGATCTCCTCATGCCGGAGCTCGACGGCCAGCAGGCCCTGCGCGAGATTCGGGCCATAGAGCAGGAATTCGACGTGGCCCCGCGCAACGAGGCCAAGGTCATTGTCACCACCATGCTCGACGACGAGAAGGAGACCCATGACGCTTTTTTTCTCGGCGGAGCCACCTCCTACCTCGTCAAGCCCATTGATGAGGAAAAATTATTGAACGAAATCAAGAGCCTCGGACTGCTATAACCCGTCCGATCCTTTTCCCCGATGCCGATTCGCGAGCCGGGAGCCGTATCTGCAGCACGGCCCCGGCTTTTTGCGCACATGGGTATTTGAAGTCGGCGGCGTTTTCTAATATGATATCTTTTTGCGCGGCATTATCTCTCCCCTGCACGGCGGGGGTCATTATACACAGGATTGTGATGCATGAGCCAGATACTTGGTGTGAAATTCAATGACTACGGTCAGGTATACTATTTCGGCTCCGGGCCGTTCGTGGTCCGCGAAGGGCAGCACGTCATCGTCAAGACCGACCAGGGCATGGGCCTTGGCAAGGTCATCCTGACCCGGCAGGCCCCGCAGGAGAACGAATCGGAAGACGGCGAAGGGTACAAGGCCATCTATCGGCTGGCCAACGACAAGGACCTGGAGGCCGTGGCTGAGAACGAGGCCCTGGCCAGGGACGCCTACCGCCATTGTCGCAAGTGCGTGTCGCGGCTCAAGCTGGGCATGAAGCTCGTGGATGTGGAGGTTTTTTTTGACCGCAGCAAGATGGTCTTTTTTTTCACCGCACCGGGCCGCATCGATTTTCGCGAACTGATCAAGGATCTGGTGCGGGAGTACCGCACCCGCATTGAGCTGCGCCAGATCGGCGTGCGCCATGAAACCCAGATGCTCGGCGCCATCGGCAACTGCGGCCAGATGTGCTGCTGCCGCCGGTTCATGCGCAAGTTCGTGCCGGTCACCATCAAGATGGCCAAGGAGCAGAACCTGTTCCTGAATCCCACCAAGATTTCCGGCATTTGTGGCCGCCTCCTGTGCTGCCTGAGCTTTGAGCAGAAGGGATATGAGGAATTCCACCGCATGTGCCCGAGGGTGGGCAAGAAGTTCACCACCTCCCTTGGGGCCGTGAAGGTACTTCGCTCTAATTTCTTCAAGAAATCCTTGACTTTGATGACGGAGAATTTTGACGAGAAGGAAGTTTCCATTGACGAATGGAATGAAATAGTTAACAAGCCGCCCAGCGAAGAAGCCATGGCCGAGGCGCGCGCGCAGGCCTCTCGTGGCCGTCGGCCCGCGCGCAGGCCGTCCCGCCCGGATGTCGAGTCTGCGTCCGAGGCGGATGAGGTGTCGCCTGAGATTCTCGCCCTGGAGGACAACGAGCCGCCCCTGGGCCTGGAGCGTCCAGACGCGGGGCAGGGGGCGGAACGCCCGGCCAGGCAACCCAGAGCGCCCAGGCCGCCCCGACAGGCCCCGCAGGCCCCGCAGGCCCCGCAGGCCGTGCAGGATGCACAGGCCGGGAACGATTCCCCTGGCGCAGGTGACGACGACGGCAAGAGCGTGCGCAGGCCAAGGCGGCGCAGACGCAAACCCCCCAGGAAATAACTGTCCCAGCCAGCCCCTGCGCCAGTCGGGACAAGGAGATTCGGTTTGGAACGTTTCTACATCACCACGCCCATTTATTATGTGAACGCGAAACCGCATCTGGGACACGCGTACACCACCACGGTTGCGGATTCGCTGCGCCGCTTCCACTCGCTCATGGGCGAGGAGACCTATTTTCTCACCGGAACAGACGAGCATGGCGACAAGATCGTGCAAGCCGCAGAGGCCAACGGCCAGTCGCCCAGGGATTACGTCGATGCCGTCAGCGGGTTGTTCAAGGCTCTGCTGCCCGACATGAACATCAGCAACGACGATTTCATCCGCACCACCGAGCCGCGCCACATCAAGGTCGTCCAGAGTATCCTCCAGAAGGTCCACGATTCTGGCGACATCTACTTCGGCGAATACGGCGGCCACTACTGTTTCGGCTGCGAGCGGTTCTATACCGAGAAGGAGCTGGTGGACGGCCTGTGCCCGGATCATCAGACCAAGCCGGAGTACATCGCGGAAAAAAACTATTTCTTCAGGATGTCCAAGTACCAGGGGTGGCTCAAGGAGCACATCAGAACGAACCCCGACTTCATCCGTCCGGAGCAGTACCGCAACGAGGTGCTGAGCCTGCTCGAATCCGGTGAGCTTGAGGATTTGTGCATCTCGCGGCCCAAGAGCCGGTTGACCTGGGGGATCGAGCTGCCCTTTGACTCGGAGTTCGTCACCTATGTCTGGTTCGATGCGCTCATCAACTACCTCTCGGCCCTGGGCTACCCGGACGGCGACAAGTTCAAAAAATTCTGGCCCGCCGCCAACCATCTGGTGGCCAAGGACATTCTCAAGCCCCATGCCGTATTCTGGCCGACCATGCTCAAGGCTGCGGGCATCGAGCCTTACCAGTCCCTGAATGTCCACGGCTACTGGCTGGTCAAGGACACCAAGATGTCCAAGTCCATCGGCAATGTCATCGAGCCGCTGGCCATCAAGGACAAGTACGGCCTGGACGCCTTCCGCTACTTTCTGCTGCGCGAGATGTCCTTTGGTCAGGATTCGAGTTTTTCCGAGGAGGCACTGGTGGGCCGACTCAACGCCGACCTCGCCAACGACCTGGGCAATCTCTTCAACCGCACCCTGTCCATGACCCACAAGTATTTCGGCGGCGTGATCCCCAGCCCGGATGCCGAGGAGATCATGGATGCCGAGATCAAGAAGCTCGGACAGGACTCCATGCGGGCGTTCCAGGCCCATTTTAGCGACCTGCGGTTTTCGCGCGGCCTGGAGTCGCTGTGGGAGCTGGTGCGCGGCCTGAACAAGTATATCGACACCAGCGCGCCCTGGACCCTGTTCAAGGCCGGGAACACGGGCAGGCTCTCCACTGTCATCTACGTGCTGCTGGAAAACATGCGCAAGATCGCGGTCCACCTGTGGCCGGTCATGCCCGAATCCAGCGAGAGCATGCTCAAGCAGCTGGGCATCAGTTTTGCCTGGGACAAGTTCAATCTGCCCAAGGAGCTTGAGGTCTGGGGCGTGCTTGAATCCGGCTCCACCGTGGCCGAGACCTCCAATCTTTTCCCACGCATCGAGGTGGTCGCGGCTGAATCCGCGGCTCCGGCAGCCAAGGCTGTGGGCGGTAAAGTCGGCAAAGTCGGCAAAACTGGCACGGAAGGAAAAGCCGCAAAGGAAGCTGAAGCCTTTCAGGGCAACGGAACCATCGAGTTCGAGGATTTCCAGAAACTTGACCTGCGCGTGGGCACCGTGGTCGAGGTGGAGCCGCACCCCGATGCCGACCGGCTGCTGCTGGTCCGGGTGGACACCGGCGAGGACGCGCCGCGCCAAGTGGTGGCGGGCATCGCCGAATTCTTTGCGCCTGACGATCTGGTCGGCAAACAGGTGGTTGTGGTGACCAACCTCAAGCCGCGCAAGCTCCGCAAGCAGCTCTCCCAGGGCATGATCCTGGCGGTCAAATCCGGCGAATCCCTGCACCTGCTCACCCCATCGGGCGAGGTCGCGCCGGGCAGCAAGGTCAGCTAGCCTTTTCCCTTTTTCGCCGCCAAAGAGGCCGTCCCGCACCGGGGCGGCCTCTTTGGCGTCCGGCGTCCATGGTAGAGCGGCTGGCAGAATCCTTGCAGGGCTGGCGTGGGACGTGTCAAGACGGCAACAATCGGACGATCCGGGGGTAGAAACATGCATATCGAGATGATCCGCGGCGTTGACAGGGGCAAGGAAGGACAGGGCGAATGCCCGTGGCAGGCCTTGGTCCGGCTGGGACAGGGTGGCACTGCGGTCGATCTGGCCAGGGCCGTTCGCAAGCAGGGGCTGCGCTCGCTGGCGTTCGACGACGAGGCGCTTTTTGCCTGCCACGCGCGCGCCATGACCGTGTGCAGCGAGATGCGCGAGCTGGATGTCAATGTCCTGTGGAGCGCGCGGTTGTCGAGCCTGCCGGAGCGGGAACTGTTGCGCGCCATGCGGCTGGCCGGATGCCAGTTGCTGGATGCGCGGCTCGGGCCGGACGAGGCTGCCGAGGCCCTGTGCCGGGCGCGCGAGTTCGGTTTTGACATCCGTCTGCGCAATGTGGACGGCTCGGCCTATGCCACGGACAAGACCAGCTACACCGTGGCCGAGCGTGAGGCCATCGCGGACCTGCTGCCCGGCCTGCACGCCGCCCAGTTCGACCTGGCCGTGGCCTATTACCGGGCGCGTCGTTTCAGCGATGTCATGCAGCCTTTGGGCAAGGCCATGGTCCTGCGCTTTCCCATGAACGAGCTGTGCCTCAACCTGCTGGCCTGCCTGAGCGCGGCCCGGCACTATCCCGATATGGCCGCCGGGCTGCTCGATCAGGCCGGGCATGGCTGCCCGCATCCGGTGGTATTCCGCAACCGCGGGCTGCTCCGGTCGTGGATGGAGAGCGGGGGTGACCTGCGGGGCGTGCGCCTGGAGCTGGAGCCTGTCAGCGGACCCGGCGCGATCCTCTGATCCTTCTGGTTGGGGAGCGGCAGCGCGTCAGGCGTGATTGCGCAGCTTCAGTTCGAGCGGGTGCGGGGCGAGGTAGCACTGGTCCTTCAGATAGTGGACGCCGTATTTTCGCACATAGTGGTTCATGAGCGTGATCGGCACGATGAGCGGGATCATTTCTTTCTTGTAATTCTCGATAATCTCCAGACATTCCTGCTTTTCGTCAGCGGTGAGCATGGCCTTGAAATAGCCCATGGCGTGCATGAGCACGTCCGCGTTCTTGCGCGCGGTGGGCTTGTGGGCCATGGCCTGGGCCAGCAGGCGGCCATAGTGGTCGAAGAGTTCATCGCGGGGCATGGTCTTGCCGCCAGCCACGAGCGATCCCATCTTGCGGTAGGTGGGGATGTCGTGGGAGCGCAGGAGCATCTTGTGACTGGTGTGGAAATTGATCAGACCCTTCATGGTTTTTTCGGCCATGAACACCGAGTTCCACCGGTGCTGCACGAAGACTCGCTCAAGGAAGTTGGCGCGCAACCCGATGTCGTGCAGCCGTCCCTCGTCCTCCACCGGCAGCAGGGGAAACCGCTCCATGAACAGTCGGGCAAAGAGGCCCACGCCTGCGTGGCTGACGGACTGCCCGCCGTTTTCCGGATAGACCTTGATGCGGGTCATGCCGCTGGACGGCGACTTGGCCTTGAAGATGAATCCGCACAGGCCCGCGTCTGCCAGTTCGTCGAGCGCGTTTTGCGCCCAGGCGGTCATGCGCCCGGTCCAGTCCGCGCCGGATTCGCGGCCCACCAGCCTGCACGATTCGGGCGTGCCCACCAGCCGCACCGGTTCGCGCGGAATGCCCATGCCGCACCCCACCTCGGGGCAGACGGGGTGGAATTCGACGCGGTCCGCCAGCAGGGCGGTCACATGGTGCGCGTGGGCGTGGCCGCCGTCATACCTGACCTTTTCCCCCAGCAGACATGTGCTGATGCCGATGCGTATGGGGTTGTCCATCGCCAGTCCCTCTGCCTTGCTAGGCGTGGTTGAGGAGCTTCTGTTCCGCCGGGTCCGGGTTGAGGAAAAACTGCTGCGTCAGGTAGGGCCGGTCGTACTTGCGCGCGTAATGGTTGAGGATCGTGATGGGGATGAGCAGGGGAACCCGGCCCTCCTTGTAGGCGGTGATCATGTCCAGCAGTTCCTGCTTGTCCCGGCTGTCCAGATCTTTCTTGAAGAACCCCATGGCGTGCATGAGCACGTCCGCGTTCTTGCCGGGCGTGGCCTTGAGCGCCAGGGAGCGGAAGAGCAGGGTGCCGTAGGTCGCAAAAATCTCGGCGTTGTTGAAGATTGAGCTTTCGCCCAGCAGTTGTCCCAGTTGGCGATAGCCGCGCAGGTCGTGGGCGCGGACGAGCATCTTGTGGCGGGTGTGGAAGTCCACCAGTTGGCCGATCTGCATGCCCTTGGACAGCAGCTCACGCCAGCGCTTGAGCACGAAGATGCGGCGGACGAAATTCTCGCGCAGCAGGGGGGTGTGCAGTTGGTTGTCTGTTTCCACCGGGAGCAGGGGATAGCGCTCCATCAGCCTGCCTGCGAAGAATCCTGATCCCCGCCTGGGCGGATCGCCCTTGGTGGAGAACAGCTTGCCCTGCATCAGTGCGCAGGAGGGCGAGGCGTGCCTGAGGACGAATCCGCAGATGGCGTCCTCGTCCAGGCCGGGCAGGATGCGGTTGGCCCAGACGTTCATGCGGTCGGTCCAGTCCTCGCCGGAGTCGTAGCCGATGAGCCTGGTGGCACCGCCGCAGTCCACCTGTCGAATCTGCTCGCGCGGCACACCCATGCCACAGGCGACCTCCGGACACAGGGGGACGAACTCAACGTACTTGGCAAGGGTGTCGGTGATGTAGGCGTCGCGGGCGTGGCTGCCGTCGTAACGGACCCTCTCCCCCACGACGCAGGCGCTGACGCCTATCCTGATGATGTTGGGCATGGTTGGCGAACCTCCGGTGGCTTCCTTGTGGATAGCATCCGGCGATCATCATGCACAAGACAAAATCAACCTGTCTGGCAGGTTGATCTCTTGTCGGGAGCGAGTGGGACGGGGATGGGGTTACGAAGCCTTGGCCTGGGTGCCAGGGCAGCAGTCGCAGGGCGGAACCTCGACGGAGTCCTTGTCCACGGCCAGTATCTTGCCAGCCAGGCCGCAGCACAGAACCACTTCGCAGCCGCGCACGCGCACCCGGCATCCCGCCGGGCCGCCGGCCAGGATCTCCACCGGGCAGCCGGGGGTCAGGCCCATGGCCAGCATGCGCGACCGTGCGCGCCTGCCGCCGTCGATGTCGGCCACGCGGACAATGGTTCCCGCCGGATACTCGGTCAAAGGCTTTACCATCAAAGCTCCCCTCCAGGACAGTCTTGAGTTTGATAATAAGTATCAACCTCGATCCTGTCAATGAGTAAAACGGGTTGCGTCTCTTGAGGGAAGCCTTGATGCCTCCTCCGGCAAGGAGTGCGGGGGGCGGAAGGAGGGGCGCGGGGCGGGTGCCCGACCGGGGTGCGGCCCATAAAACCATTGCGTTTCAAGGTCCAAGGCTGTAAGTAAATGAGCTTGTCCGGCGGGTGGCGGCGTTGCCTGGCCGGGCACATGAGCCGACTGTTTCCTCCGATCTGAAAAGATGCCGTAACTTCAACTACTTCCATATAGAATGCCCAAACGCACAGATATCAAAAAGATCATGCTGATCGGGTCCGGCCCCATTGTCATCGGGCAGGCCTGCGAGTTCGACTACTCCGGCACCCAGGCGCTCAAGGCGCTCAAGGAAGAGGGGTACGAGGTTGTCCTGATCAATTCCAACCCGGCGTCGATCATGACCGACCCGGAATTGGCCGACAGGACATACATTGAACCCATCGAGCCGGAGACCGTGGCCCGAATCATCGAGAAAGAGCGTCCCGACGCTCTTTTGCCGACTCTGGGGGGGCAGACCGGGCTCAACACCGCCTTGGCCGTGGCCGAGATGGGCGTGCTTGATCGCTTCAACGTCGAGCTGATCGGGGCCAACATTGCGGCCATCAACAAGGCCGAGAGCCGCGAGGAATTCCGCGCGGCCATGGAGAACATCGGGTTGTCCGTGCCGGAGTCCGGCATCTGCCGGAACATGGAGGACGTCCGCCGCTGGGGGCAGATCATCGCGTTCCCCATCATCGTCCGGCCCGCCTACACCCTTGGCGGTTCTGGCGGCGGCGTGGCCTACAACATGGAAGAGCTTGAGGAAATCTGCGCCAACGGCCTGGCCCTGTCCATGAAGCACGAGATCATGCTCGAACGCTCCATCCTCGGCTGGAAGGAGTACGAGCTTGAGGTCATGCGCGACAGGAATGACAACTGCGTCATCATCTGCTCCATCGAGAACCTGGACCCCATGGGCGTGCACACCGGCGACTCGGTGACCGTGGCCCCGGCCCAGACCCTGACCGACGACGAGTACCAGATGATGCGCAACGCCTCGCTGGCCATCATGCGCGAGATCGGCGTGGAGACCGGCGGGTCCAACGTCCAGTTCGCCATCAATCCAGAAAACGGCGAGATGATTGTCATCGAGATGAATCCGCGCGTGTCGCGCTCCTCGGCCCTGGCCTCCAAGGCCACAGGCTTTCCCATCGCCAAGATCGCGGCCAAGCTGGCCGTGGGCTACACCCTGGATGAGATTCCCAACGACATCACCCGCGAGACCATGGCCTCGTTCGAACCGGCCATCGACTACTGCGTGGTCAAGATACCCCGCTTCACCTTCGAGAAATTCCCCGGCACCGAGGACTACCTGACCACGGCCATGAAATCCGTGGGCGAGACCATGGCCATAGGCCGGACCTTCAAGGAGGCGCTGCAAAAGGGGCTGCGCTCCCTTGAGACCGGACACACCGGCCTTGGCAAGCGGTTCGAGACTTGCGAGATCGACAGGAACGAGATCCTGCGTCTCCTGCGCAGGCCCAATTCGCAGCGCATCTACGCCCTGCGCAACGCGTTGCGCTGCGGCATGTCCGTGGAGGAGATCTTCGAGGCCACCCACATCGATCCGTGGTTCCTGCGCCAGTTCGAGGACATCCTGGTCATGGAGCGCACCCTGATCGAGTTCGGCAAGAAAGAGGGAGTGGACGCCGCCGCCAAAGGCATGGCCGAGATGCTGCGCACGGCCAAGGAGTATGGCTATTCCGACGCCCAGCTGGCCGCCATGTGGCGTACCGGCGAGGACGCCATCCGGGCCATGCGCAAGGAACTGGGCATCATCCCGACCTATTATCTGGTGGACACCTGCGCCGCGGAGTTCGAGGCCCACACCCCGTACTACTACTCCACTTACGAGACCGGGCAGGAAAATGTCCGCGACGAGGTGAAGAAGATCGTCATTCTGGGCGGCGGTCCCAACCGCATCGGCCAGGGCATCGAGTTCGACTACTGCTGCTGCCACTCCTCCTTCACCCTCAAGGAGATGGGCGTGCAGTCCATCATGGTCAATTCCAATCCGGAGACCGTGTCCACCGACTACGACACCTCGGACAAGCTCTACTTTGAGCCGCTGACCTTCGAGGATGTCATGAACATCATCGATTTCGAGCAGCCGGACGGCGTCATCGTCCAGTTCGGCGGGCAGACCCCGCTCAATCTGGCGCTGAGGCTGATGCGGGCGGGCGTGCCGCTCATCGGCACCAGCCCGGACGCCATCGACCGGGCCGAGGACCGCGAGCGGTTCAAGCAGTTTCTCAACAAGCTGCACCTCAAGCAGCCGCCCAACGGGACGGCCATGAGCATGACTGCGGCCAAGGAGATCGCCCAGGGCCTTGGCTTCCCCCTGGTGCTTCGGCCTTCCTATGTCCTGGGTGGCCGGGGCATGGACATCGTCTATTCCATGGACGAGTTCGAGGCCTATTTCCGCGATTCCGCCCGGGTCTCGCCCGAGCATCCCACTCTCATCGACAAGTTTCTCGAATACGCCATCGAGGTGGACGTGGACGCCCTGGCCGACGGCGAGGATGTCTACATCGGCGGCGTCATGGAGCATATCGAGGAGGCGGGCATCCACTCCGGCGACTCGGCCTCGGTGCTGCCGCCCTACAGCCTCAGCTCGGAGATGATCCGCGAGATCGAGCGCCAGACCGTGGCCATGGCCAGGGAACTCGGCGTGGTCGGGCTGATGAACGTTCAGTTCGCCATCAAGGACGGCGAGGTGTTCATCATCGAGGTCAATCCGCGCGCCTCGCGCACCGTGCCCTTTGTGTCCAAGGCCACCGGCGTGCCGCTGGCCAAGCTGGCCACCAGGGTCATGCTGGGCGAGAAGCTCAAGGATCTCAAGCCCTGGGCCACGCGCAAGAAGGGCCATGTCTCGGTCAAGGAGTCGGTTTTTCCGTTCAACCGCTTCCCCAATGTGGATGTGCTGCTCGGCCCCGAGATGCGCTCCACCGGCGAGGTCATGGGCATTGATCCGAGCTTCGGGCTGGCCTACATGAAGGCGCAGCTGGCCGCAGGGCAGAAGCTGCCCACTTCGGGAACGGTCTTCATCTCGGTCAATGACTGGGACAAGGCCAAACTGGTGCTGGCGGCCAAGGACTTTGCGGACATGGGCTTTAGGGTCATGGCCACCGGGGGCACGGCGGATTATTTCATCGAGAAGGGCGTGCCCGTGACCAAGGTCAACAAGGTGCACGAGGGCCAGCGCCCCCATGTGGTGGATCACATCAAGAACGGCGAGATTGATCTGGTCATCAACACCCCGTCGGGCAAGAAGACCGTGGGCGACGCCAAGATCATCCGTCAGAACACCTTGTTGTACAATATTCCGTACACCACCACGGTGTCGGGTGCCCGGGCCATCGCCCAGGCCATCCTCGAATTGCGGCAGACCGGCCTCCAGGTCCAGAGCCTGCAAAAGTACTACGGCGGCTAGACCGCCTTCAGAGAATAGCACATGAAAAAAGAGTATTGCGGTCTTTTCGGAGTCTACGGCCACAAAGAGGCCGCCAGGATGACCTACTTCGGCCTCTATGCCCTGCAGCACCGCGGGCAGGAGTCGGCTGGCATCGTCACCTGGGACGGCGAGACTATCCGTGAGCAGAAGGGCATGGGGCTGGTAGCCGATGTGTTCAACGAGCGCCACTTGAGCAAGGAGCTCAAGGGCGACATCGCCATGGGCCACATCCGCTATTCCACCACCGGTGCCTCCCTCATCCGCAACGCCCAGCCGTTTCTCGTCCGCCATGGTGACCTGCGGCTGGCCGTGGCCCACAACGGCAATCTGGTCAACACCTATGAGTTGCGGACCGAGCTTGAGCAAAACGGATCAATCTTCCAGACCACCATGGATACCGAGGTCTTTGCCCACCTGATCATCAAGTATCTGCACGAGACCGACACCATCGAGGCGGCCATCGCCAAGGCGTGTTCCAGGGTCCGCGGCGCGTACTCCATGCTGATCATGGCCAACGACAAGCTCATCGCCCTCAAGGATCCCAACGGCGTCAGGCCGCTCGGCCTTGGCCGGGTGGGCGACCGCTACGTCTTTGCCACCGAGACCTGCGCCTTTGACCTGATCGAGGCGGAATACCTGCGTCCGCTGGAGCCCGGCGAGATCGTCACCATCCACAAGAACAAGCTGACCTCCCTGCGGTTCAACGACACGGAACCCAAGCGTCAGTGCATCTTTGAGCTGATCTATTTCGCCCGGCCCGACTCCAACATCTTCGGCGATGTGGTCTACGAGCGGCGCAAGGCCATGGGCGTCATGCTCGCCAAAGAGGCCCCGGTGGACGCGGACTTTGTCATGCCGTTCCCGGACTCGGGCAACTACGCCGCCGTGGGCTATTCCCAGGAGTCCGGCCTGCCGCTCGAGCTGGCCATGATCTGCAACCATTACGTGGGCCGCACCTTCATCCAGCCATCGCAGGACATGCGCGACTTCTCGGTGCGGGTGAAGCTCAACCCGGTCAAGAGCATGGTCAAGGGCAAGCGCATCATCATCATCGAGGACTCCATCGTGCGCGGCACCACCATCCGCGCCCGGGTGCGCAAGCTGCGTGAACTGGGAGCGCGCGAGTTGCACCTGCGCGTCAGTTGCCCGGCCATCAAGTTCCCCTGTTTTTACGGCATCGATTTCTCGTCCAAGGGCGAGCTGATCGCGGCCAATCATTCGGTGGAGGACATAGCCCGGTTCATGGGGCTTGATTCCCTCCACTACCTGACCATCCCCGGCCTGCTCGACTCGGTCACGGACGACGACGCCTGGTGCCTAGCCTGTTTCGACGGCAATTATCCCATTCCCCTGTCCGACAAGATGGGCAAGGACTGCCTTGAGGCCAACCCCGGTATCATCAAGGAATTCTGCTAGGAGCGCGCTCATGGCATGCACGTCCGACAGAACAGACTGGCTTGAGCTGGCCCGCGAGGTGCTCGACATCGAGATCGAGGGACTGCGGACCGTGTCCGGGCAGCTGGGTGACGGGTTCGTGCGCGCCCTGACCCTCATGGCCGAGTGTAGGGGCCGCGTGGTCATCACCGGCATCGGCAAGTCCGGGCTGGTGGGACGCAAGATCGCGGCCACCCTGTCGAGCACGGGCACGCCCGCCTTTTTCCTGCATCCGGTGGAGGGCGCCCACGGCGACATGGGCATGATCCGCAGCGAGGACGTGGTCCTCGCCCTGTCCAATTCCGGCGGCAGCGACGAGGTCAACGCCATCATCCCGACCTTGCGCTCGCTGGGGGCCACGGTCATCGCCATGACCGGCAACACCGCCTCGGCCATGGCCGAGCTGGCGGACATCACCATCGAGGTCCGGGTGCCGCGCGAGGCCTGCCCCATGGGGCTCGCCCCCACGTCGAGCACCACGGCCCACCTGGCCGTGGGCGACGCCCTGGCCGTCTGCCTCATGGAGTGGAAGTCCTTTGGTCAGGACGATTTCCGTAAATTTCATCCCGGCGGTTCCCTGGGCCAGCGGCTGGCCATGTGCGTGGACCAGCTCATGCACACCGCCGACCTGCCTGTGGTGACCGACACTGTGACCGTCCGGGAGGCGATCACGGCCCTCAACTCCGGCGGCCTCGGCCTTGTGGCCATCATCGATGCCGGCACCATGCTCAGAGGCGTGTTCACCGACGGCGATGTGCGTCGTCTGGTCTGTTCGGACGCCATGGACATGGACCGGCCCGTGGCCGGGGTCATGACCGTGTCGCCGCGCCGGGCCGTGGTGGGAGAATCCTCGGCCCATGTCCTTGATGTCATGGAGCAGAACGAGATCACCGTGCTGCCCGTGGTGCTGGAAGACGGACGGCTGGCGGGCATGGTCCACCTGCACGACCTCCTGGGTAAGGGCGCGCTGCGCTTTTCCGGCAGCTCCGGATTTGGCAGCGCCGGGTCAGGGAGCGCCGAATAATCGGCGGGGATGCCATGACCACGATCCGGTCCAGCGACTCCGACACCTGCCGCCGATGCGCCCTCCTGGGCCCCACCTGCTGCCGCATGACGGCAGGGCAGGAGGAGTTCTGCTTTCCCGTGTCCCAGATGGAGAAGGACCGCGTCCGCGATCATGCCCCCTTTACCGGTGGCTTTGTGCTCACGCCCAACAGCGTGGCCTTCATCGACAATGTCTGCCGTTTGTTTCCGGGCGAGAGCGACCTGATACACGAATTGTTTCCCGCCCGGGGCGAGCACTATCGCCTGACGGTGGACACCATGGGAGCGTGCCGGTTTCTCGGCCCGGAAGGGTGCGAGATTCCCTACGAGGCCCGGCCATACTATTGTCGGCTCTATCCCTTCTGGGTGGTGGGGCGGGAGGTGACGTTCTTCGACGCGCCCACCTGCCTTGCCAGACGGGAGGAGAAGACGCTGCCGCGAATGCTCAAATGCTTTGACACGAACAAGTCCTCGGTCCTGGACCTCCATGGGAGGCTCCGGCTGGCCTGGGGGTTGCCGCCCACGCGGGGTGCGTGCACGGTAAAAAGAGGTTTTTGATACCCATGAAAGCGCTCAAGATTCTGCTTGTTGTTTTCCTGCTTTGTCTGCTCGCCGGGATCGGCGCGGCCTTCGGGCTGTACCACTGGGCGTCCAAGGATCTGCCTGGTTTCCGAAACATCACCGACTACAAGCCGCCGCTCGTGACCACGGTCTACGGCAAGGACAACGAGGTGCTCGGCTATTTCTACAAGGAAAAGCGGTTTCTGGTGACGCTCGACCAGATGAGCCCGTTCCTACCCAAGGCGTTCCTGGCCGCCGAGGATTCGGCCTTTTACCAGCATGACGGGGTGGACCTGACGGCCATCCTGCGCGCCTTTGTGGCCAACGTCCGGGCCGGGCGCACCAAGCAGGGCGGCTCCACCATCACCCAGCAGATCATCAAGCGGCTGCTCCTGACCCCGGAGCGCAGCTATACCCGCAAGATCAAGGAGGCCATCCTGGCCTTCAGGCTCGAAAACTATCTGACCAAGGAAGAGATCCTGACCATCTATCTCAACCAGATCTTCCTTGGTGCCAACTCCTATGGGGTCGAGGCCGCGTCCAGAACGTATTTTGCCAGGCACGCCACGGACCTGACCCTGGCCCAGGCGGCCATGCTGGCCGGTCTGCCCCAGGCGCCCAGCCGCTACAATCCGTATCAGAGCCTGGAACAGGCCAAGGTCCGTCAGCGCTATGTCCTCGACCAGATGCTTTCCCTGCGCTGGATCACCCCCGAGCAGCACGCACAGGCTCTGGCCGAGGAGATCGTGCTGGAGAGCATGGCCGAGCCGTCGTGGCAGATCGGGGCTTATTATCTCGAAGAAGTGCGCCGCTGGCTCATTGGTCAGTACGGCGAGGATGAAGTCTACACCGCGGGCCTGACCGTGACCACGCCGTGCGACCTCAAGCATCAGGGGGCGGCGGAAAGGGCGCTTCGGCGCGGCCTGCTTGATTCTGCCCAGCGGCGCGGCTGGCTCGGTCCCATCGAGACCGTCAATCCCGGCGATGTGGCCCGCATCCTTGACCAAGGCCCCCAGGCCACGGACGGCCTCAAGGACAAATCCGTGCCCTTCAAGGTGTGGGTGGCCGAGGTGGACAAGGACAGGGCCACGGTCCGGTTCGGCAAATACAGCGGCGTCATCCCTGTCAAGGCCATGTGGTGGGTGCGTGAGCCCAACATCAAGCGAAGCCACGAGGATGTTCCGGACCCGTCGGACGCCCGCAAGGTGCTTAAAAAGGGCGATGTGGTCTGGGCCACGGTGGCCAAGGCACCCGATGCCCCCGAAGGCGTGTGGGTGCTCGACCTTGAGCGCGAGCCGCTGGTGGAGGGGGCCATCGTCTCCATGAAGCCGGAGACCGGCGAGGTGCTGGCCCTGTCGGGCGGGTATTCCTTCCACAGGAGCCAGTTCAACCGGGCGACCCAGGCCAAGCGCCAGCCCGGTTCGGCCTTCAAGCCCATCGTCTACTCCGCGGCCATGGACAACGGGTTCACGCCCGCGTCCATCGTCCTCGACGCCCCCATCGTTTACGCCAACGATGCCCTGGGCAAGCTGTGGCGGCCTGAAAACTTCGAGGGCACCTTCGAAGGGCCGACCCTGCTGCGCACCGCGCTGGTCAAGTCCAAGAACCTCGTCACCATCCGCGTGGCCCAGAAGATCGGCATCCGCACCATCATCGATCGGGCCAGGGCCATGGGGCTTGAGAGCGATTTTCCTGCGGACCTCTCGGTCTCGCTGGGCTCGTCCGTGGTCACCCTCATGAACCTCTGCGAGGCGTATACCGCCTTTGCGCGCGGCGGCTCCTACATCAAGCCGCGTACCGTGCTCTCGGTCCATTCCGCCTGGGGCGAGGAGATGTACACCTCGGTCCCCGAGGCCGTGGACGCCATCAGCCCCCAGACCGCGTTCATCATGACCACCATGATGAAGCAGGTGGTGCTGCACGGCACCGGCTGGCGGGCCAAGGAACTCAACCGGCCCGTGGCGGCCAAGACCGGCACGTCGAACAACGAGAACGACGCCTGGTTCATGGGCTTCACCTCCTACCTGCTGACAGGCGTGTACGTCGGTTTTGACGAGATGCGGCCCATGGGCAAGTTCGAGACCGGATCGCGCGCAGCCAGCCCCCTGTGGGTGGACTATCGCAGGCAGGTGGAGGAGGATTTCCCCTATCAGGACTTCACCGAACCGCCGGGAGTTGTTATGGTCCGGGTGGACGGCAATACGGGCAAGCTCGCCTCGTCGGGTTCCAGTACGGAGTTTTTCCTGCCCTTCAAGGTGGGTACCGAGCCGACCGAGACCACCGCGCCAGCCGGATCGCGCGAGGATTCCACCGGCTCGGCGGACGATTTGTTCAAGCAGATGTTCTAAAAAGGATTTAGTCATGGAACTCGACATCTATCAGGTGGACGCCTTTGCCGAAGAGGTGTTCAGCGGCAACCCGGCTGCGGTGATCCCGCTTTTCGAGTGGCTGAGCGACGGATTGATGCAGCGCATCGCCCAGGAGTGCGGCCAGTCCGAGACGGCGTTTTTCGTGCGCCGGGGCGAGTATTTCGAGCTGCGCTGGTTCACCCCGGACTACGAGATCGACCTGTGCGGCCACGCCACCCTGGCCAGCGCCCATGTCCTTTACGAATTCCTCGACTACACTGACCCGGTGGTGGTCTTTGAGACCAAGAGCGGGCGGCTCTTTGTGGACCGCGAGAACGGCTTGTATTCCATGGATTTTCCGGCCTGGAGCGTGCGCCCCATCCAGGTGACCGAGCGGGTGGCCCAGGCGCTGGGCGCGCGGCCCGACGAGCTGTTCATGGGTGAACGCGACATGATGGCCGTGTTCGGCAGCGAGGAGCAGGTCCGCGCCCTCAAGCCCGACTTCCGGCTCGTCTCCAAGCTCGACGGGCTGTGCATGATCTGCACCGCGCCCGGCCTGGATCATGATTTCGTCTCGCGCACCTTTGTGGCCATCACGGGCTTGCCCGAAGACCCGGTCACCGGCTCGGCCCACTGCACCCTGGTGCCCTTCTGGGCCGAACGGCTGGGCAAGTCGGCCCTGCGCGCCCGGCAGGTCTCGGCGCGCGGCGGCGTGCTCATCTGCGAGAACCTCGGCAGCCGCGTCAAGATTGCGGGCCACGCCGTGACCTTCATGAAGGGAACCATCACGCTGTAGTTGCTCTTGTTTTCAGGAATAGAGAAGGGGGAAGCGGTGTGATCGCTTCCCCCTTTTTTTGCGGGCATTGGCATCCGGGGGCTACAGCAGTTGCAGCTTCCAGTTGAAGGTGCTGGTCCGCCTTGGTTTGGGCACGTCCTTGGGCCACTCCTCGATCATGGTCACGAAGGTCTTGAAGCCTGCCCGGTCGAGGGTCTTGTATTCCTCGCTCAGGTCCAGCTCCCAGGCCGGGAAGAGCCAGTTGGTCTGGCCGTACTTGCGAACGAAGAGCACCTCGTGCATGGGGCTCTTGACCGGCCCGTCGAGGCGGACCGACTCGGCCAGGAAACGCGACAGGCCAAAGGGCCACATGCCCTTGATGACCAGCCCGAGCGGCAGGGGCGTGTTGCGCGACAGTTCGAGCGTGTCCTCGCCGGACAGCTCCGGGCTGATGATGGCCGACGAGCAGCCCAGCTCCTTGAGCACCTGGAGCGCGAACCGGTTGGACGCGTTGCAGAACGGCCCGGCCACCAGGACGACGTTCTTGCGGTCCTCGAAATAGGCTGCCTGCCAGGGCGAGTTGATGACGAACTCGCGCCCGCCGTTCTTGATGGCTTCCTTGATCAGGGTGCGGTATTTCTTGTCCTCGTCGGGCCAGATGACCGGGGGCAGCCACCACTGGGCGCGGCCCGTCTGGCCCCTGGCCACCTTGCCCAGCGAGGCGCGTTCGAGCCAGTAGGCGGCCCGGCCATTGACCCGCCCGCGCGGCGGCAGGCGGAAGAGCAGGACGTTTTCCGGGCGGCCCTTGCCGCGCACCGCGTCCTTGGGCCATTTGGGCGTGAATTTCGATTCCTTGGGCTCCGGGGCCGGGAACAGGGCCAGCTCGGCCTCAAGTCCCCTGATCAGTTTGACCAGCTCCGGATCGCGGCGGTCCACCAGGAATATTTTGGTGCCCGTGGGCAGGGGTGGGCCGGGGGTCTTGGCCGAGTAGGGGATGTCCATGCGCCCGCGCTTGGGCACGCGGCGGCGGATGGAGAGCGTCCGGTGGCCTGGCTGGTCCTCGTAGCCCACACGGATGAGGTCGCCGGGGTGGAGGTCTTCGCGGGGCTGGAAATAGAGTTTCTTCTGCTCGCGTTTGATCTCGCCCACGAGCCTGCCGGAGCTGGTCTCCTCCTTGGGCTGGATGGGCATGAAGGGCCGCTGGGGAAGGAAGACGGAGTGGCTGGAGGGCCTGCCCAGAGCCTGATCGAGCAGGTCCACGGCAGCCTTCTTGGCCTGGGCGTCGTTCGGGTTGTCGCGCAGCATCTGGTAGGCGCGCACCGTGTAGTAGACGTAGTGGGGGCCTTTTTTGCGGCCCTCGATCTTCCAGGCCGTGACCTTGGGCATGTCCAGCAGCGGCTTGGTCAATACGTCCAGGGAAAGATCGGTGCAGGAGAAGAGCCGTTCGGCGTCCTGCTTGCCTTGTTTGTACAGGCGGCGGCAGGGCTGGACGCAGCGGCCACGCAGGCCGGACTTGCCGCCCAGGTAGCTGCTCCAGTAGCAACGGCCCGATACGCAGTGGCACAGCGCGCCGTGGACGAAAATCTCCAGGTCCAGATCCTTGGGGCAGGCGTCGGCCATGAGCTTGACCTCGTCCAGGTTCAGCTCGCGGGGGACGACCACGCGGGTCGCGCCGAGCTTTTTTGCCACCTCAAGGCCTGCCGGGTGGCTCAGGTTGGCCAGGGTGGAGAGGTGCAGCTCGCCCTTGAACCCGGCCTGCCGGGCAAGGGGGATCATGGCCAGATCCTGCACGATGAGGGCGTTGGGCTTGACGTTGGTTTGCAGCCGCTCGATGAGTCGGCCTGCGGATTCAGGATCGCCGGGCTTGACCAGGGTGTTCATGGCGACGTAGGTCTTGGTGCCCCGGTCGCGGCCCAGGCTTGCCAGTTGCGCCAGCTCGCTGATAGAGAAGTTGGTGGCCTGCATCCGGGCCGAGAAATGTTTCAGCCCCACGTACACGGCGTCCGCCCCGGCGGCCACGGCGGCGAGGAAGGATGACGTATCCCCTGCGGGCGCCATGATCTCTGGTAAATGTTTTATGCTCATAAGGGTATCGTATGTCCTTGAGGATCTGCCGGAATGTTACGGTATTGGAAGTGTCCCCGGTCGGTCAATCAAAAAGGCCGGACGAGTTCTACGAGATCCGGCTCTCCCTGCCCGACTGGGACGGGTGGAAGCCCGGCCAGTTCGTCATGGTCCGGCCCGTTTCCTGGGAGCTTGACCTGCTCTGGGCCCGGCCCTTCTCCATCTCGTCGGTGGACAATGAAAGCGTGACCATCTTCATCCAGAAGGTGGGGCGGGGCACGGCCCGCATGGCGCGCCTTGCGCCGGGCGATCAGGTGGCCCTGTGGGGACCGCTTGGCAACTCGTTCGCCATGGAGCCGGACACGCCGACCCTGCTCCTAGCCGGGGGGATCGGCATCGCACCTTTTCGCGGTTATGTCGAGCACCATCCGCATCCGGAGAATCTGCGGCTCTTCCTGGCCCACCGGTTGCCCGTGGAATGTTACCCCTTTGGCCTGCTCTCCGCGCGGGTGGACAGCCGGTGCATGCTCGAGGCCCAGCCCTGCGATCTCGACCTGATCATCGCCGCCATGCGCGCGCAGATCGCTGAATACGCGGCCCTTGGCGGGCTGGTGCTGGCCTGCGGCCCGACCCCGTTTATGCGCACGGTGCAGACCTTTGCCGCCGAGTTCGGGGCGCGGGCGCAAGTGTCGCTCGAAAACCGCATGGCTTGCGGCGTGGGCGCGTGCCTCGGCTGCGTGACGCGCGACGGCGAGGGGCATCACGTGCAGGTCTGCACGCGCGGCCCCATCTTCTGGTCCGACAAGGTCCAGCTCTAGTTTTTTCGACAGGGAGTCTTTTTCATATGGATATGCACGTCACATTCGGCGGCCTGAGCCTCAGGAATCCGGTCATGACCGCCTCGGGCACCTTTGGCTTCGGCCTGGAATTCGCGCCCTATGGCGACCTCACGCGGCTGGGCGGCATCGTGGCCAAGGGCATATCCCTTGCGCCGCGCGAGGGCAATCCCATGCCGCGCATTGCCGAGACGCCGTGCGGCATGCTCAACGCCATCGGCATCCAGAATCCGGGGGTGGAGCAGTTCATCGCCAAGGCGTTGCCCTCCCTGCCGTGGCGCGAGGTGGCCATCATCGCCAATCTCTACGCCTGCGACGCTGCGGAGTTCGGCGAGCTGGCCGGGATGCTGGCCGCCGAGGAGGGTATCGCCGCCCTTGAGGTCAATGTCTCCTGCCCCAACGTGCGCGAGGGCGGCATCGCCTTTGGCCAGGACCCGGCCCAGATCGCGCGCGTGACCGAGGCGGTCAAAAAAAGGGCCGGGAACAAGCCGGTCATGGTCAAGCTCTCGCCCAATGTCACGGACATCACGGTCTGCGCCAGGGCTGCAGAGGACGGCGGGGCCGACTGCCTGTCCCTGATCAACACCCTCTCGGGCATGGCCGTGGACATCCGCAAAAGGCAGCCGCGCATCGCCAACGTCATTGCCGGGCTGTCCGGCCCGGCCATCAAGCCCGTGGCCCTGCGCTGCGTGCATCAGGCGGTCCGGGCCGTGAGCATCCCGGTGGTGGGCATCGGCGG
Organism: Pseudodesulfovibrio aespoeensis Aspo-2; assembly: GCF_000176915.2. Taxonomy (NCBI): domain Bacteria; kingdom Pseudomonadati; phylum Thermodesulfobacteriota; class Desulfovibrionia; order Desulfovibrionales; family Desulfovibrionaceae; genus Pseudodesulfovibrio; species Pseudodesulfovibrio aespoeensis. The sequence goes on from NC_014844.1 coordinate 1,385,738, forward strand.
CATCGCCAGCGCCGAGGACGCCCTGGAGTTCATCCTGGTGGGCGCCCACGCGGTGCAGGTGGGCACGGCCAATTTCCTGCGGCCCGACTTCGCCTTTGGCCTGGCTGACGAGATGGCGGCCCTGCTGGCCGAGATCGGCGCATCAAGCCTCGACGAGTTCCGCGGGAGCCTCCAGCTCCCATTGTGAGCCAGCCGGGCCGGACTGTGAGCCCGCCGGGCCGGTTGCGGGAACTTTTCTCTTGCCATGGCTGCTCATTTTGGTTAGTTACTGCCTCTCAAACGCGGAGAGGTGTCCGAGTACGGTTTAAGGAGCACGCCTGGAAAGCGTGTTTGGGGGGAACTCCAACGGAGGTTCAAATCCTCTCCTCTCCGCCAGATACCACAAGGGCTTACGGTGAAAATCGTAAGCCCTTTTTGCGTGTTTTCAGCCGCAACTATTTGGATTTGTTGCAAGATCGTCAAGCGCCCGAATGGCGCCACTTGACGAGGTACAACTTTGGTGTAGTATATTATGTGTGATCGAGATTTCATAAATCTAGGGACTGACCAATAAAACCGAGGGTTGCTATGAAGTTTGCGATCGTATTCGCTGCCATATTATGCCTTTTTTTCAGTTCACCGGTTGAGGCCAAAGACAAGGTCCTCCGTATCAGCACTTCCTATCGAAATCTTCTATCTAATTCTGATTGTTCAGGGATGCTGGATCAGATAGTCACAGAGGCATTTCGAAGAATCGGCATTAAAGTCGAGATCGTTTTTACTACCACGAAACGTTCAGTGGTTGAGGTAAATGATGGGTTGTTGGACGGTGAGTTGAATCGCATCGAAGGTATGGAGCAGGGTTTTAACAATTTAGTTCGTGTTCCTGAACCAAATATGCAGATGCACTTTGTTGCCTTTGCCAAGAGGGATATTCCAATTTCCGATTGGGAGAGCCTCAAAGACTTAAGGATCGGCCTTGTCAGTGGATGGAAGATATTGGAGCAGAACATCAAGGGTTTTCCCAACGTCACGTACCTGACTGAAATTGCCACCCTGTTTAAAATGCTTGAGATGGATCGGTTGGATGTAGTTTTGTACTCTCAACTGACTGGGTATGAGGAACTTCATAAGTTGGGGTATGATGACATTCACCATCTTACGCCGCCACTGTGCGTGAATGACATGTTTCTCTATCTGCATAAGAGCCACAAAGAAATCGTTGTCCCTGTGGCTGAGGCGTTACGCGAGATGAAGAAGGATGGGACTTATGACAAGATCATCCAAGAAACGACCGGTCATCTGCACTAAGGCGGTCGGGTGGTGGAAGTGAAAACTATGGAGCAGCCTCAAGACTGTTGAAACTGCAATAGCTTACGGAGAAAATCGTAAGCCTTTTTTCGCGTCCCCGCCCAATCCTCGCCAAGCAACAAAAAAAAGCGCGTTCCTGAGAACGCGCCTTTGAGTGGAAGCCGGACACCCGGCGGCAATCGATACCGCTGCTTCCTTTCGGACCTGACGGGGTTTTCAACGCCGCCGCCGCCCGGCTTCCCTCTGATCGGGAAAGGACTTCCTACAGTGTCGGGCCGGGTTCGTCAACCATCGTGTTGGGGCGCGGCAGGGCAAACGCATCACAAATCACAAAATTAGACAATCGCTTTCCCCTCAAGGCCGTAGCCGTTGCAATGGACGGGTTTGATGGAAAGATTTCGTCCCTTCGGGCCGACTTACTTTTGGACCGGAGCGCCCAAAAGTAAGCAAAAACCGCTCTTTATCCTGTAATCGGGTCTCCCGCGCCGCGCGCCAGTAACGTCGGCCCGCTGGCGAAACAGTTGTCGGCGTCGAAGACTCCGCCTCCGCCGGGTTTCGCCCGAGACGCGAGCCAACGAACTGGCGCTGCGACGCTCCCGCCCATTGCCTGTCTGCCGTAAGCAACATCGAAAATGGCGTGACCAGCGTGGATACGAAGAAAAGACAAGGATACCGAAAGGCTGCCGTTTCTGCCTGCAACCCGAGGAGTGCGCCGTGTGGATACGAAGAAAAGACAAGGATACCGAAAGGCTGCCGTTTCTGCCTGCAATCCGAGGAGTGCGCCGTGTGGATACGAAGAAAAGACAAGGATACCGAAAGGCTATTCGCCTCCCGTACCCGAGGCTCTTCCGGCCTCCGAGTGCCCCAGCCATTAAGCCTCCTAAGGCCTAGAAGCTGACAAATCGCAAGCTGCGGCTCTTTCGAATCACGGACGGAGCGAAGCGGAGGACTTGATTCGGGAGCAGCGTGATTTGATCAGCTTCTTGGCCGTGGAGTGCGGCGGCCAAGCACGTAAGCCGAGCTTTTTTTGGTTCTTTTTTGGGGCGGCCCAGCCAAAAAAGAACCCCGCCGGGAGGGCAATTCTAAACTTGGAGGAGCGACAGCGACGGCTCTTTCTTCCTCTCTTGTTCCCAAAGCAACAGGCAGGAATCAGTTTCACGCGTCGCGTTGACAAACTGCAAAATTTCATCCACCCATCCGGCATGAAACCCGACGCCATCCCCGCCTTCATCGAGCGCTTCTTCATCCCCATCACCGCCACCCTGTGCGCCATCGCCCTGGCGCATCCGCCGTCCTTCACCTGGATCAAGCCGCATATCCCGCTGTTTCTGGGCGTGATCATGTTCGGCATGGGGCTGACCCTGGAGTTCGGCGATTTTCGCAATATCCTCGGCAAGTGGCGGCTGGTTGGGTTCGGGGTGTTCATGCAGTACGCGATCATGCCCGTGCTGGCCGTGGGCATTTCCTCTGCGCTCCGGCTGCCGCCCGAGGCCACGGTGGGCATGGTCCTGGTGGGGGCCTGTCCCGGCGGCACGGCCTCCAACGTGGTGGCCTATCTTGCCCGTGCCAACGTGCCCCTGTCCGTGACCCTGACCCTGGCCTCCACCTGTCTGGCCCCGGTCCTGACGCCCGCCATCGTCTACCTGATCCTGGAGCAGAAGGTGGAGATGGACTTCTGGGGCATGGTCGCCTCGGTCTTCTGGATCGTGGTCTTCCCGCTGGTGGACGGGCTTATCCTGCGCCGCCTGCTGCGCCGCTGGCTGGAGCCGTTTCTCCGGTATTTTCCCTCCCTGTCCATCCTGGTCATCGCCATGCTCATCGCCTGCATCATCGGGCTGAACCAGACCACCTTGCTGGCCCTGCCGGCCCTGGTCTTCGTGGCCGTGGTCCTGCACAACGGGCTGGGGCTGGCCGCAGGCTATTCCCTGGCCCGGCTGGCCCGGTGCTCCCGCCGCGACGCCCGGACCCTGGCCATCGAGGTGGGCATGCAGAACTCCGGGCTGGGCGTGGCCTTGGCCGTGGCCCACTTCGGCGCGGCCAGCGCATTGCCGGGCGCGTTGTTCAGCCTGTGGCACAACATCTCCGGCGTGTTCCTGGCACGACGGTGGCGCGCAAACAACGACTCCGAGTAACCCGGTGCGAAAAGATGCGGCTTCCGCCTTGACTTGTGTTACGCTTTTGGTATCAGTATGCATTGCTGCTGACGAAACGTAATTCAATATCTCTAGACGCGGGAGGTTCGGACTGATGAAGATACGGATGACGATTGTGACCACGGCTGCGGCGCTCCTGATGGCGAGCGCGGCGTTTGCGCATTTCGGCATGCTCATCCCTGACACCGACGAGCTGAGCCAGGACAAGAGGACGGTCAACCTGACCCTGTCCTTCTCCCATCCCTTTGAGATGGTGGGCATGGAGCTTGAGAAGCCCGCGGCCTTCTTCGTGGTGGCCAACGGCGAGGCGAAGACCGACCTGCTCGGCACCCTCAAGCCGGCCAAGGTCATGGATCATACCGCCTGGACCGTTGCATACACCCCGCGCGAGCCAGGCCTATACGCCTTTGTCTTTGATCCGGTCCCCTACAAGGAGGACGCGGAGAACAACTACATCCGCCACATCACCAAGGTGGTCATCGACGCCTACGGCGAGGGCGAGGGATGGAACAAGCCCCTGGGCCTGAAGACCGAGATCGTCCCGCTGACCCGGCCCTTTGGCAACTATGCGGGCAACGTCTTCCAGGGCGTGGTCATGCTCGACGGCAAGCCCGCCCCGTACACCCGCGTCGAGGTCGAGTTCTACAACCAGGACGGCAAGCGGACCGCGCCCAACGAGCGCATGATCACCCAGGAAGTGGTGGCCGACGGCAACGGCGTGTTCACCTTTGCCTGCCCGTGGAAGGGGTGGTGGGGATTTGCCGGACTCAACGCCGACTCCGCACCCTACCAGGGCCGCGAGCTGGAGCTTGGCGCGGTCATCTGGGTCAACATGCAATAATTCTGAGTTTTCGACATGGTGAGAGGAATCACCTCCCTTTCACGGAGCCCTGGTGAGCGATCACCGGGGCTTTTCCGTTTCCTGGCTGGGAGCTGGCTCAGAGGCTGCCGTGGCGGGGCTTGGCCCGATCCTGCGCGCGCATCAGTTCAAGGATGGGGGTGATGACCTCATCGGGGAACGCGCCGGTCATGGCCCCGAAAAACGCGCCGACCATGGAGCCGACAACGAGATTCGCGCCGCTGGCGCTGTCGGCCAGCTGGACCAGGGTGCCGAGAAAGGCTCCCATGAACGCGCCCATGACCCAGCCGTCGTGGTTGATGCAGCGGTAGGGGGGGAGTCCGCGCAGGGTGCGTCCCAGGTCTTTCAGGAAAAATCCGGTGAATCCGCCGAGGAAGGCGGCCACCAGGGTCAGGGCCATGCCCGGAAACCCGGTGTGCAGGGTGAACCCATAGCGGAGCGACCCTTCGCCAATGCCCGCGAGGCAGCCGACGGCCAGCAGGCCGTGAAAGTTCTTTTCCTTGATGTCCAGTTTCGAGAGCATGGGGCGTCCTTGCTGGTCGGGCAGCTTTTTCCTGTTCCCAAACAGGATGCCAGAATCATGCCCGGCTGCTCTGTTGGTTCTGTGACAACAGTCTGTTGCGTGCGCATTTGGTCGGCTGATGGTCAGTTTTTGTTGTACATTGAGTGACGGTTTGGTTATAAAAACACGCTTTGTGCAAAAAGTAACAGACCTGATGGTTCCGGGGCGGGGCAACCCGCCGCATCTGGGAGGGTGCCGGATTCATCAGGCCAGACAGTCGCCGCGCACGCTGCGACACCGTCAAGGGGGAAGGATGAAACGTGCAGTTATTGCAGTTTTCTGCAGTCTTTTCGTATGTCTTCTGGCAACGGCCTCCAGCGTCCATGCTGGTGGTTTCGCATTGTATGAGTGGAGCAACCGCGGTGTTGCCATGGCCACTACCGGGTATGCCATTGCCGGAGACGCTTCGGTCATCGCCACCAACCCGGCGCTCATGACCAAGCTGGAAGGGTCCCACGCCCTGGCCGGTGCCGTGCTCATCTCGCCGCAGTCCACGGTGGTGGTTGATGGTCACAAGAACAAGACCAAGGCCAACATCTACACCGTGCCCCACGCCTACTACACCCGCCAGATGGAATCCAACGAGAACGTCTGGTTCGGCGTTGGCATGTTCACCCGGTTCGGCCTGGGCACCCATTACCAGGATGACTGGACCGGCAAGGCTAAGTTGCAGTACGTGGACCTGACCTCCGTCTCGCTCAACCCCAACATGGCCTTCAAGTTCTCTGACGATTTCTCGGCAGCGGTTGGAGTCGAGGTTCTCAAGGGCGGCATCAAGCTGCAACGGAATATTGCAGGCAATATTTTCAGCGCCAACACCGAAGGCTACGCCGTGGGCGGGAATATCGGCCTGCACTACGATATTGACGACCAGTGGGCCGCCGGCCTGACATGGCGCGCGCCCATGCACATGGTCACCGAAGGGTCCGGTCAATCCAATACGGCTTCTTCGGCGACCAGCGGACAGACCATCGAGGCGACCCTGCCGGGCAGCTACACTCTGGGCATCGGCTATCAGCCCCTGGACAACTGGTCCTGGGAATTCGACGTGGTCCACACCCGGTGGGATTCCGTGGACGCCATGGATTACAGTGGCATCCTTGTCGCCAGCGACCAACTCCATTACAAGAATACCTGGCGGTTCCAGGTGGGCACCGAGTACTGGGCCACGGACTGGTTCGCCATGCGGTTCGGTTATGCCTACGACCAGACGCCCACCAGGGCGGGCTATTCGTCCTTCATGCTGCCGTGCAACGACCGCCAGCTCTTTTCCACCGGCCTTGGCCTCAAGGGAGACAAGTGGACGCTTGATTGGTCCTTCATGTATGTGAAGGCCAAGGAACGCCATGGGCTTGGGATATCCAACCCGCTGGGCGGTTCCTACAGTGTTGACTTCAAGGACGGCAAGACGTGGATAACAGGCCTGTCCGTGGGGTACGATTTCTAGTTCCTCCCCAATTCCTGTCCGTCATGAGCCCCTGCCCGCGCAGGGGCTTTTTCTTTGGCCGAGGCGGCTGCGGGTTGACAGCTCGCGGTCGTGTGGTGAAGGGTGGGTCCGGTCCGGATTCGGGCCGACACTCACGGGCCACAAGGAGCTGCCATGATTCGCGTGACCGATCTTGAATACGCCTATCCCGGAGGGCAGGGCGCACTTGTGTCGGTGTCCCTGTCCACCGGGCCTGGGCGGCTTGTCGGGCTGGTGGGTGCCAACGGCAGCGGCAAGTCCACTCTCATGGCGCTCATGGCTGGATTGTACACCCCTACGGGCGGCACGGTCACGGTGGGCGGCCATGTCAGTCCGGGCGAGACCAGGGCCATTCGCGGGTTGTGTCGGCTGGTCATGCAGGACGCGGACCTCCAGATGCTCGGAGCCACGGTGGAGGAGGACCTGTTGCTGGGTCGCCAGCATACTGCCGGGACCGTGAGCCGGGCCAGGGAGCTGGCAGCGCGGCTTCATCTGCTGGACGCCTGGGAGCGTCCGGTCCAGACCCTGTCCTGGGGCATGAAGCGCAAGGTCTGTCTGGCCGCTGCCCTGCTCGACGATCCCAAAGTCCTGCTCCTTGACGAGCCGTTTAGCGGCCTCGATTACCCCGGCATGCGCGAGATGCGCAAGTTGCTGGTGGAAAACCGCGAGGCCGGGCTGACCCAGATCGTGTCGTCCCATGATCTGGAATGTTTCGTGGACATCGTGGATGAACTGGCCGTGCTCGATGCGGGCAGGCTGGCTCTGGCCGGGCCGCCGCAGGACGTGCTGGGCCAGGTGCGGGAACACGGCGTGCGTCCGCCCTGCTCGTGGAATGCGGGCCAGGGCGTCAGGCCGTGGGAGGGCGGGGAGCGATGATGCGGGGCCTTGCCGCCTTGGCGCGTCGGCTCGACCCGCGCCTCAAGCTGGGGGCGGCCCTGGTTCTTGGTCCGGTGTTGTGGCTGGTGGGGGCGGCGCAGGCCGGGGCGTGCGCGTTGGTCCTGCTGGCGCTGGTCGCACCCCTGGCCGCGGACCACCCCCTTGGCGGGCGCATGGTGCGCAGTCTTCTCCTCTTCGTGGTCTTCTGGGTGGCGGCCAAGGCCGGGCTTGACGCGCTCTCCGGTCTGCCCCTGGGCGCGATCTCGGCTGGCGCTGGCGAGCTGGCAATCCGTCTTGCCGCGCTGCTCCTGCTCGGCCTGTTCCTGGCTCTGTCCTCGTCGGCCCGCGCCCTGGGGATGGCCGTGGCCTGGGCTGTGCGCCCGGTTGTCGGGCGCGAACAGGCATGGCGGCTGGCCCTTTCCCTCGCTCTCATGGTTCATTTCCTGCCCCTGTGTCTCTCCACGGTTTCGCAGGTCAGACAGACCATGGCCCGCCGATGCCCACGGTGCGGGTTTTTCCTGCGCATGGTCGTGATTCCCCAGGCCGTGATCCGCGCCTTGGGCCAGAAGACCTGGAACCAGACCCTGGCCGTGGCCGGGCGCAACCTGGACCGGCCCGAGGCCTGGGAGCCGGACTTTTCCTGGACCAGCCGCGACACTCTGCTGTGTCTGCTGGTGATTTGCGCCCTGGCCGGGTTGATTTTCCCGGTCATTTTCGTCCCTTCCCCGTAATCCTCCCCATTTCTGACGGGCGTTGCCCCCTGTGGTGCGAGTTGACGCCCTCGGACCATGTGCCGTATCCTTTTGAGAATGGGGCAATCCCGTTGCGTCCCATTCCCGACGATGATGTCATACAGCCGAGGGAGCCATGACCACAGCCGCGAAGACCATGAGTGTTGATCAGGCCAGGGCGTTTCTGGACCGGCGGTCGCCAGGGGACCACAGCCTGCTCGATGTCCGGCAGGGCTGGGAGTACGAGGAGTTTCACCTGCCCGGAGCACGCCACGTCCCCCTGGCCGACCTGCTCGACCGGCTGGACGAGATCGACCGTGACAAGCCGGTGCTGGTCTATTGCCTGTCCGGCGGACGGAGCCACTCGGCGGCGAGCCTGCTCGACGGGCAGGGATATGCGGATGTGGCCACCATGGCGGGCGGGATCATGGCCTGGCAGGGGCAGACGGCCTTTGGCCCCGCAGCGCTCGGCATGGTCGAGTTCACGGGCCGGGAGACGCCGCAGGAGGTGGTGCTCAAGGCGTACGCCATGGAGAACATCCTGCAGGAATTCTACATTCTCCGGGCCGATCTGGCCGAGACCCTGGAGCGCATTGAGCTGTTCATGGAGCTGGCTGGCTTTGAGGACCGTCACAAGGACACCCTGTTCGCCCTCTATCAGAAGCTCATGGGCGAGAAGATGGACCGGAAGCTCTTTGACGAGGTGGCCCTGGCCGGGGCTGGTGCCAAGGGCGGAGCCGGTGCCGGGGAAGCTGTTGCCGAGGGCGGAGTGGGCATCCTGGAATACCTCGATGTCTTTGGCGAGGCCTTTGACGCGGACCAGGGCGTGCTCCAGTTCGCGTCCATGATCGAGGCGCAGGCCCTGGACTACTATCTGCGTTGCGGGAGGCGGGCGGAGCGGGACGACGCCCGTGATGTCTTCGCCACCCTGGCCAGGGAGGAGAAGGCGCACCTCAAGCTCCTGGCCCGGTTCATGGACAGGCGCGGGGAATAACCCGCTGGCAGGATGTCAGGCCGACCGGATCAGTGTGGCCGCCCGTCGCCGCAGGAGCAGGGCGCGCAGGTTGGGGATCACGATGCCGAGGATGATCAGGACTGTGCCGCCGATCTGCAGGAGCGCCACCTGTTCGCCGAGCAGGATCGCTGCCCCGGCCAGGGTGACCACCGGCTCCACCGACGAGAAGATCGAGGCATAGGCGCTGCCCACTTTTTCCACGGCCATGTAGAGGAATGACACGGCCACCACCCCCGGCACCACGCCCAGCGACACGCCGAAAACCACCCGCTCCCAGGTGGGGGAGAGCCACGCCGCCGGATCGCCGGACAGGGTGAAGGAGATTGCGGCAAAGAACATGACGTAGAAGGTGGCGGTCAGGGGTTTCAGTTTCCTGAGCAGCACCTGCACCAGCAGGAGGTAGCAGGAAAAGAAGCACATGGCCCCTACGGCGTAGAGTAGCCCCACCGGGTTGGCCTCTTTCAGGAACGCGTCGTAGAACACGAGGCAGCAGCCGCCAAGCACCAGGGCCAGCGAGCCGAGCACCACGCGATTGAGCTTCATCCCCAGAAAGACCGCCGAGAGCAGGGTCACGCTCACCGGGTAGAAATACAGGATCAGCGCGGTGGTGGAGGCGGGTATGGTCTCAAGGGCCCGGACAAAGCATGTGGTCTGGAGCCAGTAGACGACCAGGCCGAGCAGGGCGCACCGGGCCAGCCCGGAGCGGGAGATAACCAGGAGCGAGCGGTCGCGCAGGAGCATGAACGTGCCGAGAACGACGACGGCGTAGGTGAAGCGGTACTGCATCATCTCGCTGCCCGAAAGGCCCGCGTCGTAGCCGAGCTTGACCAGGACGGCCAGGGAGCCGAAGGCCACGGCAGAGATGACGGCGTAGACGAGTCCCTGGAACATGCTCTTCCCGAATGGATTGAATTTGTTGGATGCGAGACTGGTACGCCGGGTCCGGGGGATCAGGCAAGTCTTTTCATGTAGGCCAGATATTCCTGGTTGCCCTTGGGGCCGAGAATGCACGAGGGGACTACGCCTGCCACGGTCAATCCCAACTCGTCGCGGCAGAATCCGGTCACCATGTCCACGGCCTTCTGTCTCAGGGTCTCGTCGCGGACCACGCCCTTGTCGGTCTGGCCCGGTCCCAGTTCGAACTGCGGTTTGATGAGCGCCACCACCTCGCCGCCGGGCCGCAGAAACTGCAGGCACGCGGGCAGGATCTTGGTCAGGGAGATGAAAGAGACATCAGCCACCACCACATCCACCGGCTCCGGGATGAGATCCGGTCCGGCGTGGCGCACGTTGGTCCGCTCCAGGTTGATGACCCTGGCGTCCTGCCTGAGTTTCTCGTGGAGCTGGCCGTAGCCTACATCCGCCGCGTAGACGCGCACCGCTCCGTGCTGGAGCAGGCAGTCGGTGAAGCCGCCGGTGGAGGCTCCGGCGTCCAGGGCCACCGCGCCAGCGAAGTCGAGGCCGAACTCCTCAATGGCCGTGAGCAGCTTGTGCGCCCCGCGCGATACATAACAGTCATCGCCGGGAACCACGAATTCGGTGTCCTCGTCGAACTGCTGGCCGGGTTTGGACACCGGGATCTTCTGGCCCCGGTCCAGAGAGTGGACCTCGCCTGCCATGATCAGACGCTTGGCCTTCTCGCGGCTCTCCACGAGGCCGGATGCCGCCAGCAGATGGTCGGCGCGGTATTTCTTGGGCATGGCCGGTCCTACTTCTTCTCCAGTCCCAGCCGGGCGACGATGTTCTCCGCCGTGGTCCGGGTGAATTCCTCGGGCGAGAGGCGCGCCTTGTCCTCGGGCGAGATGACCAGCGCGGGCTTGTTGGCCAGGGCCATGTCCGGCACCACCTCAAACTCCGGCGGGAAGGCGTTTTCGAAATACATGGTCTGGAAATCCACAAACTTGAGCTGGTGGGCCGTGGAGTCGAGCACGCACAGTTCGTCGGGCGAGACCAGCCCAAGCTCCAGGGCGCGCTTGGCCCCGGCAAAGGATTCGCCACCCTGGGTACAGGCGATGTGTCCGTTGCGGTTGGCCTGGATCATGGAATCCATGATCTGCTGCTCGGTCACCTGGATCACCTGGAAGGCGTCGGCACCTGCCACGGCCTCGAATTTCTCGGCAAAGTGGCGCACGCGCGGGAAGGAGACCGGGTTGCCGATCATGGCCGCCTGGGCCACGGACGGGGTCACGGTCACGGGGCGGTAGTGCCGCTCCTTGGGGTCGTCCACGGCGTAGTAGCGGTAGACCGGGTCCGCATGGTGCGACTGGACGCCGAAGATGCGCGGCAGGCTGGTGATGACGTCAAGTTCGTGAAGCTTGAGGAATCCGGCCATGATGGCCGTGATGTTGCCCGCGTTGCCGATGGGCACGAAGATGCATGTGTCGCGCAAATCCCAGTCGAACCACTGGGCGACCTCAAAGGCGTAGGATTCCTGGCCGAGGATGCGCCAGGCGTTCTTGGAGTTGAGCAGGGCCACGCGGTAGTTGTCGGCCAGATGCTCGACCACCTTCATGCAGTCGTCGAACACGCCCGGCACTTCGAGCACCACCGCGCCCGAGCCGAGCGGCTGGGCGAGCTGGGCCGGGGTGACCTTGCCGTGGGGCAGGATGACCACCGAGGTGATGGCCCCGCCCACATAAGAGGCGTAGAGGGCCGCAGCCGCCGAGGTGTCGCCCGTGGAGGCGCAGACCGTGAGGATGGAGTCCCAGCCGTGCTTGCGGATGAGGGCGCGCAGGTAGGAGAAGCCACAGGCCATGCCCCGGTCCTTGAAAGACGCGGACGGGTTCTGGCCATCGTTCTTGTAGGCGGTGCGCAGACCCGTGGCCGCGTTGAGCCCTGGGGATGATTCCACCAGCGGGGTGTTGCCCTCACCCAGGTAGACTATGTCCTCCTCCTCCAGCACCGGAGCCATCAGTTCGTAGAACCGGAACACGCCGCGCAGCGCGGTGCGCTTGGAGGCAGCGCGCGCGTCGAAGATTCTTCGCCACTCTTCGCCCGGCGTCTTCTTCAGTTCGTTGAAGTCGAGGTTGTCGAGCAGGAACACGCCGCCGCACTCGGGGCAGGTGTAATACAACTCGTCGGCGGGGTACCGCTGGCCGCATCCGAGACAGAAGTATTCCATGCGTCCGCGATAGGTGGGGAAGAGATCGGCAGTCATAGCATCACCCGGCTGAAAGAGGTTCTCTGGTCTGGGATCGCCGCAAACGGCCCCACAAAGTCGCTCAAAACCCGGCGTCGCGCAAGCCAAATGTGGGAAGGCAGCCTGTCAGGCCATGGAGGGGCTCAGGGCCAGATGCGGGGAATGGCGAGGATGACCATGGCCGCGCCCACGGCGGTCTTGACCGTGAAGCCGAGGGCCTTGCCCACGAACGCCCCCTTGGCTGCGCGCAACGCCTCGGTCCGGCTGCGGCCCGGCATCTCCACCAGCAGGCAGCCGAGGTATGCGCCGGCCAGCGCACCGGGCAGCGCGCCCAGGCCAAAAAGAAAGGGCACGCCCAGAATGGCGCCGACCACGGCCCCGACAATGCCGCCGAAGTTGCCGCGCCGGGTTGCGCCGTAGCGGTCCGCGCCCCATGCCTGGAGGCCGAATTCGAGCACCTCGGCCAGGAGGGCGAGCACGGCCAGGATGATGACGAAGGTCCAGTCCATGGATGCGGGGTGGAGCCATTTCCACAGGGCCACGATCCCCAGAGCCACCCAGTTGGCGGGCATGCTGGCGATCTGTAGCACCTGCGACAGGAGCAGGGACAGGATGGCGAGGGTCGCCCAGACGTAGGCCACGGGTTAGTCCTTGTTCCGGTTGTCGATGACGCGCACGGCCTTGCCCTCGGCCTTGGGAATGGTGTCGTGCTGGACCAGCTCCACGCGCGGGGTGAGCAGGATCTCGTTGCACAGGTTCTTGGCGATCCGTTTCTGAAGCCCCTGCAACGAGCGCATGTCTTCCACGAAATATTCGTTCTTGATCTCCACCTTGACCTTCATCTGGTCGGACACGCCCTCGGTCACCAGCTCGATGAGGTAGTTCTGGCCCACCTCGGGCATGGCCATCAGGCACTGCTCGATCTGCATGGGGTAGATGTTCACGCCCTTGAGGATGATCATGTCGTCGGCCCGGCCCGCGATGCGGTCGATGCGGCGATGGGTGCGGCCACAGGCGCACTGGCCCGGAATGAAGCGGGTCAGGTCGCGGGTGCGGTAGCGGATGATGGGCATGCCCTCGCGGGTCAGGGTGGTCATGACCAACTCTCCGATCTCGCCTTCGGCCACGTGTTCGCCAGTCTCGGGGTTGATGATCTCGGCGATGTAGGCGTCCTCCCAGAGGTGCATGCCGGTCTGGTGCAGACACTCGAAGGCCACGCCCGGGCCGTTCATTTCGGACAGGCCGTAGGAGTTGTACGCCTTGATGTGCATCATCTCCTCGATCTTGCGTCGGGCCTCCTCGGTGTGCGGCTCCGCGCCGATGAGGGCGATGCGCCAGGGCATGTCCGCGGTGTCGAACCCTTCCTCGCGCACCTTCTGGGCGAAATAGAGGGCAAAGGAGGGGATGATGTGCATGACCGTGACGTTGAAGTCGCGGATGAGCTTGATCTGTCGCCGGGTGTTGCCCGCGCCCGCCGGGATGGTCAGCATGCCCAAACGCTCGGACCCGTAGTGGATGCCCAGCCCGCCCGTGAACAGGCCGTAGCCGGACATGTTCTGGAGCACGTCGGACCTGCGGCAGCCGCAGGCGTACATGGAGCGCGCCATGAGGTCTGCCCAGGTCTCGAGATCCTTCTGGGTGTAGAAGACCGCCGTGGGCGTGCCCGTGGTGCCGGACGAGGCGTGCAGCCGGACGAAATCCTCCAGAGGCCGGGCGAGCATGCCGCAGGGATACTGGCTGCGCAGGTCGTCCTTGGTGGTGAAGGGCAACGAAGTGATGTCGGCAGGGGTGCGGATGCTCTCGGCATCAAATCCGGCCAAGCGCTCCTTGTAGAAGGGCGATTGGCGGGCGATGGCAAGGGTGTCTCTGAGTCGCCGGGCCTGGAGTGCTTCCAGGTCTGCGCGGTCCATGGCTTCAACTGAATCGAAATACATGTTTTTCATTGGGTTGGAGTTAGATCCCTTCCGGGAGTTCCGAGGGATACGGGGTGGCGTCCATGTTTTCGAACAGGGTGAATTCCTTCTGGAAGAAGAGTTCACACTTGCCCACAGGGCCGTTACGCTGCTTAGCGATGATGATTTCCGCATGGTTTTTCAGCGGGTTGTCCTCGCTCTTGTTGTAGGCGGCGTCGCGGTAGAGGAAGACGATGATGTCCGCGTCCTGCTCAATGGCGCCCGATTCGCGCAGGTCGGCCATCATGGGCCGCTTGTCCGTGCGCTCCTCCACCTTGCGGTTGAGCTGGGAGAGGGCGATGACCGGAAGGTTGAGTTCCTTGGCCAGGGCCTTCATGCTCCGGGAGATTTCCGAGATCTCCTGCTCGCGCGAGTCGGTGCGGTTGCTGGCGCGCATGAGCTGGAGGTAGTCCACGATGACCAGCCCGAGGTTGTGCTCGGCCTTGAGGCGGCGGCAGCGCGCCTGGAGTTCCAGGGTGGAGAGGGCGGGCGTGTCGTCGATGAAGATGGGGGCCTGGGACAGAATGTCGCCCGCGGCGTAGAGTTTTTGCCAGTCCTGGTCGTCGAGGTAGCCGGTACGCAGGTTTTGCAGCCCCACCTTGGCCTGCACTGCCAGCAGGCGGGTCATGAGCTGCTCCATGCTCATTTCGAGGGAAAAGATGACCGTGGGGGTCTCGGACCGGGCCGCGGCGCGCAGGGCCACATTGAGGGCAAAGGCGGTCTTGCCCATGGAGGGACGCCCGGCCATGATGATCAGATCCGACTTCTGGAGCCCGGCGGTCATGGCGTCAAAGGCGTGGTAGTGGGTGGCGATGCCGGTGATGGCCGACTTGTTCTCGTATTTTCGGGTCAGGTCCTCGAACACCCGGTCGAGCAGCCGCTTGCTGTCGATCTGGTTGGCGTTGCCCTTGGACTGGGCGATGTTGAATATCTGCTTTTCGGATTCGCCCAGCAGTTCATCGACATCGCCCGCCTCGTAGCAGTTGGTGATGATGGTGCTTGAGGCGTCGATGAGGCGGCGCAGGATCGCCTTGTCGCGGACGATCTTGGCGTGGTGCATGGCGTTGGCCGCGCTGAACACCGAGTCCGCCAGCTCGAAGAGATAGACCGGGCCGCCGATGGTCTCAAGGGTGCCCGAGGTTTCGAGCTGGTCCTTGACCGTGACCAGATCGATGGGTTTTTGCCTGTTGTAGAGTTCGATGAAGGCCTGGAAGATGGTCCGGTGCGCCGGGGAGTAGAAATCGTCGGCGTCAATGATGTCCACCAGTTCGTGGAACATGGTGTTTGACTGGAACACGCCGCCTATAACAGCTTGTTCCGCTTCGAGATTCTGTGGGGGGAGTTTGCGTAAGAGATCGGAAGAGGCCCTTTCTAGGGCCTCTTCCGAATGTGAGTCGTACTGGCCTGCTCTAGGCCTCTGCTGTTTCGGCGTCTTCGGACTGTGCATCTTTAGCAACGGATCCCTTGGCCGCCGGAGCAGTTTCTTCGATGATGGAAGCGCCGTGGCGGACGACAGAGAGCTTCAGCTCGCCGTGAACGTCGGGGTGCAGCTTGACCTCGACCTCGTACTCGCCAAGCGAGCGGATGGGGTCGGACAGGACGATCTTCCTGCGGTCGATGTTGATGCCTGCGGCCTCAAGCACGTCGCCGATGTTGGTGGACGTGACCGAACCGTAGAGCTTGTCGCCTTCGCCCACGCGCACTTCGATGGTGAGGGGCGTGGCGGCGATGCGATCGGCCAGGCCCTGGGCCTGGGCGCGCAGGGAATTGGCATTCTCCTGCAGCTTGCGGCGCTCGAGCTCAAAAGCCTTGAGGTTGGCGGGGGTGGCGGGCTTGGCAAGTCCCTGAGGGATCAGGTAGTTGCGGCCATAGCCGGCCTTGACAGTAACGATTTCTCCGAGCCGACCCAGGGCATCGACATCAGCGCGTAATATAAGTTTCATCAGTCCTCCTCCTACATGGAGCTCCGTTTCTTCACATCGGTGCTGTGAACGGTGGTGTAGAACAGAAGGGCCATTTGACGGGCGCGCTTGATCTCGTTGGTCAGTCGGCGCTGATGCTTGGCGCAGGTGCCGGTGATGCGGCGGGCAATGATCTTGCCGCGCTCGGTCACGAAATCACGAAGGATGTCGGTGCGCTTGTAGTCAAGGGGCAGTTCCTGGTCCGCGCAGAAGCGGCAGAACTTCTTCCTCGGGGTGAATTTCTTGCGAAATGCCATGGTGAAACCTCCTAGGCAGCCAGTTTGACGGTCATGAACTTGAAGATGCCGTCGGTGATGCGGATGTTGCGTTCAAGCTCGGCCACCAGATTTCCGGGGGCGTCATAGACCAGTCGCACATAGTATCCGCGGGTCTGCTTCTGGACAGGGTAGGCCAGCTGGCGCAGGCCCCAGTCGTCGGTTTCGACCATGTTGCCGCCTTCGCGCTCCACGATGGAGGTGAGGAGGTCCAGGATGCCTTTCCTGTTTTCCTCAGCCAACTCGGGAGAGAGAAGCACGAGCGTCTCGTAGTTGTTAGCCATAATGGTACTCCTTTTGGTCATTGGCCCTCCTCAATCAAAGAAGAGAGCAAGGCAAGGGGGGACTTATAGTTTCATTCCGCGCTGCTGTCAAGTGGCCCATCGTCCTGGGTCACGACGCGGACGTCCCGGCTATTTTTTGTCTTTTTCTTCGGATTTCCCGGATTTGGGCGGCTTCCAGCCGCACGAGTTGTTGCTCGGGCCTCAGCCGCCGCCGAGTTTGCCTCGGACGAAGCGACCGAAAACGAGGCCGAGGACGACCAGACCGACGAGTTGGAGCCATTCGGGCATGACGGGCCTCCTAAAGCTTGAGTTCCCCGCCCGTGAGCAGGGCGTATGCTTCCATGTACTTGGCGCGGGTGCTCTCGGCGATCTCCGGCGGCACGCGCGGGGCCGGGGGCTGCTTGTTGAAGCCGATCTCCTCCAGCCAGTCGCGGAAATACTGCTTGTCAAAGCTCGGCTGCGACGCGCCGGGCGCGTATCCTTCCACAGGCCAGAAGCGCGACGAGTCCGGGGTCAGCACCTCGTCGATGAGGATGAGCTGGTCGCCGACCATGCCGAACTCGAACTTGGTGTCCGCGATGATGATGCCGCGCAGCCGGGCGTAGTCGCGGGCGCGGCTGTAGATGGCGATGGCCAGGGTTTCGACAGTGCGCATCAGGTCCGCGCCGATGAGCTGGGCCGCCGTGTCCAGGGTGATGTTCTCGTCGTGGTCGCCCAGGTCCGCCTTGGTGGAGGGGGTGAAAAGCGGCGTCTCAAGCATCTCGGATTCCTTGAGATTGGCTGGCAGCGCGTGGCCGCAGACCTGCCCAGTCTTCTGGTAGTCCTTCCAGCCTGAGCCGGTGATGAAGCCGCGCACGATGCACTCGATGGGCAGGGGCTTGGCTCTCTTGACCAGCACGCTGCGATCCTGCAACTCGGCCTTGTATTTGCGAAGCGGCTCGGGATAGTCGTCCACGTTGGTGGCGATGATGTGGTTGGGCACCAGATCACGCATCATGTCCATCCAGAACAGGGTGATCTGGTTGAGGATTTTGCCCTTGTCCTCAATGGGGTCGGGCATGACCACGTCAAAGGCGGAGATGCGGTCCGTGGTCACCAGCAGCAGGGTGTCGGCATCTATCGCATAGATATCGCGGACCTTGCCTCTGGAGATGCGCGTGTATTCCTTGAAATCGGTTTCCATCACGGCGGTCATGGGTGTTCCCTCTCTATAATTGTAATGGCTATTTGGTGCGGCATTCCACGCTGCGGGCGTGGGCTTCAAGCCCTTCCAGCCGGGCCAGCCGGGCGATCTTGTGCCCGTGCTCGGCCACGTAGCCGGGGCTTGTGGCGATCACGCTGGATTTCTTGCAGAAATTCTGGACCGACAGGGCCGAGGAAAAGCGCACGGTGCGCAGGGTGGGCAGGACATGGTTGGGTCCGGCAAAGTAGTCGCCCACTGGTTCTGGCGAGGTGTGGCCCATGAAGATGGCCCCGGCGTGGCGGATGGAGCCGAGCATGGTCCAAGGGTCGGCCAGGGCGAGTTCCAGGTGTTCGGGGGCCAGCAGGTTGACCAGCTCGGCCCCGGCGGTCAGGTCCGGCACCGTGATGACGCCTCCCCACGATTCCAGGGATTTGGCCGCGATCTGGCCGCGCGGCAGGGCGGTGCACTGGGTCGTCAGTTCCCGGCGCACTTCTTCGGCCAGCCCGGTATCCGGGGTGACGAGGATGGAGGCAGCCAGCGGGTCGTGCTCGGCCTGGGAGAGCATGTCCGCCGCCAGCCAGGCCGGGGTGGCGGAGCTGTCGGCCAGGATGACGATCTCGCTTGGCCCGGCCACCATGTCGATGCCCACCTGTCCGATGAGCTGGGATTTGGCCGTGGCCACGAAGATGTTGCCCGGCCCGGCAAGCACGTCGCACGGGGCGATGGTCTGCGTGCCGTAGGCCAGTGCGCCGATGGCCCAGGCGGAACCGGCGAGGTGGATTTCACCCAGGCCGAGCAGGGCGGCGGTGGCCAGAATATAGGGGTTCAGGGTGGCGTCGGCGCGCGGCGGCGAGGTCACGGCTATGGACTCCACCCCGGCTACCTGGGCCGGGATGGCGTTCATGATCAGGCTGGAGATGAGCGGGGTCTCACCGCCCTGGCCGCCGGGCACATAGAGGCCCACCCGGTCCACCGGGCGGACCATCTGGCCCAGGATGGTCCCGTCCGGGCTGGTGGTCCACCAGGATTTTTCCTTCTGGTTGGCGTGGAAGTCGCGCACCCGGCGGATCGCCTCCTCAAGGATGGCGATGTCCGCCCTGGGCAGATCGGCCAGGGCTGCGTCGATGGCCTCCTTGGGGACGCGCAGCATGGAGCCGTCGAAGTTCGGGCAGTCGAATGTGCGGGTGTACTCCACCAGGGCGTCGTTGCCCCGGTCTTTCACCGCGGCGAGGATGTCCCGGACGATTCCGTCCACAGTGGTGTCCGGGTCTTTGCGCCGGTCAAGCCAAGTGGCGATGGCGGGCCAGTCCTGGAGGTTTGTATAGTCAAGGGTTCTGCACGGCATGAAGACCTCGGCAATGGCTTATGGCGACAGGCCGCACCGGGCACGGCAGCGTCAGTCAAGGGACAATAATATAGCCGACCAGGGCTGGAAAGTCGAGCACCAGAAGCGGGGAGGGGTGCAAGCCGAGGGCGGCAATGGCGACGGATGCCGGGCAAATGAAAGGGGCCGGGGTTTGCACTCCCCGGCCCCAGGTGTCACTTGGGTCGATTGTGTCTGTCTAGAGGATCAGACTAGAACTTGTAGGCCACACCGGTGCTGATCTTCCAGGCGTCGCCGCCCTTCATGCCAGACACGTTGTTCCAACGGGATTCCTTGGTGTCCAAGTTGAGGTAACCCAGGTCCAGGGACAGGGTCAGCTCGTCGTACAGCTTGTAACCGGTGTTGAAGTCGATTTCGTACAGGGTGTCCTTCTCGGTGAGGGAACGACCGTACGTGAAGTTGTGGTTGGAACCACCAGCGCCGGTAACGTCCAAGGAATTCTTGTCGTTGGTACCCCTGGCGTAGATCAAGTGCACGTCGTGGGTCAGGCCTTCAGCAAAGGACTGGATGTCCTTGAGGGACAGGCCCAGGGCCCAGAAGCCCATGTAGTCGTTGGTCTCCTGGATGGAACCCATGAGCAGACGGTCACCACCGAAGAAGAAGGAGCCGATGGCCCAGTTCTGGGCGGCCAGGACAGGCATGCGCTCGGAGGAGCCATTGCCCTTGGAGGAGTTTCCATCTTCACCAGAGGTGTAGACGAAGAACAGCTCGGGGGTCATGAAGTCAAAGCCCTTGTATTCCAGGGCGGCGTCGAACAGCCAGCCGGAACGGTCGTTCTGGGAACGGCTGGACTTGACAGTGCCGTAGTTCACGTCGGCCATCAGGACGAAGGGATCAAACAGGTCCATGGTGAAGGCAGCGCCCAGCCAGTAGGCGTTGTCAAAGGAACCATCGGTCACGTCGGTGGCGTTGTTGGCAGCCAGACCCTGCATCTTGGAGCCGATCAGGGAGGTGGCGGTCGTGGCGTCGCCGATCGGAGCGTACATGCCGAAGGGAGCGAAGGAGAAACCTTCGAAGCTCATCGGCAGGGCGGCAACGTAAGCGTCAATGTAGGCATTGGTGTTGGCACCGCCGTCAGCAGCGCGGGCGTAGCCGACCAGGTAGCCGACGTTGTCGGTCATGGAGCCGGAGACAACGGCAGCGCCGATCTCTTCGTCCAGGACCAGGGAGCCGCCGCCAAAGGCAGCAGGCAGGGAGATGCCCTGGTAACCAGCGCGGACATGCACGGTGGTGTCGGGCCAGTTGAAGTCGATGTAGGCCTGACGCACGGTGATGCGGTTCTGGGTGTTGTCGTTGGTGCCGGAGTCGCCAGAGCCGATGGCGAAGCTTTTCTGGCCCCACTGCTCAGTGCCGTAACGGGTCTGGAGGACGCCCTTCAGGTTCTCGTTGGCGATGAACTCGAAGGTGGTGGTGGCGCGCTGGGAGACAGCGAAAGCAGCACCGTTGGACGCGCCGGCTACATCTTTGTTGAAGGCCCAGTTGGAATTCCAGTTGGCCTCAACGACCCAGGCGCCGGACGCTTTGATGTCGGCGGCGGAGGCCACGGCAGCGCTGAGCACAAAGGCGCACAGCACGGCGAGGATGATAAGACGTTTCATTGTTTTCTTCCTTTTTTGCGGTTAACCCAAGTGAACACCGTTACTGGCAACCCTTCTACAACAGCATGGCGCGTCTTGGCAAGGGGTTTTGGCCGAAAAAGACGATGTTGGTCAAAATTTTTTTACCGTGTGTTTCCGGGATGATTTCAAAGTGAAACTTTACGGCATAACTATTTAAAATAATTATATTTTTAACACACAAATTTTCCTGTGATCACCAGCGCATTTTGGGATATGCTGCGTAAAAATCCAAAGGGAGTCCAAGAAAAACCACATGGCCGTGACCCAGGAGTTCAAATTTTTTGCCGCCGACTATCCCGACTCGCCGGGTGTGTATCTGATGAAGAACGCGCGCGGGCGGATCATCTATGTGGGCAAGGCCAAGCGGCTCAGGCGGCGGCTGGCCTCGTACTTTCAGAAAAGCTCTGGGCTGACCCCCAAGACCCTGGCCCTGGTCGGGCAAGTGTGCGCGGTGGACGTGCTGCTGACCGGGACCGAGAAGGAGGCCCTGCTCCTGGAGGAGGGGCTGATCAAGAAGCACCGGCCCCGCTACAACGTGGTCCTCAAGGACGACAAGCAGTATGTGCTCTTCCGGCTGGACCGGAAGGCCGAATTCCCCAGGCTGTCCGTGACCCGCAAGGTGGTGCGCGACGGGTCGGTCTATTTCGGGCCGTTCACTTCGGGCGCGGCGGCCAGGACCACCTGGAAGCTGCTGGGCAAGGTCTTTCCCTTGCGCAAGTGCTCGGACCATGTCTTCCGCAACCGGGTCAGGCCGTGCCTCTATCACCATCTGCATCAGTGCCTCGCGCCGTGCGTGCTCAATGTGGACCGGGCCGTGTACAAGGATATGGTCCGGCGCGTGGAGATGCTCCTCTCCGGCAAGTCGGGCGAGCTGCTGACCACCCTGGAGAAGCGCATGGCCGAAGCCTCGGCGGCCATGGAGTACGAGCAGGCGGCGCTCTTGCGCGACCAGATCCGGGCGGTGCGGCAGACTGTGGAAGGACAGGTGGCCGTGTGTCACGACACCCGCGACCGCGACGTGCTGGGGCTGGCCGCCAGCGAGAGTGGCCTGGGGCTCGGTCTGCTCTTCATCCGCCAGGGCAGACTCCTGGACGAAAAGCAGTTCTTCTGGCCGGGGTTGACCCTGGACGAGGGGCCGGAGGTGATCCAGAGTTTTGTGATGCAGTTCTACGGCGCGGCCCGGTTTATCCCGCCGATGATTATTGTTCCCTATGAGATGGTGGAGCCGCTGGTGGCCGAGGTGCTGGCCGAGCGGCGCACCGGCCCGGTGCGCCTCGTCCTGCCCCGGACAACGCAGGAGAAGAAACTGCTGGAATTGGCCCGCGACGTGGCCCGGCAGGCTCGTCAGCGCAGGGATTCCATCTCGGCCCGGCTGGCCCGCGCCCTCAACCTGCCCGCCGAGCCGGAGCGCATCGAGTGCGTGGACGCCTCGCACCTGGGCGGCAGCGACATGCGCGTGGGGCAGGTGGTGTTCGAGGCCGGGCGGCGCGACAGGGAAGCATCAAGGCTCTACGCCTTTCCCGACCTGGAAGGGACGGGCGACGACTACGCGGCCCTGGCCGCCTGGGCGCGCAGGCGGGTGGAGTCTGGCCCGCCGTGGCCCGATCTGGTGCTCATCGACGGCGGCAGGGGGCAGCTGGCCGCCGTGGAGCGGGCCTTGAGCGAATGCGTTGAAGAGACCTGCTGGGAGCTGGTTGCCATCGCCAAGGGGCCGTCGCGCCGGGCGGGCGAGCTGGAGGATGTGGTCTTCAGGCCGGGGCGCAAGAATCCCATGCCGCTGAAACCCGGCAGCGCTGAATTGTTGTTTTTGCAGATGGTGCGCGATACGGCCCACCGTTTCGTGCTCGGCAGGCAGCGCATCGCGCGCAAGAAGACGGTGCTGCAAAGCGAGCTGACCTTGCTGCCGGGCATCGGGCCGAAGACGGCGCGGCTGTTGTGGGATCGGTTCGAGTCGCTCGACGCCATGCTGGCGGCTGATCCCCAGGCCATCCGCGCCCTGCCCGGCATCGGCGGGAAAAAGGCGGAGCTGATCCACGCGGCCCTGCAAAAGCTCAGGGCGACGGGGTAGGCGGGCCTGGACCGGCAGGCTCTCCGGCTCTAGAGGGTCGTCGGTTCGCCGATGGCAAGCTCCACCAGCTCGGTCTCGGGCGAAAGGAGCATGAGCTGTTCGGCCAGGGCCGTGGTGTTCTGGGCCAGGACCGACCAAGTGCCCCAGTGCTGCGGGATGACCTTGCGGCAGCCGAGCAGCGAGCAGGCGTAGGCCGCCTGGACCGCGTCCATGGTGAACCGTCCGCCGATGGGCAGCATGGCGATGTTGATGTCGTGGAGCTTGCCGAACAGGGCCATGTCGCCGAACAGGCCGGTGTCCCCGGAGTTGTAGATGCAGGTCCGGTCGGGCAGGGTGATGATGAAGCCAGCGGCGGCTCCATGCACGGACGAGTGCATGGCCTGGACCATCTTGATGGAAAGGCCGAGCCGGGAGACCGTGCCCCCGATGTTCATGCCCACGCCCAGATGCTCGGGCAGTCCCTGGGTGATGAGGTTCTGGATCACGTCGAAGATGGCCACCACCTCGGCGTCATGCCTGGCGGCCAGCTCCAGGGTCTGGCCCACATGGTCGTTGTGGTCGTGGGTGACGAGGATGAGGTCGCACCGCTCGATCTCCTTGTAGGTCGTGGGCGAGGACGGGTTGCCCACGAAGAACGGGTCGATCAGCACCACTGTTTCGCCTGTCCTGATCATGAAATTCGCATGGCCGAACC
Organism: Pseudodesulfovibrio aespoeensis Aspo-2; assembly: GCF_000176915.2. Lineage (NCBI taxonomy): Bacteria > Pseudomonadati > Thermodesulfobacteriota > Desulfovibrionia > Desulfovibrionales > Desulfovibrionaceae > Pseudodesulfovibrio > Pseudodesulfovibrio aespoeensis. The sequence continues at coordinate 1,409,248 of NC_014844.1, forward strand.
AGGTGATCTCCATACTCTCCCTCCTGACGGCTGCCGGATTGCGCGTGCGGGAAATCCGCACCGGACTGCCGGGCGCGCGAGTTGCCCGGCGGCTTGCGCCTGTCTGTTGTCAGCCTCGTGTTTGCCTTCTCATCCCAGGCTCACTCGCCCCAGCGGGCGTGGAGCGCGTGCGGGATGTCCAGTTGGTCGAGAATCCTGCCCGCCAGATGGGCGGCCAGATCCCCGATGGTCTCCGGGCGATGGTAAAAACCGGGACATGCCGGCATGATCACGGCTCCGGCCCGGTTGGCCGCGAGCATGTTCTTCAGGTGGATGGCGCTGACAGGGGTCTCGCGGGTGACGAGCACGAGGCGTCCGCGCTCCTTGAGGGTCACGTCCGCGGCCCGGTGGATGAGCGAGTTGCCCGCGCCGGTGGCCACGGCGGAGAGGGTGGCCATGGAGCAGGGGCAGATGATCATGCCCTGGTGCCGCCACGAGCCGCTGGCCGGGGGCGCGCCGATGTCAGCCTGGGGGTGGACGGCAAAGGCGCGGGCGGCGAGGGAGTCGGGTGTGGTGTCCGTTTCCTGCGCCATGACCTGCCGGGCGGCGTCGGAGATGATGAGGTGCAGCTCAATGTCGTCCCGGCGGCCAAGCTCGTTGGCCAGCGCGGCGGCGTAAACGGTGCCGCTGGCGCCGGTAACTGCCAGGATGATTCGTTTTTTGTCCATCGGCTCTCCGCGGTTCCTCAGCCTGCTCCGGCCTGCGCAGGCCGGGTGCGGACCGAAACCGGCCATGATTTCAACCCTTATAGACTTTATTTAGACATTTTTGCAAGAGAAAATGGTGGTGTTGTCGTTTGGCCTGCTTGCCGATGCCAATAGGCGGTGCCTGTTTCAGGCCGGGTGATGTCTCCTTGACAAAGCGTGGTCCGGAGTATAGCTACTTCGTTCTCGCGGGCTATTAGCTCAGATGGATAGAGTGCTTGCCTCCGGAGCAAGAGGTCACAAGTTCGAATCTTGTATAGCCCACCACGAAAGACAAGGGTTTACGCGCTGATTGCGTGTAAGCCCTTTTCTCTTTTTCCACACTTTTTTGGGCAGGCGCATCCTGGTGCGTCGGGTTGCCCTCATCAGTTTTCGCGCCCTGCCATGTGGGCGGCGTAGCGCATGTCTTCGTTCATGATATGCGCGGCCAGCCAACTGCTCAGGAAGACGAACACCTGGGTCAGGTTGGTCTGGCTGTCCAGCTTGCGCCGAAAGTCGTCCACCGTGGCGTTGAACTTGGCGTGCTGGAACTTGTGCTCCTCAATGCCGGGGAAGCCGTGGTCGCGCATGTACCGCTCCTCGGTGGCGAAGTGCGTTCTGCCGTATGCGGCCATGCGGTCCACAAGCTCTGCCAATAGGGCGTGGTCCTGTCCCTGGATGGCCTCGTAGGTCTGGTTGACCAGGTCCACGAGCGTCTTGTGCTGGGCGTCGATCTCCTCGACGCCCACGGATAGGTTCGTGTCCCACTGCATCAGCGGCATGGTTCTCCTCCGGATAACGGGTGTGCCTCTCGCAGTGATCCTAGCATGGCGTCCGGCCCGGGAAAAGGGCGAGGTGCGAGGGTGGCGCGGGGCGGGTGGAATTATAATACCCATTGTGAGCGGTCCGTGATGGTATCCGAAACTGAGCCAGTATCTGATTCGGAGGACCAAGATGCGTAAATTGTCAACCATGTCAAACAATTGTCTGACGTGCGTCTTTCATCGGAAGTCGTGCGTGCTGGGAATCAGGCGGCCCTGGAACGCGCATGCCTGCGACGACTACCGGCCCTATTGCCTTGTGTGCAGCTATCCCAGGGTGTTCTGCAACACCTGTCGCAACCTCGCGTCAAAGGGGATGAAGCCCCTTGAGATGGACATGCGCCCACTGTTCGATCCGCAAGGCAGTGTCCATTTCGACTGCGTGTGGACGTCGTCCGCTGTCAAGCGGCGAGAGGGCGCGTTTGTCGACAGCCCTGTCGACTGCCCCGCCGACTGCCCGATTCCCGCTTAACATTTCCGCCCGTTCCGTCTAGATTGTCTCGCCAGCAAACACGAAACCGGGAATCGAAATGGGATACATCAACACCAGACAGTGCCTTGACGCCCTTGAGGCCAGGGGCGAACTCGTGCGCATCGACACGGCGGTCGATGCCAGGATCGAGGTGGGGGCGATTCAGCGCAGGGTCTTCCTGGCGGGCGGTCCGGCGCTCCTCTTCACCAATGTCAAGGGATGCCGTTTTCCCATGGCCGCCAATATCTACGGCACGCGCGAGCGGATGCACTTCATCTTCCGCGACACCATCGCCACGGTGCGCCGGCTGATGAAACTCAAGCTCAACCCCATGGAGGCGCTCAGGCACCCGCTGCGATATCTGGGTGCGCCCCGTACGGCCTGGCACACCCTGCCGCGCAGCGTCGGGACCGGGCCGGTCATGGAGCATGAGACGACCATATCGGCCCTGCCTCAGCTGGTTTCCTGGCCAATGGACGGCGGCGGCTACGTGACCCTGCCCCAGGTCTACACCGAAAGCCCGGACAATCCGGGCTACGCCGGGTCCAACATGGGCATGTATCGGGTCCAGCTCACGGGCAACGACTTTTTGCCGGACCGCGAGGTGGGGCTGCACTACCAGATTCATCGGGGCATCGGCCATCATCACGCCCAGGCGCTTGCCAAGGGCCAGCCGCTCAGGGTCAACGTGTTTGTCGGCGGTCCCCCGGCCATGACCCTGGCCGCGGTCATGCCGCTGCCCGAGGGGCTGGCCGAGCTGTTCTTTGCCGGGGCCATGGCCGGGCATCGCATTCCCATGGTCAGCCGCGAGGGCGGTCTGCCCATTCCGGCCCAGGCGGATTTCTGCATCTGCGGCATGGTCATGCCCGGCGAGCAGAAGCCCGAGGGGCCGTTTGGCGACCATCTCGGCTACTACAGCCTGACGCACGATTTTCCGGTCATGCGCGTGGACAGGGTCTTTCACCGCAGCGACGCCATCTGGCCGTTCACCACCGTGGGCAGGCCGCCCCAGGAGGACACCGTGTTTGGCGAGTTCATCCACGAGATGACCGCGGAGCTGGTGCCCTCGGTCTTCTCGGGCGTGCACGAGGTCCACGCCGTGGACGCGGCGGGTGTCCATCCGCTGCTCCTGGCCGTGGGCAGCGAACGGTACGTGCCCTATGCCCAGGACAGGCAGCCCCAGGAGTTGCTGACCAACGCCATGTCCCTGCTGGGCAACACCCAGACCTCGCTCTCGAAATACGTGGTCATCGCGGCCAGGGAGGACATGGAGCCAGGGCTTTCCTGCCACGACATCCCGGCCTTTTTCGGCCACATGCTGCGGCGGGTGGACCTGACCCGCGACCTGCACTTCATCACCCGCACCACCATGGACACCCTGGACTATTCCGGCATCAGCCTCAACCAGGGGTCCAAGCTGGTGCTCGCCGCCGCAGGTTCGCCCAGACGGACACTGGCAGCCGAACTGCCGTCCGGCCTCGATCTGCCGCGCGGGTTCCGCAACGCCCGTGTGTTCGCGCCGGGCATCATGGTTCTCAAGGGACCGGCCCATCGCCGCAAGCGGGACCAGCAGGACCCGGCCTTTGACAGGCTGGGCGAAATCCTGTCGCAGGTCCGGGGCATCGAGGGGTTCCCCCTGATCGTGGTGGCCGACGACGCCGGTTTCACGGCAAAGGACTGGGACAACTTTCTCTGGGTGACCTTCACCCGCTCCGATCCGGCCACGGACATTTACGGCGCTGGCGCATTCACCAATGCCAAGCACTGGGGCGCGACCCTGGCCGTGGTCATCGACGCGCGTCTGAAGACCTACCACGCCCCGCCCCTTGCCCCGGACCCCGAGGTGGAGCGGCGCGTGGACGCCCTGGGCGCGCCCGGCGGGCCGCTGCACGGTATCATCTAGCGGTTTATTGGCCCGGTTTCGACGCTTGGCCGATTGTGCAACGCGCTGAAATGCGCTATTTGCTGCGCTGCGTTGCGCTCAACACCGGAGGGAATCCATGGACGGGAAAGTCATCGAGGATATCAAGCTGGCCTTTGCCTGCGACCTGTACGAGACGGTCAAGGCGGCCAGGAAGCATCACGGGGAGTCCGTGTTTCGGCACACCATGGCCGAGGAGAGCGGGACCATGGTCTTTGTCGGGGCGTTCCCCAAGAAGGACATCCTCGAATTCCCGGACCTGACTGACGAGTTCGTGTCCAGGCTCGGCACCTTCAACCTGATCGGCGTGGTCACGGACGGCAAGAGCCGCCTTGACCTGTTCTTTCTTGGCGGGATGAACAAGCCCTTCACCTCGCTGACCGATCCCAGGGGGCTGGCCAGGGTCTTTTCCGATGAGCCGCTGACGGCTTTCCTGCTTATGTATTTCGAGGTCAAGGGCATCATGATCGACTTCACCGAAATGACCCACGACGAGTTCCTCAAGGCCGTGGAAGGGGAGGTCTTCAAGAATACCTCCTTTACCAAGATGCAGGAGGCGAGTCAGTTGCTCAAGGTCTTCGAAAACTAGGCCCGTGAAGCAAGGCGAAAAGAAAGGGCGTCCCGTGATCGGGACGCCCTTTTTTTGCGTGTCGTGTCTCAGCGTTCGAGAGATTTCTTGACGGACATTTCGAGCATGGCCGTGTGCAGCCGGATGCTGATGTCATCATTGCGGTCGATATTGTCCACCAGTTCCCTGAGCTTGTCCACCGCTTCAAGGCTGGCGGTGATGATCATCTCCGTGACCGGGATCTTTCCGGTGCGGACGTTCTCAAGCACGTTCTCCAGCGTATGGGCCAGTTCCTCGATAACCTTGAGCTTGAGGAGGTTGGCCCCGGCCTTGACCGAGTGGGCGTCGCGGAAAATGGAGTTGACCAGTTCGGAGTCCGGGGCGGACCGTCTCTCAAGCTGGAGCAGCCCCGTCTCGATGGTGTTGAGCCGTTCGGAGGTCTCTTCGAGGTAGACCTCGAGGATTTCGTCACCCGGTTTGATCAAGCGTGCGTTCCTTCGATGAGTTTGATGGCCACTTCGGGAATGGTGTGCAGGTCGGGCTTGGTGATCTGCATGTCCGCGCCCACGGAGTCGCCCTTGTGGCGCAGCTCGTTGGTGATGATGGAGGAGTACAAGATGACCGGGAGCTTTTTCAGGACCGGGTCCTGCTTGATGTTCTTGGTCAGGCTGAAGCCGTCCATGAGCGGCATCTCGATGTCCGAGACCACGATGTCCACATACTCGGTGATGTCTTTGCCCGCTTCCTCGGCCATGGCCTTGTAGCCCATGATGGTCTTGAGGGCTTCGCTGCCGTTGTTGGTGATGGTGGGCTTGAAGTTGGCCGATGTCAGGTTTTGTTGGAGCATGGTCCGGATGGTGGCCGAGTCGTCCGCCACCAGCACCTTGTACTCCCTGTCCGACCTTTTCAGCGCTATGCCGTCGTCCGGCTCGAACTGGGTCAGGATGGTTTCGAGGTCGAGCAACTGGATGAAGTGGTCGCCCTTGTCCACCAGACCGATGATGGAATCGGTGCTCTGGGAGATGACGCTTGAAGGCGGGATGACCTCGCCCCAGCCCACGCGGTGGATCTCGGTGACGCCTGAGACCAGGAATCCGGTCACGGATTTGCTGAACTCGGTGACGATGACGATGTCGCGCTCGGTCTTGGGCATGTTGAGTTCAAGCCAGACCGAGAGGTCGAGCACCGGCAGGATGAGATCGCGCAGGGGGATGGTCCCCATGAACGACGGATGGGGCGCGGATTCCGGAGGTTCCAGGTTCGGCGTCTCGATGACCTGCATGACCTTGGCCACGTTGATGCCGAAGTGGTTTTTGACCGGGGGATGTCCTTCCTTGATGGTCTCGTTGATATAGAATTCAAGAATTTCGAGTTCGTTCGTGCCGGTCTCCAGAAGGATGCCAGTGTCAGTCGCAAGCTTGCTCATACTATTACCTCGTCGCGGAACTCAGGTCAGGCCACCATGGCCCACTTGTCTGATCATACCCCGCAGGACACTGCATGTCCATGCTATAAGATCGTCAGTCAAACCATTATAATGTGTTGGACGATTCGTGAATGATTTTTTCTCCCCCTTGACGGGTGCGCGCGGGCCATGCACAAATGATGATGCACAGTGGTCCGACCCTCAAGCCAGGAGATGCCCAGTGAACCAGGATACGACGATTGATCCGGCCACGCTCCGCGACGAGGTTCAGAGACAGGTCCTTGAGTCGGTGCGGACCCTTGTTCCATGGTTCAGCCGGAACATGCCCGAATACTACTTTCGCACCCACGGCAGGGACGAGCAGGTCCGGCACCTCAAGGCCCTGGTCTCGGGCATGGTCCGCGAGCAGGGGCAGTCCATGGTCCTGCACAGTCCGTGCGGCACCATGGTCACGCACATCACCCCTGGCGGCGACATGCGGTCCCTGGCCGGGGTGCTGCGGCAGCATATCGACCGGGATATCCGCATCGCGCGCATCTATTCGAGCCGCGACGACACCATCCGGCTCGACACGCTGCTTTTTGGCCCAAGGCCGCAGTGCGCTGCGGACAGCGACGGGCTGGCCCGCGCCCTGGCCACGGTCCGCCGGGGCGGCCTTGATCTCGACCCTGCCGAGGCGGCTGATTTTGAGGGCTTCCTGGCCAGCGCCAACGACGATTATCTGGAGAAGTTCGAACCGGGCCGGGCCGTGCGCCATTTCAAAACGTGCAGTTGCGTGGAGAACCGGGAGCGGGTCCAGGTCGCCCTCGACACAGAGCCCGTGCCTGGGTTCGACCGCGTGTCCGTGGCCATGGAGCATCCGCCGGCCAGGGGGCTGCTCCTGCGGGTGGTCAACGTCTTTGCCAGGGAGAACATCCCGGTGGACCGGGCCTACTCGGATGTTTTCGAGCGCGGGGACATGCCGCCCATCGCGGTCATGAGCTTCTATCTCGACCGTTCCCGCATCGGGCTGGTCGAAGGGACAGGGCAGTGGGAGCGGCTTCGCCGCCAGCTGGAGCTGACCAAATGGTTCGCCTTTCACGGCCTGGAGGCCCTGGCCGAGGAGGAGGGCTGGGAGCTTGGCGAGGTCATGCTCATGCAGGCCGCCTCAGAGTTCGCCCACCAGTTCCTGATCCGGAAGAACCTGCACGCCTACGGCTCCGGTCGCATCGTCCACGTGGTGCTCAAGCACCGCCATGTGGCCCGGCGGCTGCTCGACTATTTCGACGCCCGCTGCAATCCCGCCCTTGCAGGCGACCGGGAAAGGGCCGTGGCCGAACAGCGCGAGGCCGTCCTTGAGGCCATCAACGGCGTGAACAATGAGATACACCGCAACATTTTGAAATACATCTATAAGTTTTTCAGGTATACTCTGCGGACCAACTATTATCTGCCGCACCGGCTCGGCCTGAGCTTTCGGCTGGACCCGATCATCCTCGCTCCCACCCCGGCGCAGGAGCGGCCCTTTGGCCTCTATTGTTTCCACGGGCCGTACTGCTTTGCCTTCCATGTCCGATACCGCGACATGGCCAGGGGCGGGGTCCGGGTGGTGCGCACCGGTTCCCAGGAGCATTTCGAGCTGGAGTCCAACCGGCTCTTCGACGAGGTCACCAAGCTGGCCAAGGCGCAGCAGTTCAAGAACAAGGACATTCCGGAGGGCGGGTCCAAGGCGGTCCTGCTGCTCGGCCCCGAGGGGGATATCGATCTGGCCGTCAGGAGCATGGTCGATTCGTTCCTCGATCTCCTGGCCGCTCCTGCCAACGGGAGCGGGTTCGTCCTGCCCGACATTGTGGACCACCTGAACCGCGAGGAGGTCATCTTTCTCGGTCCTGACGAGAACATCACGCCGGAGCATATCTCCTGGATCGCGGCCAGGGCGGCCAAGCGCGGCTACAAGTGGCCCGGCGCGTTCATGAGCTCCAAGCCCGGAGCCGGGATCGCTCACAAGGAATATGGCGTGACCAGCGAGGGCGTGGTGGTCTTTGCCCGCGAGCTGCTGCTGGCTCTGGGAATCGATCCGGCCCGGCAGACGTTCTCGGTCAAGCTGACCGGCGGCCCGGCGGGCGACGTGGCCTCCAACGTCATCAGGATTCTCATCCGCGAATACGGCGAAAACGCGCGCATCGTGGCCATGGCCGACGGACACGGGGCGGCCTTTGATCCGGACGGCATGGACCATGCCGAGCTGTTGCGTCTCATCGACAGCGGGGGGCGGGCATCGGGCTTTGACGCCACACGGCTCACGGGCGCGGGCGCGTTCGTGGTCTCGACCCAGGACCCCGACGGCGTGCGCATCCGCGACGAGCTGCACAACCAGGCCAGGGCCGACCTCTTCATCCCGGCGGGCGGCAGGCCCGAGACCATCAACATGACCAACTGGAAGCAGTTCCTCGGCAGGGATGGCACGCCATCGGCCAGGGGCATCGTGGAGGGCGCCAACATATTCATCGCGGCAGACGCCCGAACCGCGCTGGAAAAGGCGGGGGTGCTGGTGGTGCCAGGCCCTTCGGCCAACAAGACCGGGGTCATCTGCTCGTCCTACGAGATCCTGGCCGGGCTCATCCTGACGGACGAGGAATTCCTCGCCATCAAGGACCGCTACGTGTCCCAGCTGCTCGACATCCTGCGCCAGCGCGCCGGGGCCGAGGCCCGGCTGCTCATGCGCGAATACCGGCTGGCCGGGGGCGGCAAGACCGTCACCCAGATATCCTATGCCCTCTCGGCGTCCATCAACGCACTGGCCGACAGGATCGTTGCGGCGCTCGAAGAGGAGACGGGCCGGGTGGCTGACAGCCCGGAGCTGTGCGAGGTGATCCTTGCCTACTGTCCCACCATCCTGGCCGAAAAATATGCCGACCGTCTGGTGGGCGATCTGCCGCGCAGGCATCAGCTGGCCCTGGTGGCCGCGTTTGTCTCGGCCAGGATGCTCTACCAGGAGGGTCTTGGCTGGGCCGAGCGGCTCGTGTCCCTGCGCGGGGTGCGCGAGGTGGTCTTCGGCTATCTGGCCGAGGAGAAGGCGCTGGCCCGGCTCGTGGCCGAGGTCCGCGCCGCCGGGCTGGCGCACGGCCCGCTCGTGGTCGACATCCTGGAGCGGGGAGGGCGCAGCCGCCTGACCCTCGACCGGCTCGGCCTGGGATAGCAAAGAAGGGTGAATTTCGCTTGCCTCTTTGACAACCTTCAGATAGGAATAATTATCAATTATAAATCAAAGGAGCGAACAGCATGATAGAAAGAACTGGAATCGTCACATTGAAAGGCAACCCCGTGACCCTGGTCGGCCCGGAGATCAAGGTGGGGGACACGGCCCCGGCCTTTACCGTTCTGGCCAACGACCTGAGCCCGAAAACCCTGGCCGACTACAAGGGCAGGGTGCTGATCATAGCTTCGGTGCCTTCGCTCGACACCCCGGTCTGCGACATGGAGACACGCCGTTTCAACACCGAGGCCGCCGGGCTCGGCAAAGACGTGACCATCCTCACCCTGAGCATGGACCTGCCCTTTGCCCAGGCACGCTGGTGCGGAGCCGCCGGGGTCGAGGCGGTCAAGACCCTCTCCGACCATCGCGACGCCTCCTTCGGGCAGTCCTGGGGCGTGCTGATCAAGGAATTGCGTCTCCTGGGCCGCGCGGTCTTCGTGGTCGGCCGGGATGGGCGCGTGGCCTATGTCCAGTACCTCAAGGAAACCACCGATGAGCCTGACTACGCCGCCGCCCTGGCTGCGGCCAGAAATGTCGCGGGCTGATCACTCCCGGTCACTTCCAGATCCGACAGGCCGCCCTTTCGTCAGGAAAGGGCGGCCTCAGGCTGCTGACAAAGGCCCGATTGCGTCGTTGCTTCAAAAAAGGCAAACCCTCGCGTATTATATATACGCGTCGGTCTTGCCTTTTTTTCGCGCCTAGCACTCGAACCTTTCTCAACAGCCTTTCAGAGTGGACTTTGTCAACACGCTGAGGCCGCTCTTTCGTCAGGAAAGAGCAGCCTTGTGCGCTCGACCGGTTGACAACCGGATTGAACGTGGGTAAATCCATCACAAATGAGTAGCTGATCATTTGAGGAAAAATGTCCAACATCGCATGTGGAAATACCGAGCAGCACGTCGAGAACGTGGACAGGGTCCGGGGGCAGATGCTCACCGAGCGCGATTTCCTTTTCCTGGCCGAGCTGTTCAAGGCCCTTGGCGACTACACCAGGGTGCGCATGCTCTACGCCCTGTCCATCAATGAGCTGTGCGTCTGCGCCCTGGCGGAGGTGCTCGACATGTCGCCCTCGGCCATCTCGCACCAGTTGCGGCTGTTGCGCGCCGCCCGGCTGGTCCGCTACCGCAAGGATGGCAAGAACGTGTACTATACCCTGGACGACGATCATGTGCGCGCCCTCATCGTTCAAGGGCTTGACCATGTCCGGGAAGAGGGGTGAGTCGTGGCCGCTCTTTTTTTTATCCAATTACATGAACATATGCTCATATGTAACAGAGTTGCATTGAGAGGAAGGTGAACCGTGCCTCAATTGTTTTTCGAAATATTTTCAGAGTCGTGGCGAGTACTTGTGGATTCTGCGCCCTATGTTCTCTTTGGCTTTTTCGTGGCCGGGCTGCTCAAGGCGTTCGTGCCGGATTCGTTCATGGCCCGCCATCTCGGCAAGAGCTCGGTGGGCTCGGTGTTCAAGGCCGCCCTCATCGGCGTGCCGTTGCCTTTGTGCTCGTGCGGGGTGCTGCCCGCTGCCCTGGGGCTGCGCCAACAGGGTGCCAGCAAGGGGGCGACCACGGCCTTCATGATCTCCACGCCCGAGACCGGGGTGGACTCCATGGCCGTGACCTATGCGCTCATCGACCCGATCATGACCGTGGTCCGGCCCGTGGCCGCGACGATCACCGCCATCTTCGCCGGGTTGCTGGTCAACGCCTTCCCCGACCGCGAGGCAGGGGCAGCGTCGCGGATGCGTCCCATCGTGGTGGGATCGCCCGCCGACTCTCCCGAATCTGCCGCGACCGGCGAACCCACTGCGCCGGGCTGCGGCTGCCACGGCTGCGGCTCTTCCCCCGTGACCCTTGCGGGCCGGTTTCGCGCGGGCATGGGCTACGCCTTTGGCGAGATGATCGCGGATATCGGCAAGTGGCTCATCGCGGGCGTGATCGTGGCCGGGGCCATCGCGGCTCTGATTCCAGAGGACGTGCTGGTCGAATACGTGGGCCAGGGGTTCCTGTCCTATCTGGTCATGCTGGTCGTGGCCCTGCCGCTCTACGTCTGCGCCACGGCCTCGACCCCCATTGCTGCCTCGCTGCTGCTCAAGGGGTTGTCGCCTGGCGCGGCTCTGGTCTTTCTGCTGGCCGGTCCGGCCACCAACGGGGCCACCATCACGGTCATGCTCAAGACCCTGGGCAGGCGGGCGACCGGGCTGTATCTCGCGTCCATTGTCGTCTGCTCGCTGGGGCTGGCCTGGCTGGTGGACAGGCTCTATATCGGCCTTGGGCTCGACATCCGGGCCGTGGTCATGCAGGTGGACGAGACCCTGCCGGAGTGGGTCGGCGTGATCAGCGCCGTGACCATCCTGCTGCTCGTCGGACGCACCCTGTTCCAGGGCGGCCACGGCTGAGCCGCCGGACAGGGCGCAGCCGGTCCGGCTGCCTGACGATCCTTCCCAGGGCATGCCCCTCGCCGCGAGGCCGGGCCTCTCCGGGCAACGTCTTTTCTTTCTCGCGCGGGCATGCTACATACGCGCCACCAATTTTATGGAGAACTGGCATGAGAAATCCACTGCCCGCTGCGTTGCTCATACTCTGCCTCGTTATCCTGACCGCGCCCGCCAAGGCGCAGGATGTCAGGATACGCTTCGGCATTCTGCCCGTGCTCGACACCTTGCCGCTCCAGGTGGCGGTGACGGACGGCCTGTTCGCCGGGCAGGGGCTTGATGTCGAGCTGATCCCCTTTGCCTCGGCCCTTGAGCGCGACACGGCCATGCAGACCGGCCAGCTCGACGGCTATTTTGGCGACCTCATCGCCACCTACATGCTCATCAACCAGAATGTGCCCATGTACATCGCTCTGACATCCTGGCGCACCTCCCCCGGCTATCCCATGTTCGGCATTGCCCTTTCGCCGGGCGCGCGGGACAGGACCCTGGCCGAGCTCAAGGGAAGCAACCTCGGCATCTCCAAGTCCACCATCATGGAGTTTCTGGCCGACAAGATGGAGGCGCGGCTGGGCGTGGGCACGGGCTATTTCTCACGCATGGAAGTCAAGAAGATCCCCATCAGGCTCCAGATGCTCATGGCCGATCAGATCGACGCTGCCTTCCTGCCCGAGCCGCTCCTGTCGCTGGCCAGGCTCAAGGGCGGCGGGGTGCTGGTCACTGCGGACAACCTTGACGTGCCCCTGACCGTGCTCTGCCTGCACCGCAAGTATTTCTCCGACGGTGCCGAGACCTATGTCCGCTTTGTCACCGCCTACAAGGAGGCCGTGGAGCGGCTGGCCGCCGATCCCGAGAAGTATCGCGCGCTCATGGCCGAGGTCTGCCGCATTCCCCAGCCGCTGGCAGCGGAATTTCCGGTCTACAGGTATCCGCTGCCCGCGCTGCCTGCCGACAGCGAACTCGACGAGGTTCAGGACTGGATGATCGCCAAGGGGCTCCTGCGGGAGCGCATGCCCAACGAGATCGCGCTCTCCCCGATCATACCGTAGCGCGAAGGGGAGCTTCGCCGTCGCGTCCAAATCCGTGCGGCCATTGCTGCCGTCGGGCCAATGCAACACCCAGAGAATTCATGCTCAGAGCCGAAAATCTCGGAAAATCCTATGGCGCGGAGCGCGTCCTGGACAGCGTGTCCTTTGCCCTGGCGGGCGAGGAGACCCTGGCCGTGGTCGGCCCGTCGGGCTGCGGCAAGACCTCGCTGCTCTATATCCTAAGCGGCCTTGTCAGGCCCGATAGCGGGGCGGTCCTGCTTGACGGCGCGCCCATCAGCGGGCCGACCCCGGACATCTCCATCATCCTGCAGGACTACGGGCTGCTGCCCTGGCGCACCGTTGAGGACAACGTGGCCCTTGGTCTCAAGGTGCAGGGCGTGCCGCGCGCCGAGCGGCGGGCGCGGGCCAAGGCCCAGCTGGCCGAGTTGGGCATTGTCGGGCGCGGCCAGGACTTTCCCGCCACCCTGAGCGGGGGGGAGCAGCAGCGGGTGGCCATTGCCCGCGCCTTTGTCTCCCGGCCCCGGCTCATGCTGCTCGACGAGCCTTTTTCGTCGCTGGACGCCCTGACCCGCGAGCGGCTCCAGCGCACCCTGCTCGATGTCTGGAAACGGCGCAGGGTGCCGTATGTCCTGGTTACCCATTCGCTGGAGGAGGCTGTGGTGCTTGGACGCAGGATCATGGTCATGTCGGGCCGTCCGGCCCGGCCCGTGGCCGTGTTCGACAACCCTGGTTTCGGCGATGCGTCCATCCGCGACACCGAGGCGTGCTTCAAGCTGCTCAAGGAGCTTCGACACACCGTGGAGGACGTATGGTGAGGCCAGGCGGCCCGATCATGCGCTACGGGCTGGTCATGCTCGCGCTCGGCCTTTTGTGGAAGCTGGCCGCCGTGGCCCTGGGCGGGGTCATCCTGCCGCATCCTGAGGACGCGCTGGCCGCCTTTGCCTCGGCCCTGTCCACCCGCATCTTCTGGGAGCATTTCTGCATCAGCGGCTACCGGGCCGTCACGGCCATGGCCCTGGCCTGGTGTGTCGCCTTTCCGCTCGGGCTGGTCATGGGCAGCGTCAGGCGGGCGGACGCCCTGCTGGCCCCGTTCATCTTCCTGACCTATCCCATCCCCAAGATCGTGCTCCTGCCCGTGTTCCTGCTCCTGTTCGGCCTTGGCGACGCCTCCAAGATCGCCATGATCGCACTCATCCTCGGCTACCAGATACTGGTCACCACCCGCGACGGGGTGCGCTCCATCCATCCGAAGTATTTCGATTCGGTCCGCTCGCTCGGCGGCTCGCGCTGGAACGTGCTGCGCGAGGTGCTGCTGCCCGCGGCCCTGCCCCATGGCTTTACAGCCCTTCGCCTCGGCACTGGCGTGTCCGTGGCCGTGCTCTTCTTCGTCGAATCCTTTGCCACCACGCGGGGGTTGGGCTACATGATCATGGACGCTTGGGGGGCTATGGACTATCTCGGCATGTTCACCGGGATCATCGGCATGAGCCTGATGGGCGCGGCCCTCTATGAGCTGGCCAATTTCATGGAGCGCAAGGCGTGCCGGTGGATGTTCCTCAGAAAAAAGGGGTGATCGTCCATTGAAAGATTGCGGGATGCCCGTTACGGTGCGACCAGATCAACCACGGCCAGACAGGCTGGCATGGCGCCATGGGGCGATCCGTCAACCACCAGCGGGAGCGACTGCTCGACATGAAGCTCGAATTTGATGACAGCAGGCTGGCCAGCCAGCTTTTTGGCCCCCACAACCAGTATCTCAAGCTCATGGGCGAGCGGATCGGCGTGCGCCTTGAGAGTCGGGGCAACGCCGTGACCGTCACCGCGCCCGAGGGCGAAGAGGGCGGGGAGAGCGCGGAAGCGTTGGCCGCCCAGGTGCTTACCCAGCTCTACGCCATGCTCAAGGCGGGTAAGAAAATCTATCCCCAGGATGTGGATTTTGCCTGCCGCATCCTCATGCGCCAGCCCTCGGCGGACGTGGGCGAGGTCTTCAAGGGTGATGTCTACGCCACCTCCGGCAAACGCACGGTCTCGCCCAAGTCCCTGAACCAGCGCGAATATCTCGACGCCATCCGGCAGTACGACCTGACCTTTGGCATCGGTCCCGCGGGCACGGGCAAGACCTACCTCGCCGTGGCCATGGCCGTGGGCGCGCTGTTGCGCCGCGAGGTCAAGCGCATTGTGCTCACCCGCCCGGCGGTGGAGGCGGGCGAGAAGCTCGGCTTCCTGCCCGGCGACCTGGCCGAGAAGATCAATCCCTACCTGCGCCCGCTCTACGACGCCCTGCACGACATGCTCGATTTTCCCAGGATGCAGGAATATCAGGAGACCGGCGTCATCGAGGTGGCCCCCCTGGCCTTCATGCGTGGCCGCACACTCAACGACGCCTTCATCATCCTCGACGAGGCCCAGAACACCACGCCGGAACAGATGAAGATGTTCCTGACGCGCCTTGGTTTCGGCTCTCGGGCCGTGATCACCGGTGATGTCACCCAGATCGATTTGCCTGTCCACGCCCGCTCCGGCCTGCTCAACGCCCGCACCGTTCTCGACGGGGTCAAGGGCGTGAAGTTCATCCTCTTCGACGAGCACGATGTCATCCGCCACCCCCTGGTGGGGCGGATCGTCCGCGCTTACGATCAGCACGACACCATCCGGACCGAATGATGGGCGGCGATATCAGGATCCTGCGCGAAACCCGGCTGGAACCGGATTTTCCTTTGTCCCGGCAGGAGCTTGTCCGGGTGGTGGAAACCATTCTGGACAGCCTCGGCCTTGAGGGCGCGGCCCTGGAACTCACCTTGGTCGACGACCGCGAGATCGCCCGGCTCAACCGCGAGTTCATGGGCTGCCCCGGCCCCACCAATATTCTGAGTTTTCCCGCCTTTGAGCGGTCTGGCCCTGACTCTGGCCCCGATGTTGACCCCGATTCAGGTCCTGATTCAGGCACTATGGCGGAATACCTTGGCGAGCTGGCCCTGTCCGTGGACACCCTGGCCCGCGAAGCCCATCTCTACGGTCAGCCGCCCCGTGTCCATCTGGCCCGGCTGCTGGCCCATGGCATTCTGCATCTGGCCGGGCACGACCACGGCGAGGAGATGGACGCGCTCACGGAAACGGCTGTGGATGTTGTCCAGCTCACCTGTTCAGACTGATCAACCAGGAGTTTCATGTTCAAGCGCATTTCCCGCCGGAGCCGCAGCCGGACCCGCAATCTCATGCGGGGCAGGAACCTCTACAGGCTGCTCTTTTCCGGGGTGATCCTGGCCATGGCGGCCATCGCTGCGCTCGCCTTCTGGGGCGTGCACGAGGTCCGGCGCGACGCGGCTTCCGTGGCCGTGGAGAGTTCGGCGCGCGGCCTGTCGGGTGCCGTGACCGTGCTGGTCAACGCGGTGTCCGCATCCAACATCGACCTGACCGGCAAGGATTTCGGGAGCCTGGAACCGGCCCACCTGCGCGACGTCTTTGCCGCCATCCTCGAAAAACACGCTGTCCTGGCCTCGGCCATGGTCTCTGATGGTGACGGGCTGCGCTACATGCTCACGCGCAGGCGCGGCGGGCTGCTGGAAGGCGTGGCCGCGACCGGTGCGCAAGGCGACCCTTCGAGCGACCTGCGCTGGACCCTGTGGACGAGCGACGGCAACTCCAGGCCGACCCAGGCCAGAGGGCGGTACGACAAGGCTGCGGTGGACGCCGTGCTGGCCGACGAGTTCCGGCAGCTTGCGCCCGGACAGGTCCGGTGGCGCAGCACGGATCGCCTGCTCGACGCGGGCGAGTCGTGGATCACGGCCTCGTCGCTGGCCGAAAGCAGGGGCAGGAAGATCATGCTCTCCTTCATTCTGCCCGTGAATGCCGTGGTCAGTCAGCTTGTCGGCGCGGAAAAGGGGAGGGCCGAGAAGGTCTTTCTCTCCTGGGCCAGCGGCAGCATATTGTCCATCGGCGACGGAGCCGTCATTGCCGGGCCGGGCCAGACCCGTGTGCCGCAGCCGGTCGGCAGCGTGACTGATCCGGTCATCGCCAGGGCCGCCGAACTCCTGGCCGCCGATGCGTCGCTGCGCAGCGTTCCGGTCTCCATGCGGGTGGCGGGCGAAACGTGGTGGGTCTACCTCATGCCCCTGTCCGTGTTCGAAGACAGCATGTCCCTTGGCGTGGCCGTGCCCATGAAGAGTGTGGTTCCGGCCATGGGCAGCGACACCTTTTTACAATTTTTTGGAGGCGGGCTTGTGCTTCTGGCCGCATGCGCGCTGTTTCTGCTGCGCAGGTACCGGGCCAGGATCGAGACCCTGGGCATGCGTCACGGCGCGGCCCGGACCGCTCAGGACGTGCTGAGTCTCATTGCCGAGGGCGAATGCAGCGTGCTTGAATTCAAGCAGACCATGCGGTTCAACCTCAAGGCGGGCAAGAACGGCAAGGAGATCGAACACGCCATTGTCAAGACCGTGGCCGCCTTCATGAATTCTGAGGGCGGCATGCTCCTGATCGGTGTTGCCGACGATGGCATGGTCACCGGCTTTGGCGAGGACAATTTCGCCAGCGACGACAAGGCGCTGCTGCACCTCAACAACCTTGTGAACCAGTATGTCGGGGCTGAATTCTCGCGCTATGTCGATACCATGGTCATTGAAGTCAATGGCAGGCCGGTCATCCGCGTCCTGTGCACGCCCGCTTCGGCCCCGGCCATCCTCAAGACGGGCCAGAGCGAGGAGTTCTATGTGCGCAGCGGCCCGGCCAGCCGCCAGCTCACCCTGAGCCAGTTTTACGAATGGCTCCAGAACCATTGATGGTGCTGGCAACGGGCATGGAGAGGCGGACCAAAAGCCTTTACATCCATGTGAATATCGGCCACACTTCTTCCCTTTCATAAAGACCGGCAATCGATGATGGAGTACACGTACGATGCCCAAGAATTTCCTGACTATTTTGGATATGCCCAGGGACGAGGCCCGGCAGGTGCTGCTGCGCGCCAAGGAGATGAAGGACGGAAAAGTCCGCACCGACCTCCTGGCAGGCAAGACCCTGCTCCTGATTTTCGAGAAGGCCTCCACCCGCACGCGGGTCTCTTTTGAAGTGGGCGTGCGCCAGCTTGGCGGCGACCCGGTCTTCATCACCTCGCGTGACTCGCAGTTGGGCCGCAGCGAGCCCCTCAAGGACACCGCGCGGGTGCTCTCGCGCTACGCGGACGGACTCATCGTGCGCACCTTTGGCCAGGAAAAGCTCGAAACCCTGGTCAAATACGGGACCATTCCGGTCATCAACGCCCTGACCGACGAGTACCATCCCTGCCAGATCATGTCCGACGTGCTGACCATGTACGAGCGCACGCCCAGCCTCGACGAGATCAAGGTGGCCTGGATCGGCGACGGCAACAACATGGCCCACTCGTTCATCAATGCGGCGGCCACCTTTGGCTTTGCCCTCTCCCTGGCCTGCCCGGCGGGATACCTGCCCGACCAGGGTATCCTGGACAAGGCCCGCAGCCTGGGCGCGGACATCACCCTGACCGACGATCCGGCCAGGGCCGTGGCCGGGGCGCACTATGTCAACACCGATGTCTGGGCATCCATGGGACAGGAAGAGGAGCAGAAGAAGCGCGAGGCCGCCTTTGCCGGGTATGCCGTGGACGATGTGCTCATGGCCAAGGCCGCGCCGGGCGCCTGCTTCATGCACTGCCTGCCCGCCCACCGGGGCGAGGAGGTCAGCGAGGCCGTGTTCGAGGGGCCTGCCTCCATCGTCTGGGACCAGGCCGAGAACCGGCTGCACATGCAAAAGGCCATCATCGAATGGATTTACAGCAATTAAAGCTAGATGGAATAGCGAGGAAATAATCAGATGAGCAAGCTGGAAAAAGTCGTTCTCGCCTACTCGGGCGGACTTGACACATCGATCATTCTCAAGTGGATCAAGAACAACTACGACTGCGACGTGGTCTGCATGACCGCAGACCTCGGCCAGGGCGAGGAGATGGACGGCATCGAGCAGAAGGCGCTGACCACCGGAGCGGTCAAGGCGTATGTCGAGGATCTGCGCGAGGAGTTTGTGCGCGATTACGTCTTCCCCATGTTCCGCGCCAGCGCCCTGTACGAGGGCCGCTATCTGCTCGGCACGGCCATTGCCCGGCCCCTGATCGCCAAGCGCATGGTCGAGATTGCCGAGGTCGAGGGCGCCCAGGCCGTGGCCCACGGCGCCACGGGCAAGGGCAACGATCAGGTCCGGTTCGAGCTGGCCACCATGGCCCTCAACCCGCGCCTGAAGACCATCGCCCCCTGGCGCGAATGGGACATGAAGTCGCGCACCGATCTCATCAACTACGCCAAGGAGAACTCCATCCCGGTGCCGGTGAGCCGCGCCAAGCCGTGGTCCATCGACGCCAACCTGCTGCACACCTCCTTTGAGGGCGGCGAGCTGGAAGATCCGTGGAACTCTCCGGGCCAGGATTGCCACCGCACCGTCACCCCCTTGGAGAAATGTCCGGATCAGGCCGAAGAGATCACCATCGATTTCGAGCGGGGCAACCCCGTGGCCGTCAACGACATCCGGTATTCTCCGGCAGCCCTGCTGGCCAAGCTCAACGAGCTGGGCGGCAGGCACGGCATCGGACGAGTTGACATGGTCGAGAACCGCTTTGTGGGCATGAAGTCCCGCGGCGTGTACGAGACGCCCGGCGGCACCATTCTGGCCGCCGCCCACCGCGACCTCGAAGGGCTGACCATGGACCGCGAAATGATGCATTTGCGCGACGGCCTCATTCCCCGCTACGCCGAGATGGTCTATTACGGCTACTGGTTCTCGCCGGAGCGCGAGGCGTTGCAGGCCATGGTGGACAAGTCGCAGGAGAAGGTCACCGGCACCGTGCGCGTCAAGCTCTACAAGGGCAACTGCGTGCCCCTTGGCCGCAAGTCGCCGTTCTCCATGTACAATGCCGATTTGGCCACCTTTGAGGAAGATTACGTCTACGACCAGTCCGATGCTGCGGGCTTCATCAAGCTCGTGGGCCTGCGGCTCAAGGGCCGCATGCAGCAGAGCAAGTTTGGCGGCAAAGACGTGGAAGACAGCTGCGAGTAAGGTATGGCAGACAAGAAGATGTGGGGAGGGCGGTTCTCAGGCGGAACCGCCGCGTCCATGGAGGCGTATTCCGAGTCCGTGTCCTTTGACTGGCGGCTCTATGCCGAGGACATCCTCGGCTCACAGGCCCATGCCCGCATGCTGGCGCGCCAGGGATTCCTGACCGACGACGAAGCCGTGCGCATCTGCGACGGGCTGGACGCGGTCCGGGCCGAGATCGAGGCCGGGGAGTTTGTCTGGAAGACCGGGCACGAGGACGTGCACATGAACATCGAGTCGCGTCTGACCGAGCTCATCGGCCCCCTGGGCGGCAAGCTGCATACGGCGCGCAGCCGCAACGACCAGGTGGCCCTGGATTTCCGGCTCCATGTGGCGGCTCGGCTGGCGGCCTGGCAGGAGCGTCTGGCCGCGCTGATCAAGGTCTATGCGGACCGGGCCGACGAGCACCGGGACACCCTGCTGCCCGGATGCACC
The DNA here is from genome assembly GCF_000176915.2 of Pseudodesulfovibrio aespoeensis Aspo-2. Classification (NCBI taxonomy): domain Bacteria; kingdom Pseudomonadati; phylum Thermodesulfobacteriota; class Desulfovibrionia; order Desulfovibrionales; family Desulfovibrionaceae; genus Pseudodesulfovibrio; species Pseudodesulfovibrio aespoeensis. Next base: position 1,429,426 of record NC_014844.1, read on the forward strand.
CACTTCCAGCCCGCCCAGCCCGTGAGCCTCGCCCACCATCTGCTGGCCTACTGCCAGATGTTCAGGCGCGACCACGAGCGGCTGGCCGACTGCCTGAAGCGCGTCCGGGTCATGCCCCTGGGCGCGGCGGCCCTGGCCGGGACCACCCATCCGGTCGATCCCGCCTTTGTGGCCCAACAGCTCGGCATGGAAGCGGTCTTCGCCAACTCCATGGATGCCGTGGCGGACCGCGATTTTGTGCTTGAGGCCGTGTTCGCGGGCAGCGTGGTCATGACGCATCTGTCGCGGATGTGCGAGGAGATCATCATCTGGGCCAATCCCAACTTCGGCTATGTCAGGCTGCCGGACGGCTATTCCACCGGCTCGTCCATCATGCCGCAGAAGAAGAACCCGGACTCCTGCGAGATCATGCGCGGCAAGACGGGCCGGGTGGTCGGCTCCCTGATGGGGCTTCTGGTGCTGGTCAAGGGGCTGCCCATGACTTACAACCGGGACATGCAGGAGGACAAGGAGCCATTTTTTGACGCGGACAGGACTGTGACCGCGTCCCTTGAGATCATGGCCGGGCTGCTTCGCGAGCTGGAATTCGTGCCGGAGAGGATGCTGGCCGCGGTGGAGCGGGGCTTTCTCAACGCCACCGAGCTGGCCGACTATCTGGCGGCCAGGGGATTGCCCTTCCGCGAGGCGCACCACATCACTGGCGCGGCAGTGGGCTATGCCGAGTCCAAGGGTGTGCGGCTTGAGGATTTGAGCCTGGACGAGATGCGCCGGTTTTCCGCCCTGATAGACGAGGATGTCTACGGGGTGCTGGATTACCGGGCCGCAGTCAGGCGGCGGAACATGCCGGGCGGCACCGGGCCGCAGTCCGTGGCCGGGCAGATCACAGCGCTCAGGACGTGGCTCGGTTCTGCCGGATGATCTCCGGATCCATTTTTTTTGCGTCGTTTCCCTTGATTTTTCACGCAAGGCCATTACTTTAGAAAACTGACAGGCTGTCAACAATCGACCGCGTCCACCTGTCGCGGTCCGCTCAAGAGGGCGCACGTGGCCTGAGGCCGCAACGCCCGGAGGAACAGTATTTGAACAATCATATGAAAAATCTCGTTGTCTGGGCGATCATCTTCGTTTTGATGGTCGTTCTCTTCAACCTGTTCAACCAGCCCCCCCTGCCGCAGGATCAGCCCTCGTACAGCGAGTTTCTGTCCATGGTGGACAGCGGCGGTGTGGCAGAGGTGAAGATTCAGGGACAGCGGGTCTCCGGTCTCAAGACCTCTGGCGAACGGTTCCAGGTCTACACCCCTGACGATCCCAATCTCATCGAGACGCTGATCAAGAAGGGCGTGCAGGTCAAGGCCGAGCCGCCGGACGAATCCCCCTGGTACATGACAGTGCTGCTGTCCTGGTTCCCCATGCTGCTGCTCATCGGCGTCTGGATATTCTTCATGCGCCAGATGCAGGGCGGCGGCAGCGGCGGACGCGGGGCCATGAGCTTTGGCCGCTCCAAGGCGCGTCTCATCACCGGGGAGACCGCCAAGGTCACCTTCGACGATGTGGCGGGCGTGGACGAGGCCAAGGAGGAGCTCTCCGAGATCGTCGATTTCCTGCGTGAGCCGCGCAAGTTCACCCGTCTTGGCGGACGCATCCCCAAGGGCGTGCTCCTGGTGGGCGGACCCGGCACGGGCAAGACCCTGCTGGCGCGCGCCGTGGCGGGCGAGGCCGGGGTTCCCTTTTATTCCATTTCCGGTTCCGATTTCGTGGAGATGTTCGTGGGTGTGGGCGCATCGCGTGTTCGCGACCTCTTTGCCCAGGGCAAGAAGAACGCCCCCTGCCTCATCTTCATCGACGAGATTGACGCCGTGGGCCGTCAGCGCGGCGCGGGACTGGGCGGCGGGCATGACGAGCGCGAGCAGACCCTCAACCAGTTGCTCGTCGAGATGGACGGTTTCGAATCCAACGAGGGCGTCATCCTGGTGGCGGCCACCAACCGGCCCGACGTGCTCGACCCGGCCCTGCTCAGGCCGGGCCGCTTCGACCGGCAGGTGGTCGTGCCCAGTCCGGACCTGCGTGGCCGCGAGCACATCCTCAAGGTCCACAGCCGCAAGACTCCCCTCGCGCCCGAAGTGAATCTGCACATCATCGCCAAGGGTACGCCCGGCTTCTCCGGTGCGGACCTTGAGAATCTGGTCAACGAGGCCGCGCTCTATGCCGCCAAGCTCGGCAAGGATCATGTCAACATGAGCGACTTCGAGGAGGCCAAGGACAAGGTCATGATGGGCAAGGAGCGGCGCAGCCTCATCCTCTCCGAGGAGGAGAAGCGGACCACGGCCTACCACGAGGCGGGCCATGCCCTGCTGGCCAAGATACTGCCCGGCACCGATCCGGTCCACAAGGTCTCCATCATCCCGCGCGGTCGTGCCCTGGGCGTGACCATGCAGTTGCCGGGCGAGGACAGGTATAATTATTCCAAGGAGTTCCTCAAGAACACCATGGTCGTCCTCATGGGAGGCCGGGTGGCCGAGGAGGTGGTCCTCAACCAGCTCACCACCGGGGCCAGCAACGACATCGAGCGCGCCACCAAGACCGCGCGCAACATGGTCTGCATGTGGGGCATGAGCGAGAAGCTCGGCCCTTTGAGCTTCGGTGACAGCCAGGAGCAGGTCTTCTTGGGCAAGGAATTGATCCACAACAAGGACTATGGAGAAGAGACGGCCAAGACCATCGACGCCGAGGTCAGTCATTTCGTGGCCCAGGCCCACGAGCGGGCCACCAAGCTGATCAGGGAGAACCTGATGCATGTGGAAGCCATCGCCTTGGCCCTGCTCGACCGCGAGACCATCACTGGCGCGGACATTGATCTGTTGATGAAGGGCGAGTCCCTGCCGCCCATGAACAACGGCGGCTCCACGGGCGCTCCCGGATCGTCCGGCACGTCCGCTTCTGGCGACGCGCCGGTCTACACCGCCGAGGGCAAGGTGGTCGCCGGGCCGGGCTACACCCCGGTCAGCGAAAAACAGCCCGAGGGCGATGACTTCCTCCTAGAGGAGGACGACGGCAAGACCGGTCAGGCCGAGAAGGCCGACGGGGACTCCGGCGAGAAGTCGGGCGACGGCAACCCGAAGATTCAGTAACCGCACCTGAAGGTCGGCCATTGATGATCGACACGACATGGACAGTGAAGGGGGGCAGGGTCTTGGGCCCCGCCCCCTTTTTCATTGCCGGGATCGTCAACGTGACCCCGGATTCCTTCTATGACGGGGGGGCGCATGGTGTGGTCGGGAAGGCCGTGGCCCACGGGCTGACCCTGGCCCGCCAGGGCGCGCACATCCTCGACGTGGGCGGCGAGTCCACCCGGCCCTATGCCGAGACTGTTCCGGCAGAGGCCGAGATTGCGCGGGTGCTGCCGGTCATCGAGGGGCTGCTGGCGTCGGACGAGCTGTCAGGCGGGTCGGCCCCGGCCATTTCGGTGGACACCACCAAGGCCGTGGTTGCCGCCAGGGCGCTCGATGCCGGGGCGGTCATCCTCAACGACGTGTCCGCCTTTTCCTATGACCCGGCCCTGGCCGATGTCATTGCCCAGTACAGGCCCGGCTACGTGCTCATGCACAGTCTGGGCAGGCCAGGGACCATGCAGGATTCCCCGCGGTATGCGGATGTGGTGGACGAGGTCATGGCCTTTTTCGGGGAGAAGCTTGAGCGGCTCGACGCGCTGGGGCTGCCAGGGGACCGGATCGTGCTCGATCCGGGTATCGGGTTCGGCAAGACCCTTGAACACAACCTGACCATCCTGCGGGGCATTGAGCGGTTCAAAGCCTTTGGGCTGCCTGTGTTCATGGGGCTTTCCAACAAATCCCTGTGGCAGGGACTGCTCGGCCTGCCTGTTGACAGGCGGCAGAACGCCACCCAGGCGGCCACGGCGATCATGGCGGCGAAGGGCGTGCCCATCCACCGTGTTCATGAGGTGGAATCGACACGACAAACATTGACCATCGTTCATCAAATAGCGTAGTTAAAAATATGTTTGAACTTTTCGGGATGGAAATAACCTGGCGCGTCGTGCTCGATATCGGGCTCGTGGGCGTCATCTATTACAACATCATCCTGCTCGTGCGGGGAACCCGCGCCGCCGCCGTGCTCTACGGCATGGTGGTGGTGCTGATCATCTATTACTTCTCCGATCAGTTCAATCTGTACACCCTGAGCACCCTGCTGGGCGAGTTCCTCAGTTCCATCTTCCTCGTGGTGGTCATTCTTTTCAGGACAGACATCCGCAAGGCTCTGGCCAGCGTCGGCACCAAGCGTTTCTGGACCAAGTCCCAGGTTCGCGACGACACGCTGGAGCACCTGATCAACGCGGCCATGGATATGGCGCGCACTCATACCGGCGCCATCATTGTCATCGAGAAGAACATGCCCCTGGGCGATATCGTGGAGCGTGGCATCGAGATCGACGCCAAGGTCAACAAGGAACTGCTGTTGACGATTTTCTTTGCCGACACCCCCCTGCACGACGGTGCGGTCATCATCCGGCGCGACCGGCTCGTGGCCGCGGCCTGCATCCTGCCCCTGTCGTCCAAGCTGCGCGGCCAGCCCATGTACGGGACGAGGCATCGTGCGGCCCTGGGCATCAGCGAGGAATCGGACGCGGTCACCGTGGTCGTGTCCGAGGAACGGGGCGAGGTGTCCGTGGCCATGAACGGGCGTCTGACCACCAGCCTGGACGATGTCCGCCTCAGGCGCGTCCTGCGCAACGCTTTGGGACGGTAGGCATATGAAGAATTGGCAGACCATGCTGCTGGCCCTGGCGCTGGCGATATTCACCTGGTTCCTGGTCACCGGGCGCGAGGTCATCGAGACATGGGTCGAGATGCCTGTCATCATGACCAACCCGCCCGAAGGCATGATCATCGAAGAGGGCATGATCGAGAAGATTCAGGTCCGTCTGCGCGGCCCCAAGGGGCTTGTGGGCAGCCTGGCTTCGCAGACCCTGACCTATCCGCTTGACGTGAGCAAACTCTCCATAGGCCAGCAGGTGGTGGAGATCGACGCATCCAAGCTGCCTTTTTCGTCCACCTACGAGATCATCGAGGTCAGGCCGAACCGGCTCAAGCTGGTGGTGGACCGGCGCACGACCAAGACCATCCCCCTCGAGGCCGCCTGGTCCGGCCAGCTGAATCCGGATTACGTGCTGCGGGAGGTCCGTGCCACGCCGTCCGAGGTCGAGATCCGGGGGCCTGAGACCAAGCTGGGCAAGATCACGGCCACCAAGGTGGTGCTGCACGAGGACTTTCTCGAAAACGTCCCGGAGCAATGGGCCGAGGACGTGGGGGTCGAACTGCCCGACGAGATCAGGGCATCGCCCGGCAAGGTCCGGGTGGAGGCGTTCTTCAGCGCCAAGACGCGTGAGATATGGGTCAAGCTCCCTCTCTCTTACGATGAACCGCGCGGCTACGGGGTTGCCGTGGCGCAGGACTTCGTACGTCTGCTCATCGACGGCCCCATTGCCCTTTTTCGCAACAACGACTACCGGACCGGCATGGTTGCAACCCTCGTCTTCCCGGAGGACATGGCCGCAGGCCGGCATGAACTCGACTATCAGGTGGCACTGCCCGAGGGGTGTCAGTTGATGAGAAAGAATCCCGAGACCATCTCGATCACACTGACCAGGAAATAATCGCCGCTTTCGCGGCACGCTGGAGCATTCCATGAAGCAGAGGCTTTTCGGAACCGATGGCCTGCGCGGCCAGGGCAACATATTCCCCATGACCCCGGAGATCGCGCTCAAGCTCGGTCTGGCCGCCGGGCAGTACTTTCGCAACGGATCGGGCCGCAACCGGGTGGTCATCGGCAAGGACACGCGGCTTTCGGGCTATGTCTTCGAGACCGCGCTGACCTCCGGGCTGTGCGCCAACGGCATGGATGTCTTTCTGGTGGGCCCGCTGCCCACCCCGGCCATCTCGTTTCTGACGCGCAACATGCGCGCCGATCTCGGCGTGGTCATCTCGGCCAGCCACAACCCGTTCATGGACAACGGCATCAAATTCTTCGACCGCGAGGGGTTCAAGCTCCCCGACGAGGTGGAGGACGAGATCAGCGAACTGGTCATGGCCGAGCATCCCCGCTGGGAGTACCCTGCGCCCGAGGATATCGGCAAGGCGCATCGCATCGTGGACGCGCAGGGACGCTACATCGTCTATCTCAAGAACAGCTTTTCGCCCAGGTTGACCCTGGACGGCCTCAAGGTGGTCCTCGACTGTGCTCACGGCGCGGCCTACGGGGTGGCTCCCATGGTTCTGGAAGAGCTCGGGGCCACGGTCATCAAGATCGGTGTGAGTCCCGACGGGTTGAACATCAACCACAAGTGCGGCTCGCTCTATCCTGAGGTCGTCTCCAACATCGTGGTGGACGAGGGGGCCGACATCGGTATCGCCCTGGACGGAGACGCCGACCGGCTCATCGTCTGCGACGAGAAGGGGCGCATTCTCGACGGCGACCAGATCATGGCCCTGAGCGCTCTTGAGATGATGGAGAAGGGCAGGCTGCCGAAAAACATGCTCGTGTCCACGGTCATGAGCAACATGGCCCTGGAGCTGTTCATGCGGCAGCACGGCGGCACGCTGCTGCGCACTGCGGTGGGCGACCGCTATGTGGTCGAGGCCATGCGCCGCGAGGGGGCCAGGCTGGGCGGCGAGCAGTCGGGCCATCTGATTTTCATGGATCATTCCACCACGGGCGACGGACTCCTTGCCGCGCTGCAATTATTGCGTATAATGGTGGAAAAGGACAAGCCGCTCTCGGAGCTGGCTGGCCTGCTCGAACCCTTCCCCCAGATGTTGCGCAACGTCCATGTGGAGCGCAAGATCCCGTTTGCGCAGGCTCCCGGCCTCCAGGCCGAGGTGGCCCGCGTTGAACAGGCCCTGCACGGCAAGGGGCGCGTCCTCTTGCGCTATTCGGGCACCGAGGCCGTCTGCCGGGTCATGGTCGAGGGGCCGGACCTGGACACGGTGCAGCGGCACGTCATGGAACTGGTCGAGGCCTGCGAAAAGCATCTGCGGTAGATTCAAAGCACTTTCACGGAGGACTCCCATGGAAATCACAAAGGCCGTTATTCCCGTCGCTGGCTGGGGCACCCGCTCCCTTCCCGCAACCAAGAACGTTCCCAAGGAGATGCTGCCCATCTTCCGCAAGCCCATCGTCCAGTACATCGTGGAGGAGGGCATTGGCGCGGGCATCACGGACGTGGTCTTTGTCACCAACCAGAACAAGACCATCATCGAGGACCATTTCGACCGCAACTTCCTGCTGGAGCAGCTCCTGGCCCGCGCGGACAAGCTGGACATGCTGGAGGAGGTCCGCCGCGTGGCCGACATGGTCAACGTCATCGCCGTGCGCCAGAAGGAGCAGCTGGGCCTTGGCCACGCCGTGCTCACGGCCCGCGAGGTGTGCAAGAACGAGCCGTTCGCGGTCATGCTGGGCGACGATCTCATGTTCGGGCGCGACACCGGCATCGGCGAGCTGATCAAGGCCGCCAAGATCGAGAACAAGGCCGTGGTCGGCGTCATCGAGGTGCCGAAAAGCAAGGTCAGCAAATACGGCGTGATCAAGGGCACCGAGTTTGCCAAGGGCATGTACACGGTCTCAAGTCTGGTGGAGAAGCCCTCGGTGGAGCAGGCCCCGTCCAACCTCGCCATCATCGGGCGCTATGTCCTGCTGCCGGAGATTTTCGACATCCTCGAAGACCAGAAGGCGGGCGTGGGCGGCGAGATCCAGTTGACCGACGCCCTTCAGGGGCTGGCAGATCGCGACAAGCTCATCGCGGTCAAGCTCCAGGGGCAGCGTTTTGATGCTGGCGACTGGGTGGAATACCTGACGGCCAATATCTACTTCGCCCTCCAGGACGAGGAACTGCGCGACGAACTCGTCAAGCGGCTCCAGGAGTTGCTCTCTTGCCCAAGCTGATTTCGCTTTTCCTCGGATTCGCTCTTCTCGGCGGTTTTGCGCTCCCGGCAGCCGCCTTCACCCCGGACAACGGGGAGATTTCGCGGCTGATGCAGAGGCACTATGGCGGACTGACCTCGTGGGAGGCGGTCATGACCTTTCCCGAACAGCCCGGCGTGTCGGCCCATGTCTGGCACTCGCGCGGCAGATGGCGGCAGGAGTGGCAGGGGGAGGGCGCAGCCAGGGCCGTGGGCGTGAACGGGCGTGTTGTTGCGGCCTGCACCCAGCAGGGTTTTCCTCTTTCACCGCTTTTCGTCTGGCTGCCGCCCAGTCCGGTGGCCACCTGGCAATCCTGGGGCGTGGGCATCGCCAGCCGCAGCTTCGGGTTCTGCGGCGATGCGCCCTGCCTCATGCTCGGTGCCGAGCCGGGCGACGAGGTGTCGCCAGCCGTGCATCTGCACAACGAGAGCGGCACGCCGCTTCTGGTCCGCTACCGCAGCGGGCCAGGGGTGATCACGGTCCGCTTCGGCGAATACCGCACCGTGGGCGGATTCCAGGTGCCGCAGCGTCTGTCCGTCGATCTCGGCGGCACGACCCTGGAGGCCAGGGTGGAGTGGATCGCCGTCAATCGGGCTGACAGCGACTCTCTCTACGCCCTGGACACCCCTGATGTCGCGCCGTGTGCCGAGCCGCCTGCCCCCTTCGGGCTTTTGCGTGATTCATTCCGTACCCCGACCCTGGAGTAGGCCGCTGTCATGGCTGATCTCTGGCAGGTCACCCTCGTCAGTCCGCCGTATCAGGCGCTGACCTACGAGCGGCCCCGGTATTTTCCCGAAATCGGACCCGGCCAGCGGGTGATCGTCCCCCTTGGGCGGTCCCATCGTGTGGGCGTGGTCATCGGTCCGGCTGCCGAAGCGCCCCAGGGCGTGGTCATCAAACCCCTCATCTGGCCCCTGGAACCTGCCCCGCTGCTCGACAAGGGGTACATCGAGCTGGTCCACAATCTGGCCACCCGGCAGATGGCCCGGCCCGGGCGCATTCTCGAAACGCTGCTGCCGCGCGGCCTGCGCACGGCGGCGGTGGTCTTTCGCGTGGATCGCCACGTGGCCGACCGCCCCCTGCCGGGCACGGTCCGGCCCGCCGATCTCGCCCGGCTGCCCCTGGCGGACCGCGAGGCGCTCATGGAGCTGTGGCTTGCCGGGCGCATGCGCGTGCGCGTCAATATCAAGCGCGAGGAAGAGGAGCGGTTTGCCTCCCTTGTCTCGGACCCGCCCTGGGCCGTGCGCCCCAATGCCAAGCGGCAGATCAGGATTCTCGAACACCTGCTCGACAACGGGCCGCAGAGCCTCTTCTCCCTGCGCCACGCCCTGGGCGAGTGGGCCGTGACCACGGTGGCAAAGATGGAAGGCGTTGGGCTGGTCGCCCTGGGCGAGCTGACCGCGGACCGGCTGGCCGAGGTGGACGCCGGGCCAGGCCGGTGCCAGGGAATTGAACCGGCTGCCTTTGCCCTGACAGACGAGCAGCGCGTGGCCCTGGACGAACTGATTGTCACCATGGACGGCTCCGGCGGGGCGCATCTGGTCCACGGCGTGACCGGCAGCGGCAAGACCGTGCTCTATCTCGAACTGGTCCGCGCCTGTCTGGCGCGGGGCCGCTCGTCCATGCTGCTCGCGCCGGAGGTGGCCCTTTCGTGCAGACTCTTCCGCACGGTGGCCGAGCATTTCCCGCAGCAGCGCGTGGTCTTTTACCACGGTTACCAGAGCCCCATGAAGCGCGAGACAGCCTTTGTGGACGCGGCGCGCGGCGACGGGCCGGTGATCGTGATCGGCACGCGGTCCGCCCTGTTTCTGCCGGTACCCGACCTTGGACTGGTGGTGCTTGACGAGGAACACGACGAATCCTTCAAGCAGGAGGAGCGGCTCTCCTACCACGCCAAGGAAGTGGCCTGGTTCCGCGTGGAGCGCAGCGGCGGTCTCCTGGTGCTTGGCTCGGCCACGCCGGATGTGAAGACCTTTCACGCCGCCCGGACCGGGGCCATCGCGGTCTCGACCCTGACCCGGCGCGTGGGCGAAAGCGTGCTGCCCGCCGTGGAGCTGGTGGATATCTCGGCCATGGCCGGTTCGGCCCAGCCCTTTGCGCCCGCCACCATCGAGGCTGTCAGGCAGACCGTGGCCGAGGGGCATCAGGTCATCGTCATGCTCAACCGGCGGGGCTATGCGCCGCTCATGTACTGCCTCGACTGCGCCGAGACCGTGCGCTGCCCGGAGTGCGAGGTGGGCATGACCTACCACAAGGGGCGCGAGCGGGTCATCTGTCACTACTGCGGCCTTTCGCATTCCTATCCGCTGTTGTGCGCCAAGTGCGGCGGCGGCAACTTCGTGCCCATGGGGGATGGGACCGAGCGGCTTGAGGAGTACCTAGGCGAACTGCTGCCCGACGGGGTTACGGTGCTGCGGCTCGACCGCGACGCCACCCGGCGGCAGGAGCGCATGGAGGAAATCCTCGGTGCCTTTGACCGGGGCGAGGCCCAGGTGCTGGTGGGCACGCAGATGATCTCCAAGGGACACCATTTCCCCGGAGTGACGCTGGTGGTGGTGGCGGACGGCGACCTCGGCCTGAGCCTGCCCGATTACCGCTCCACGGAGCGGACCTTCCAACTGCTGGTGCAGGTGGCCGGGCGGGCAGGGCGCGGCGATGATCCGGGCCGGGTGCTCATCCAGACCCGCAACCCCGGCCATCCCATCTGGCGCGATGTGCTTTCCGGCGATTACCCGGCGTTTTTCGAGCGCGAGATCGGGCGGCGCAGACTCTTCGGCTACCCGCCGTTTTCCAGGCTCGCCCTGGTGCGCATCAGCCATCCGGCGGACTACGCCGACGGACCCGCCGCCCTGGAGCTTTTTGCCAAGGTGCTGTCGGAAAAAGCGTCCGGCCTGGGCATTGTGGCCCTTGGTCCGGCCCCGGCTCCCTTTGGCATGCTGCGCGGCAGGAAGCGGTTCAACTGCCTGTTCAAGGGCGACGACTGGGGCCGTGTGCGGACCCTGTACGCGCATCTGGTCCAGGCCAATCCCTGTCCGGACAAGATTCGTCTGGGGCTCGACCTGGACCCGCTGACCACCCTGTGACGCGCCTCGACAACCGGTGCGGTTTGCGGCTACAGTGGGTCACTCCATCGCCAATAAAGAGAGTCTTTGCATGAAAATACTGCCCTATTGCCTGCTCGGTCTGTGCCTTGCCCTGGTCTGGACCGGGTCTGCTTCGGCCCAGGCCTCCAAGGTCGGCTTTGTCAATCCCCAGCGCATCATCAACGAGTCCAAGGTCGGACGCATCGCCCAGGAGGATCTGGCCCGGCTCGGCAAGGAGAAGGACCGCCGCGTGCGCGAATCCCTGCAACGGCTGGACGCCATCAAGGCGGAACTGGGAAAAGGCACTCTGTCGGTTTCCGAGGAGCAGGCCAGTGAGCGGAGCCTGCGGCTGGCCGCCCGCGAATACGAGACCCTGGTGGAGGAGAGCAACGCGGACATCCAGTCCGAGGAGCGGCAGTTGATCCAATTCGTCATGCGCCGGGCCGACTCCATCCTGCGCCGCATCGCCGAGGAGATGGGGTTCACCATGATCCTCACTGATCCGGAGATCATCGGCTATGTGGCCAGTTCCATGGACATCACGGACCGTGTCATCACCGAACTCAACAGCATGATATAGACGGTACCCAATGCGAAAGACGTGCATCCTCTCCCTGACGGCCCTGTGCCTGCTGCTGGTGACGGCGGCGACAGCCGCGGCCTTTGGCGAAATCCGCTACCCGGACCGCCCGCTCAACCTGCGCTCCGCCCGATCGGCCCAATCCCAATGGGTGGGCAGCCTGCATCCCGGTCAGAAGGTCCGGATCTCCTTCATGAAGGACGGCTGGGTGGCCGTGTTCGAGCCGGGCGAGACCCGGGCCGACGAGGCCTTTGCCGTGGGCTATTCCAACGTCAAATTCCTGCTTCCCAAGCCCACGCGGGTGGAGCCGGAAACCTGGGGCGAACTCATGGTCACCCCGCGCACGCTCAACATCCGCGACGGCGCGTCGGTCGGCTCCCGGCTTGTGGGCAACCTGGAGGCCATGGAGCGCGTCAAGGTGGATTTTCCCGAAGGCGATTGGATCATGGTCTTTCATCCCGACGCCACCATCCGCTCCCAGATGAACGCGCGCGGCTACTGCTCGGCCAAGTATTTCGAGCCGGCGGCGCAGGCCGCTTTGGTCCCGGACGAGCGTCAGCAGACTGTTTCGGGCAGGGATGAAGCACAGCAGGCTGCACCCATGCCCATTGAGGACGACTCGACGAGCGTGAGCGGGGCCGCCGAGGTGCGGGCAGCGGTGCAGCCGCCCCAGCCGGCTGTTGCGGTCGAGGAGCCAACCCCGTCGTCATCTTCCGGCGACTGGGGCAAGACCGTCACCCTGCAATCGGATGTCAACCTGCGCACCGAGCGCACGTCCGGATCGGTCCAGGTGCGCACCCTCAAGGCGGGTGAAAGGGTGCGTGTGGATTTCCTGAAGAACGGCTGGTACGCGGTGTTTGAGGAAAACGAGGTGCTGCGCAGTGAAAACCGCGCCCTGGGCTATGCCCTGCGCGGCCTGATCGAGGGCGAGGATGTCGGTCAGAACGCCGCTTCCCCGGAACCCGTCGCGCCCGTGGCCCCTGAGGCGAAGACAGCGCCGCCGCAGCCCGCCCAGTCGCCGCAGCCCGCCCAGCCGATGGTCGTCCAGGAGTCAGGCAAGCAGACCATGGTCATCGACCGGTCCAAGTTTGCGGGCAGCAAGAGGCCCGATCCGTCGCCCAACAAGACCGCCCACGGCTATCAGTACCGATTGCTCGAAAAATCCGAGACCAAGAAATACGGCGTGACCTGGATCACCCTCAAGATATTCTTGTCCACGACCAAGCTGCCCGAGGCCACCCAGCTCAAGGATTTCTGCACCACCCTGTGGAGCGAGCACCGCCGGGCCACGCGCAACCTCGTGGTCCTCGTGTATCTGCCGGGCATGGATACGGACGATCTCGCCTACGGCGTGGTCACCTTCGACGACAAGGCCATGCTCGAATTATGGGTCAGACAGGTGGCTCTGTTCGGAACGAAGTTCCTCTGAGCGCACCCGCCAGCGGACCAAACGGAAAAAGAAAGGCGCGGCTGTGCATACAAGCCGCGCCTTTTCTCTTACATCATTTCCCGTTCGACAAAGAGGGGGATGGTCTTTTTCAGGGCGGTGCGCAGGGCTGCGGGCCGCTTCTTGGGTGCGCCGTTCTTGGCCGGGATCATGTAGAGCCCCCGGCAGCTGAGGCATTCCCAGTGGTTCTCGCGCTGCTGGAGGTTGACGAGCAGTCCCTCACGGTCATAGCAGACCTGGCAGTAGGGGCCTTTTTTCTCATCCCCGTCCGCGAGCCAGTATTTCTGGCCGTCAAACCGCACCTTTTCCGCCAGATCAAGGACCGCCGCCACTTCTTGGAGCTGGGTCTTGAGGGCTTCGTTTTCCTCGCACACGGCCAGGAATTCGTCCTGGAGGCTTTTCAGGACGGCCTCGGCCTCCCTGAATTTGCCCTCGCGGCAAAGGAGCAGGGTGCGCTTGAATCCGGTAGCCTGGAACAGTGTCGATGACATGGAGCACTTCTCCGGTTGGTTATTCTCTTACGGCTTCCTTATCGGCCACGTTGCACAGGCACTTTAGGATGCATCTGTCGATTTTTACATGTTGGTTGATACGGTGGCATCGCGTCTTTACATGCCGGTTGGTTTGGCATAGGGTTCTGGCAGCTAGGGGTGCCTCGTCGAGGCTGAGATGGGCGTTTGCCTGACCCTTTGAACCTGATGCGGGTAATCCTGCCGTAGGGAAGCTGCAGTAAATCTGTGTTTTTACCAGTATGCGCTTGTCCCTTCATGGCAGGCGCATTTTTGTTTTTTGTTGCCGGACGGCGCGAGGGAGCAGGGCATGATTGTCATGGTCAATGGAAAGGAAATGGAGATCGCCCCGGAGCAGACCGTGCTCGGCCTGCTTAACGCCATGAGCGTTGCGCCGGACACGGTGGTGGTCGAGTGCAATGGCGGGATTGTCCCATCAGCCGCATTTGCCCGGACCGGTTTGAGTGACGGCGATCATCTTGAAGTGCTGCGCTTTGTGGGCGGCGGCTAGACAGGAGAGGGCAATGACAAGCGACGGATTTGAAATAGGCGGCGCGACCCTTGAGAGCCGGTTGTTCACCGGCACCGGGAAATACGCAGACGACTCGGTCATCCCGGAGGTCTGTACGGCCTCGGGTTCGCAGGTGGTCACCGTGGCCCTGCGCCGGGTGGACCTTGACTCGGCCACGGGCAATGTCATGGACTGCATCCCCAAGCACATGCGGCTGTTGCCCAACACTTCAGGCGCCAGGACCGCCGACGAGGCGGTGCGCATCGCCCGGCTGGCACGGGCTATGGGCTGCGGCGACTGGGTCAAGGTCGAGGTCATCTCCGACAACCGCTACCTCCTGCCCGACGGCTACGAGACGTGCCGGGCCACGGAGATTCTCGCCTCCGAAGGGTTCGTGGTCCTGCCCTACATCAACGCGGACCTGTATGTGGCCCGCAGTCTGGCCGATGCCGGGGCCGCGGCGATCATGCCCCTTGGCGCGCCCATCGGCACCAACCGGGGGCTCAGAACCCGCGAGATGATCCGCATCCTCATCGAGGAGATGGACCTACCGGTCATCGTGGACGCGGGCATTGGCCGCCCCTCCGAGGCGTGCGAGGCCATGGAGATGGGCGCGGCGGCCTGTCTCGTGAACACGGCCATTGCCACGGCAGGCGATCCGGTGACCATGGCCCGTGCCTTTGGCCGGGCGGTCCGGGCCGGGCGCGAGGCATATCTGGCGGGCCTTGGCGCGTCACGCGGCCTGGCCTCGGCCTCGTCGCCGCTGACAGGCTTCCTGGGCGAGGCGCAATCATGAGTTTCTACGCCCAGTGCGCGCAGTATGGGGCCATGCCTCTGGCCGGACGGTTTGCCGCCGTCACCGGCGACGACGTGCGCCGCGTCCTGGCCGGGCCATGCCGCGCGCCCGGCGATCTGCTGGCCCTGCTCAGCCCGGCTGCCACGCCGTTTCTGGAGGAAATGGCCGGGCAGGCCAGCCAATTGACGCTCCAGCATTTCGGCAGGACCATCCAGCTGTTCACGCCGCTCTATCTCTCCAATCACTGCGCCAACCACTGCGTTTACTGCGGGTTCAACGCCACCAACGTCATCCCGCGCTCCCAGCTCACGCTGGAACAGGTGGAGATCGAGGCCAGGGCCATCGCGGCCACCGGCCTGCGCCAGCTGCTCATCCTCACGGGCGAGTCGCGGGCCAAGGCGTCGCCCGAGTACCTGGAGGCATGCCTTGGCGTGCTGCGTCGCCATTTTCCTTCTGTCTCCATAGAAATATACGCCATGGAACAGGACGAATACGAGCGCATGATCCGGGCCGGGATCGACGGCCTGACCCTGTTTCAGGAGACCTACGACGAAGTGTTGTATGCACAGCTCCACCCGCGCGGTCCCAAACGCGACTACCGCTTTCGGCTCGACGCGCCGGAGCGGGGGTGCCGGGCCGGGATGCGCGTGGTCAACATCGGCGCGCTGCTCGGTCTTGGCGACTGGCGCAAGGACGCCTTGCTGACCGGCCTGCACGCCGCCTATCTGCAACGGAAATATCCCGAGGTGGACATCGCCGTGTCCCTGCCGCGCATGCGGCCCCACGCGGGTGCGTTCCAGCCCGCGTCTCTCGTCTCTGATGCCGATCTGGTCCAGATCATGCTCGCCTTCCGGCTCTTCCTGCCCCGCCTGGGCATCACCATCTCCACCCGCGAGACGGCCCGGCTGCGCGACAACCTGCTGCCGCTGGGCGTCACGCGCATGTCCGCCGGGGTGTCCACCGCCGTGGGCGGCCACTCGCAGGAAGGCGACAAGGTGGGCCAGTTCGAGATCAGCGACGACCGTAGCGTGGACGCGATGTGCGCCATGCTCAAGGCGCGCGGCTTCCAGCCCGTGTTTGCCGACTGGCAGCCCCCGGCGGACCGCCCTGTGGCCTGGCAGCGGGCCGATCGGCGGCAGGGATGCGCGCCATGAACGCCGCCGAGCAAGGCATCGCGGTCCATCTGGGCGCGGCGCGGCTGCGTCATCTCCAGTCCGTGACCGTGGGCATCGCCGGGGTCGGGGGGCTGGGCAGCAACTGCGCCATGCTCCTGGCGCGCAGCGGGTTCAAGCGGTTCGTGCTGGTCGATTTCGACTGCGTGGACGGCTCGAACCTCAACCGGCAAACGTATGGCGCGGACCAGATCGGCCAGCTCAAGGTGACGGCCCTGTCGCACAACCTGCTGGCCGTGAATCCGGACCTGTGCATCGACCCGCGCACCGTGCGCGTCACGCCTGAGAGCATGGAGGCCGTGTTCGCGGGGTGCGACGCGGTGGTCGAGGCCTTTGACGATCCGCAGTGCAAGCGTGCGCTGGTGGAAGCGCTGGTCCCCACAGGCGTGCTGGTGGTGGCTGCGTCCGGCATCGGTGGCCACGGCAATGCGGACGCCATTGTCACCCGCCGGGTGCGCGACAATTTCATCATGATCGGGGACATGGAGACCGAATGCTCCGCAGAGCACCCGCCGCTTGCGCCGCGCGTGGCCCTGGCCGCCGCCAAGCAGGCGGACGCGGTGCTGAGTCATTTTCTCAACATATTCAACGGGCAAGGAGGCGCATGATGGGCGCGCGAGAAATCACCCGTCAGTCCATTCTGGACACCGACATCTATTGCCTGACCGCCGAGAAGTTCTCGCGCGGCAGGAGCAACGTCGAGGTGGTCCGGGCCATGCTCAATCATGGCATCCGGCTTGTCCAGTATCGCGAGAAGGACAAGAAAATGGGTTCCAAGTACGAGGAATGTCTCGAAATCCGCCGCATGACCCGCGAGGCCGGGGCCGCCTTCGTGGTCAACGACGACATCGACCTTGCCGTGCTGGTGGGGGCGGACGGCGTGCATATCGGCCAGGAGGATTTGCCGGTGGAGGCCGTGCGCCGTTTGGTGGGCGAGGGCATGGCCATCGGCCTGTCCACACACTCGCCCGAGGAGGCGCTGGCCGCCGTGCAGCGCGGGGCCGACTACATCGGCGTGGGGCCGATCTTTCGCACCTTTACCAAGGAGGATGTCTGCGACCCCGTGGGCTACGAATATCTGGAATACGTGGCCCGCGAAATCGACATCCCCTTTGTCGCCATCGGCGGCATCAAGCGGCACAACGTGGCCGAGGTGGTGCGCCGTGGAGCGCGCTGCGTGGCCCTGATCACGGAAATAGTCGAGGCCGACGACATCGGCACCGCAATCAGCGAACTGCGTGAGGCCATGCAGTCCGCCAAGGAGCAATCATGAAATACACGACCCAGATGGACGCGGCCCGCAAGGGCATCGTCACCCCCCAGATTGAGACCGTGGCCCGCAAGGAGAACATGCGCGTGGAGGATCTCATGGAGCGCATGGCCCGCGGCGCGGTGATCATCCCGGCCAATCGCAACCACGTCAATCTCGACCCCGAGGGCGTGGGCGAGGGCATGCGCATCAAGATCAACGTCAACCTCGGCATTTCCAAGGATTGCAGTGCCATCGAGCCGGAACTGGACAAGGTGCGCGCCGCGCTCGACCTCAAGGCCGAGGCCATCATGGACCTGAGCTGCTACGGCAAGACCCAGGAGTTTCGCAAACGGCTGGTGGAGATGTCCCCGGCCATGATCGGCACCGTGCCCATCTACGACGCCGTGGGCTTCTACGACAAGAACCTTCAGGACATCACGGTGGACGAGTTCTTTGACGTGGTCCGCAAGCACGTCGAGGACGGCGTTGACTTCCTGACCATCCACTGCGGCCTGAACCGGCACACTGCCGAGAAGATCAAAAAGGCCAAGCGGCTGACCAACATCGTCTCGCGCGGCGGTTCCCTGCTCTTCACCTGGATGGAGATCAACCAGGCCGAGAACCCGTTCTATGAGCACTTCGACCGGCTGCTTGACATCTGCGAGGAGTACGACGTGACCCTGAGCCTTGGCGATGGCTGCCGCCCCGGCTGCCTGCACGACGCCACGGACGCCTGCCAGGTGGAGGAACTGATCACCCTGGGCGAGCTGACCAAACGCGCCTGGGAGCGCAACGTCCAGGTCATGATCGAGGGGCCGGGCCACATGGCCATGAACGAGATACCGGGCAACATGATGATGGAAAAACGGCTCTGCCACGGTGCGCCGTTCTACGTCCTCGGCCCGCTGGTCACGGACGTGGCTCCGGGCTACGACCATATCACCGCGGCCATCGGCGGGGCCATCGCGGGCATGTCCGGTGCGGACTTCCTGTGCTACGTCACCCCGGCGGAGCACCTGCGCCTGCCCACGCTGGACGACATGAAGGAAGGCATCATCGCCACCCGCATTGCGGCCCACGCGGCGGACGTGGCCAAGGGCTACCCCGGCGCGCGCGCCTGGGACGACTCCATGAGCAAGGCCCGCGCCGCCCTCGACTGGCCCGGCATGTTCGACCTGGCCATGGACCCGGTCAAGCCGCGCCAGTATCGCGAATCCTCCAAGCCGGAACACGAGGACTCCTGCACCATGTGCGGCAAGATGTGCGCCGTGCGCAACATGAACCGCATCCTTGAGGGCAAGGATATTCAGCTGGACGATTGATCCGGTTCAGGGATTGATCCGGCTGGGCTTTGCCCGGCCAATGGCGTAAAAGGGGCGGCACAAGTCGCCCTTTTTTCGTGAGGAGGTTCCATGCCCCGACCGTTCAGATTCGCGGCCCTGGTTTTCTGCATCGGGCTGCTCATGCATACGCCGGGTTTTGCCGGTCCTGGTTCGCCCATCGGCAGCGACACGCGTCAGCTGCTCGTGGTCACCACCCTGGGCTGGGACGCCACCGACGCCCGGCTCGCGCTCTATGATCGGGCCGAACCGGGCGCGCCCTGGCAACTGCGGCTCGGCCCGCTGCCTGCCGTGGTTGGCCGCGCCGGTCTGGCCTGGGGCATCGGCCTGCACCCCGACCCTCCCCCGGACGCCCCCCGCAAGCGGGAAGGGGACGGCAAGGCCCCGGCTGGCGTCTTTGGCCTGGGCCAAACCTTTGGGGCCGCGCCCCCGGAATCCGCCACGCCCCGGCACATGCCCTACATCCGGACCACCCCCACGCTTCAATGCGTGGATGACCCGGCCTCGTCCCTCTACAACCGGCTCGCGGATACTGCCGCGACCCCGCCCACCTGGGCCAGCGCCGAAACCATGGCTCGCCCGGACGGCCTCTACCGCCACGGCGCGGTGGTCCTGCACAACGACGCCCCGCCCAAACCCGGCTGCGGCTCCTGCATCTTCCTCCATATCTGGGAGGGGGCCGTTATCCCCACCAGCGGCTGCACGGCCATGGCCGAGACCGATCTGATCGCGTTGCTCAAATTATTGGATCAAAAGTCGAATCCCCTGCTTGTCCAGCTTCCTGAGGTGGAGTATGAGGAGAGAAAAGAGGGGTGGGGGTTGCCTTGATGGTGAGGCTGTCTCCATTGGGAGAAGAGTGGGATGTTCTTCGGGGGGGGAATGAAAATATATTGGATCATTGCCATGGCTGTGATCGGGTTGTCGCTGGGAAGCACTCCCTGCCAGGGGCGGGAGAAGGTTCTCGTGATTCACAGCTACGACCAGGAATTGGACTGGACCAGGCAGTGCAATCGGGGGATATCCGGCGTCCTCGCCGACACTGTCGCCCTGGAGTATGTCTATCTTGATACCAAGAGAATCCCGCAATCGGAATTTCAACAGAGGGCTGATGAAGCGATTGAAATCTTCCGTCGGGTCGCCCCGGACGTGGTCATGCTCGGCGACGACAATGCCTTGCGCCTGCTCGGGCCATTGATCGCTGAGACAGGAACGCGGGTTGTGTATTTTGGCATCAACGGCAACCCTCGCAGCTATTTTACTTCAATGCCGGAAAACGTGATCGGCATACTTGAACGCATACAGCTGTTCCCGTGGGCTCGATATCTGACTGAGATTGTCCCTGAAGTGAGAAACATGCTCGTGCTTATGGATGATAGTACATCATCCAGGGGGCTTGTTGAGGTGACATTCGCCGGGAGGAGGCAGTTGGAGTTCAACGATTGCACCATCAGCTACAAAACCACGAGCAGTTGGGCGCAGTGGCAGCGTATCGTTCTGGAACCGGACGCGTACGACGTGATCCTCACGCCCCTTTACCACGCCTTGAAAGATGACACCGGGGCGCATGTTTCATACGCAGAGGTCATCCGCTGGACCTCCAAGAACAGTGCGGTGCCTGTCTTTGCAACCCAGGACTATGCCGTTGGCGATGACGGAGTGGTTGGGGCCTGTACCATTTTTGGAGAAGACCATGGCCGCATGGCCGCGCTCCTGGTCAAAGGCATTCTTGAGGGAGAGGATCTTCTTGAATTGTCAGTGGCAAAGGATCAAAAAGGGACATTTTACTTCAACAAGAAGCAACTGCACCGTTTTAGGCTGACGCTCCCGCCGAGCATCCGGGATCAGGTCATTTACCGTTGATGGTTGGCATCAATCGGATCGGCAGTTATCCAAAGAAGCCTGTTTTTCTGTTGTGGCAAACGAAAACCGGTTGCATCATGTTGATGCAACCGGCTGTTTTCTCTGGTAGCGGGGATAGGACTTGAACCTATGGCCTTCGGGTTATGAGCCCGACGAGCTACCAACTGCTCCACCCCGCGTCACGTGAGAGGTGTGTATAGGCCCCCCCGGCCTGGGATTGTCAACCCGAGAAAGGAAATATTCCCGGGAAGAGTGTCTCCGGTGCGGTATTCGGACGACGGAATCCGCTTCATGACAGTGCTGTCGTCAGCCGCAGGTTGTTCCCAGGAGTGAAGTACGCGAAGACCGCAGCCCGCCGTTTGGTTCAGGAGAATGTGCCGTGCACGATGCGAGACCGTTCTTCCATCGGAAAGGACATGCTGCTGTTCAGAGTGGCGGCTCCGACGCAGGCGCGTTGCTCCCCGGTTTGTGCTGGGAGCGGCGCGCTGCCGCCACCGACTCTAGTTTTGATCCTTCCGGCCGTCCTGCCCGCCCGCGGTCAGCATTTCCGTATCGATTTCGAGGAAAATGTCCGCCGGGGTCTGGTTGAGGCGAGACGTTTCGTCGTATTCGCGGAAGCCCTGTCGCATGAGCAGGCCGAGGGCGGCCGTATTGTCCCGCGCGCAGTCCGTGGTGATCCTTCGGATTCCGAGGCGGCGGCAGTTGGATGCGATGGCGTGGAGCAGGGCCGAGGCGATTCCCCGACGCCGGTGGGCCGGGACGACCACGGCCGAGGTCAGGTGCGCCCTGCCTTCGGGAACGAGCTGCGTCAGCGCCGCGTCGATGTAGGACATGGCCCCGGCCAGCGTGCCGTCCCGTTCGGCGATGAACACCGCGCCCTGCTCCAGTTGCCTTTCGAGCAGGTGTAGGTATCCCCGCGCCGCATCGTCGCCCGGCGGGACGTTCCATTCGTGCAGCAGGTTTTCGTAAAGGCGGCTGATGGCCTCGATGTCCGTCCTCGTCGCCGTTCTTATGTCGTGCTTTCGCATCGTCCCGCTCCGATGAAACAGGATTGGAATGAGTTTGCCGCCAATCGGCGCAGCTCCGGGATGTCCATGCCATATTCGCGGCCCGCCTTGCAGTATTCGGAGACGAGGTCGCAGCCGAATATCGCGGGATCATCCGTGTGCAGACTCACGTTCAGTCCCGCTTCAAGCATGGCGCGAAGGGGATGCGCTCCCGGAGGCACGACGCCCAGGCGTTCGTTGCTCGTCAGGCACACCGTGACGGGCGTGCGGTTCCTTGCCAGGAGCGCCGTCGCCTTGGGTTCCTCAAGCACCGTCGTCGCATGTTCGACGCGGTCCGGTCGCAGCGCCAGGAGCGTTTCGAGGATCGTGCCCCGGACCTGCTCGCCGACATGTACGCTGGTGCGATACCCCAGCGCTCGCGCCGATTGGAACACTTGGGTGAAGGCGCTCGGCGGATGGCTGTTTTCAGCGCCTCCGAGGCCGAATCCAGCGACCACGCCGGGATCGCAGCGGGCCGTCTTGTCGAGGAGCCGCATGGCGTGCTCCGGGCCCGCGTCCCGGATCATATCCACGACCACGCCTCCGCTCGTGCCGTGGCGCCGGGAGGCCGTATGAAATGACTCCTGGAATGCGCCGAGGACACTCGCAATGGGGAATTCCGGAAAGAGCGGCAGCGCAACCATGATTTCCACATGGCGGACGCCGAGCGTGTGCGCCCGTTCGAGATAAAGGCAGGCGTGCCGCCGGATATCGTCCACGGTCCGGATCACGGCTCGGCGTTGGAAGTATTCCCGGACGAAATCGTCCGTGGACATCCGCACCGGAGACGATACGCCCGGCCGGTCCGTGGGGCCGGCCGGGGCATCGATGGCGCCCAGGAAGTGCACATGCGTTTCCGCCTTGGGCAGAGCGGCCGTCAACTCGGCTAGACTTGGGGCGGCGATGACGGACAGTCTCCTCGCGCTTGGCAGATCGGCTCCGGGAATGTCTCGAAGTGCGATTTTTGGGCGGAATTCCACAATTCCTTCATCCCCGATTCACGCAGGGAGCCCACCACGGAGGAAGGAACCAGCGAACAGGCCACCATGTCGAGGTTCGGAGCGATGCCCACGTGCGTGCCGCAGGCGGTGCAGCCGTGCCCCTCGGCCGTGGATTCCCGGAACAGGGAGGTGGCGGTTGGCGAGCACATCATCTGCGGGTGCGAGACACGGATATCCGGGAAATTCCGCATCTGTTCGGCGAGCAGTGCGTAGGAGTCGCGGAGCTGTTCATCCGTGGGCATGAGGGAGTCGAGCTCTCGTGTGGGACGCTCCGGCGGCATCAGGTTCATGAAGTGGAAGGCCCGGATGGTCGGGTGGAAGGCATGGAAAAGGTCCCCCAGCCGGTCCTTGTTGACCGTGGTGATCACGGTGGCGATTTGCGGCGTGAGGCCGTTTTCGGCCAGGGTGTGGATGAACTGCCTCACGGAAGCGGTCTTGCCTCGCGTGCGGTCGTTGACCGCCTCCGAAGGATGGTCCAGCGATACCTGGACGACGAACGGGTGGATGTTCTTGTGGCATTCCGCGAGCCGCACCGCGAGTTCCGGCGATTCCGTGCCGTTGGTGAGGACGGAGACGGACATTCTCGTCTGGATGGCGGCCTCCAGGATGCGGAAGAAGTCCGGGTGCCGCAGCGGCTCCCCTCCGGCCAGCAGCAGGAGGAAGACGCCCATTTCATCCATTTCCGCAAGCAGTTCGAGGAACCGTTCCGTGTCGATGTGCCGCTCTTCCTTCCAATGGCTCGCATAACAGTAGCGGCACGAAAGGGAACAGCTCGTGGTGATGTCCGCCTGGACCCAGAGCGGCCCCCGAAGCGTTATTTCGTCTCGTCCCATAACCCGACCTTGCGCAGGACAGATATGAATTGCTTCTGGACGTCTTCATCTGCCTTGAAGGATCGGAAGATGTCCTTCGGCGCCTCGCCCGCTGCGATGGCGGCGATGGCCTTTGCCGCGTCCGCATCGGCCTTGAGCACGACCTGGCTGATGGGATCGAAGACGATTGCACCGAATTCCTCTTCGCGGATGATGACCCGGCCCAGCGGGTGCGCCGACTTGACCGGTCCCGTGGTGGCCGACTTCCATTTTTCGGGTTTCGAGGAGTACACGGACGGCCAGGTCCGCTCATCCGCCACCTGGTGGACGGCGGGCCACCATTTTGTTTCGGCGCGTTCGACTGGGGCGTGGACCGCCGGCCACCATTTGGTTTCTGACCGTACCACTTCGGCGTGGACGGCGGGCCACCAACGAGTGGCGCCTTCCTCGACCACGGAGTGGACGGCGGGCCACCAACGAGTGGCGCCTTCCTCGACCACGGAGTGGACGGCGGGCCACCACTTCGTGCCGGGCTTGCTCGCGTAGAACTCCTGTGTGAGCGTCGCCAGATAGATTTCGACCTTCATCTCGCATCCTCCTGTTTATACGATGAAAAACCTGAGGCGATAGCACAAGGCTATTAATTTATAGATAGAATAGCACAATATCAAAAAAAATGTCAATTGGATGCGCGGAATCGGTTTGTCGATGCCGCGGCTGGTGGCGGACATGCGCGACCGCTTGTGATGGAGCACTGAAAGGAACGGTACGCGGATTGATGCGGAACGATATGCTTTTTCGTGGTTGCCGCTGTATCTGGGCGAGAGCGGGAAGGCCAGGAGTCGGGATATGCCGGACGGAGGAGAGGGAAAGGAAAAGGCGCTTGGAATGTCTTCCAAGCGCCTGTCATTTCTCTGGTAGCGGGGATAGGACTTGAACCTATGGCCTTCGGGTTATGAGCCCGACGAGCTACCAACTGCTCCACCCCGCGTCACGTGAGAAGGAGGTTCTAGGTGGCGGGCCGGTTTTTGTCAACCACTTATTGAGAGAATGTCAAAAAAGATCGTTGGTCGGAGAGGGTTGTTTTTGAAAGTCCTTTAAACACGAATGGATAGGGCGGTTTGAGTCTTGGGGGCGCGCAATGCGGCGGGCGCGGGCGCGGGCCGGACGTAGCCAGGTTGGCTGTTTACATTGTCCGGCAAATTCCGTAATTCATTTCGCCTATGAGCAACCAAGAGAAATTTTCCGTGGTGCTGCCGGTCTACAACGAGCAGGACAACCTTGAGACCCTGTTCGCCGAGATCAGGCGGGCGGCGGATTCCACGGGGCGGCCCTGGGAGGCGGTCTTTGTGGACGATTGCAGCACGGACCGTAGCCTCAGCATCATCCGGGGGCTGGCCGAGCGGCATGCCGAGGTGCGCTATGTCGCCTTTGCCGAGAACCGGGGGCAGTCCGCCGCGTTCTGCGCCGGGTTCGACGCCGCCGACTCGCAGGTGGTGGTGACCATGGACTCGGACCTGCAGAACGACCCGGCAGACATCCCCAAGATGCTCGCCGCGTTCGGCGACGAGTGCGAAATGGTCATCGGCTGGCGTGCCAAGCGCAAGGACACGCTGGTCAAGCGGCTCTCGTCGAGGATCGCCAACGCCATCCGCGACTGGTTCACTGACGACGGCGTGCACGACACCGGCTGCTCGCTCAAGGTCATGCGCGCCGATCTGCTGCGGCGGCTGCCGCGCTTCAAGAACATGCACCGCTATTTCCCCATCCTCATGAAAATGCAGGGGGCGCGCATCCACGAGGTCAAGGTCAACCACCGCCAGCGCTTCAGCGGCGTGTCCAAGTATGGTACGCTTGATCGCGCCCTGGCCGGGATATACGACCTCATCGGCGTGCAGTGGCTCATCAAGCGCCACATAGACTACGCGGTGAAGGAAAAGAAATAAGCCCATGCGGCTGCCTGCCTTCTGGTGGCTTCTGGCCCTCCCGGTCGTGATCCAGGGGGCTTTTTTCGTGCGATTGTGCGTTGTGCGCTTGCGCGGCAACGCGTTACAACCCCTGTCAGGGCGCATGGTCCTGCTGCTCGCCGCGTCGGGTCTGGCCGGGCTGGCCTATGGCGTGGTCCAGAGCGATCCTCTGTTTGTGGTCGGGCAGGCGTGCCTTTTGATTGTCTACTACAGGATGCGAACCCCCGGAGCGGCACCAAGGGGCGAAAGCGCAAGCCCGCCAAGGGCTGAAGAGCGAGAATGAGCGACACGAAATATCGTGACAACAGGAAGGGGCTCAGGGCCGTGGTCAAGGGGCTGGTCATGCTGGCCGGGCTTGGTCTGGCCGTGTATCTGGGCCGCAGCCTCGGCCTGGACGACATGCTCAGGAACACGCAATGGTTCAATGATCATGTGCTGGGGACCGGCCCCATGTCGGTGTTCATCTTCCTGGTGGTGGGCGCGGTGTTTACCTCGGTCGGGCTGCCGCGTCAGGTGATCGGGTTTCTCGGCGGATTCGCCTTTGGCGCGGTGGGCGGCACGCTGCTCTCCACGCTGGGCTCCGGGCTGGGGTGCGCCCTGGCCGCCGGATACGCCCGCTGGGGCGGTCGCGAGTTCGTGGCCCGCAAGCTGGGCAGCCGCATCCGGCGGGTGGATGGATTCCTCCGGTACAAGCCGTTTCGCACGGCCCTGGCCATCCGCTTTTTCCCCTTTGGCAGCAATGCGTTGACCAATCTAGCCGCCGGGGTCAGTGCCATTCCGCTCGGGCCGTTCATTCTCGGCTCGACCCTGGGCTATATCCCGCAGAATTTCATCTTCGCCCTGTTCGGGGCGGGCATGAACAAGGATTCCACCATGGGCATGGCTTTGTCCATCGGCATGGGCATCGTCTTGTTCGTGGGGTCCATCTGGCTGGGCACCGCTGTCTACCGCAGCTACCGGGCCGAGGTGGCCGACGCCGGGCTTCCTGTCAACGGGGACGACTAGGCCGGGTCCGGGTCAGTCTTGACGGAGCAAACGGCTCAGGCCGTAGCGCCAGACCATCCACACCACCAGGGCCACCGCCAGCCCGAGCAGCCATCCGGCCAGAATGTCCGTGGGGTAGTGCTTGCCCACATAGAGCCGGGAATAGCCCACCAAAAGCGGCAGCAGCAGGGGCCATTTGCCCAGCGCGGGCCACAGCAGGCACATGAGCGCGGCCAGACACATGGTGTTGGCCGCGTGGGCCGAAGGGTAGGAGGTGCCTTCCTCCTTGGTCTGGGCGAAATCCGGCGACCGCTGCTCCCAGTGGCCGTGAGCCTGATGAAAGGTGCCGGCCACCGCATTGAGGGGCCGGACCCGTTTGACCTGGGACTTGACCATGTCGGTGGAGAGGTTGGCCAAGCCCATGGCTATGAAAAGGATGATGAAATAGACGAGCTGCCGCCGCCCGGAGCGGATCACGGCATAGATGGCGGCCAGCCCCAGGCAGAGCATGAGCGCGGTCATGGACGAGAGCAGGGGCATGATCAGGTCGAACAGGGCGCAGCGCCATTCCTGGTTGACGAGCAGGAACAGCTTGAGGTCCAAGGCGGGCGTGAGGAAGAACATCTGGCTCCTTTGGGCGTGGAAGTCCCGGTTTCATACCGTTCTTCGCCGCGTTCGGCAACAACCTCCGCCTTGTCAAACTCCGAAATATCGTTCACAAGGGGTGCCTATGCAGACATCCGAGAGAAAAGGGCGTCTGGCCCTGGTCATGCCGCGACTGAGCCGGTATGGCGGGGCCGAATCCTTTGCCTGGCGTCTGGGCGAAGCACTTGCCCGGCGCGGCCACGCCGTGGACTTCATCTGCGCCCGCTGCGAGGCCGAGCCGCCCGAGGGGGTCACCCCGGTGGTGGTGGGCCGTTTCGGCGGTCTGCGCGTGATCAAGATCCTTTGGTTCGCCCTGATGGCCGAGCGGGCGCGCCGCACGGGCGGGTATGATCTCGTCTTTGGCATGGGCAAGACCGTCAACCAGGATATCCTGCGCATCGGCGGTGGCCCAATCTCCATGTTCTGGAAGCTCTCCAGGCGCGCCTGGCCAGCCGGATTTCCCCGTTGGTTCAAGATGGCGCGCCGCCGCCTCGCCCCGGCCAACTGGGCCATCCACCTGCTGGACACCGTCAGGCTGAGGCGCACTCCGCGCATCGTGGCGGTTTCCCACCTCGTGCGCGACTGGACCGTGGCCGCGCATCCGCACCTGGACCCCTCGGCCATCGACGTGATCTACAACAGGCCGGACCTGAGCCGGTTCTCGCCTGTGGACGAGGCCGGGCGGCAGACCTTGCGGGAGGCGGCTGGCATCGGGCCGGATCAGGTGGTCATCGGCACGGCGGCCACCAATTTCGCGCTCAAGGGCGTGCGCTCCCTGCTCATGGCCCTGGCCCGGCTGCCGGAGAACCATGTCCTGCATGTGGCCGGTGGCCGCAAGCCGGGCAAGTACCTGCGTCTCGCCCGTGAGCTGGGCGTGGAGGACCGTGTCCGCTTCCTGGGTCGAGTAGACGATATGGCGTCCTTCTACCGCTGCATCGATGTCTTTGTGCTGGCGACCTTTTACGACGCCTGTTCCAATGCCGTGCTCGAGGCCCTGGCCTGCGGCTGCCGCTCGGTGTCGAGCGCGCTCAACGGCAGCGCCTGTTTTCTGCCCGACCGCTGGGTGTTCCCCGATCCCGCCGACGTGCCGGAGCTGGCCGCGATTCTCTTGCGGGTGTCGGGTGAGGATCGTCCGGCTCCCTTTGTCTGGCCGCAGGATGTACCCTGCGGCCTGGACCCCTATGTGGAAATGATCGAACAGACTCTCTCCAGATAAATCCCATGAAAACAGTGTTTCTCGTCCCGTGCGGGACGCGGCGTTCCCATGCCGCCTACAGGGTCGCGCCCCATGTGGCGGCCGGTCGGGCAGCCGGTCTTGATGTCTGCATGCTGGAGGTGCCCGCGTCGGGTTTTGCCCGCTATCGGTTCTTCAGCCGACTGCCTGGGGCCGACGTGATTGTGGTCCACCGCGAGCTTATCTCCAGGGGCGAGCTGCGGACGCTTCGGCGGCTTGCTCCGAAACTGGTCTACGATTTTGCCGACGCGGTCTGGACCCTGCCCGCCAGGGAACAGGACGGCGGGGGGGCCAGACGCCGCATGGCCATGCTTGCCCGCAGATTCAGGCGGATCTGCGCCGAGGCGGACCTGTGCCTTGTGGAAAACATGGCCCAGGCCAAGGCGGCGGCCCCGTTTCAGGATCAGGTGCGGATCGTGCCGACGCCCCTTGATGCGGCCCGGTATGCGCCGCGTCCGGACACCGACGGCAGCGCCCCCGGCCACGGCGGCCCCATCCGCGTTGGCTGGATGGTCACGGGCGGCGACAGGCACTGCCTCGGCGAGATCGTGGGCGGGCTGGCCGATAAGGGGGTGGGCATCCAGTTTTCCATTGTATCGGATTCTCCCTATGATGGACCGGGCAGGGATTTCGTCTTCTGGTCGCTGCCCGAAAGCGCAAGCGAGATCGCCCGGCTCCAGACCATGGACATCGGGCTTGCCCCGTATCCTGACGATGGCCATTCGCAGGCGGTCAGCGGGCTGGACGTGCTGCGCTACATGGCTTGCGGCGTGGTGGTGGTCGCCTCGGACAAGGGCGGCGCGGGCGAGATCGTGGACCACGGCATCGACGGATTCCTGGCCCGCGACATCGAGGAGTGGACGCGCCATGTTCTCCATCTGGCCCGTGACCATGACCTCAGACACAGGATGGCCGAGGCCGCCCGGCTCAAGGTCGTGAACCAGTACGGGCTGGCTTCGGTCGCGGGCCAGCTGTGGGACGCGCTGGGCATCCCGCGCTAGCGCAACTGGCGAATTGCAATGAAAAAGCCGGGTCGCCCCGGCTTTTCTTGTCTAGGCTGTTTCAAGGCAGCGTCTGAAGTATTCCACGGTCTTGACCAGTCCCTGCCTGAGCGGGATTTTTGGTTCCCAGCCCATGGCCTTGCGGGCCAGGGTGATGTCCGGTTTGCGCTGCATGGGATCGTCCGAGGGCAGGGGCTTGAACACGATCTGCGACTTGGACCCGGTCAGGTCGATGACCTCGCGGGCGAGCTCAAGGATGGTGAACTCGCCGGGATTGCCCAGGTTCACGGGGCCGGTGAAGTCGTCAGGCGTCTTTTCCATCAGGCCGATGATGCCGTCCACCAGATCGTCCACATAGCAGAAGCTGCGGGTCTGCTCGCCCTTGCCGTAGACCGTGATGTTCTCGCCGCGCAGCGCCTGGACCACGAAGTTGGAGACCACCCGGCCATCGTCCATGGCCATGCGCGGTCCATAAGTGTTGAAGATGCGTCCCACTTTGATGCGCAGGCCGTGCTGGCGGTTGTAGTCGAAGAACAGGGTCTCGGCGCACCGTTTGCCCTCGTCGTAGCAGGCGCGGATGCCGATGGGGTTGACGTTGCCCCAGTAGTCCTCTGTCTGCGGGTGCACGGCGGGATCGCCGTAGACTTCACTGGTGGACGCCTGGAATATCTTGGCCTTGATGCGCTTGGCCAGCCCCAGCATGTTGATGGCGCCGTGGACCGATGTCTTGGTGGTCTGCACCGGGTCGAACTGGTAGTGGATGGGCGAGGCCGGGCAGGCGAGGTTGTATATTTCGTCCACCTCGGCGTAGAGCGGAAAGGTCACGTCGTGCCGGAGAACCTCGAAATAGGGGTTGTCCATCAGGTGCAGGATGCTCTCCTTGCGCCCGGTGTAGAAGTTGTCCACGCAGAGCACCTCGTGCCCCATGGCGAGCAGGCGCTCGCAGATGTGTGAACCGAGGAAGCCCGAGCCGCCGGTGACGAGAACGCGTTTTTTCTTCATTGTGATCATCTTTCAAAATAGTCCCGATTTGTCAATATGTCTGGCAAATATTACTATTTATGGTCTGTTATGGGCAATGTAGTCCGATTTTACCGAAAAAACTGGGTCGTGTTGAAAAGAAAACTGTGCAAAAGGTTGACTGATATCGAAAGCCATGAGATTCAACTAGGTAAAACTTTATGGTCTGGAAGTATATAAATGATTGTAAACATTGCTGAATGTCTTGACGGAGCGCGACGCGCGCGTGGCGTTGCCGTGGTTATCGACGTATTCAGGGCTTTTTCGGTCGCCTGCTACGCTGTGGACAACGGGGCGCAAGACTATCTTGCCGCGGCCGATGTGGATCTGGCCCGGCGGCTGGCCGGGGAGCATGGCGGTATCCTCATGGGCGAACGCGACTGCATCATGCCCAAAGGGTTCGACTACGGCAACTCGCCCACCGAGATAGAGCACGCGGATTTTTCCGGCAGGACGGTGGTGCACACCACCAGCGCCGGAACGCAGGGACTGCTGGCCTGCACCGGGGCCGACGAGGTGCTCACCGGCTCTTTTGTCAACGCCGGAGCGCTGGTCGAGTACCTGCGTGTCCGCAATCCCGAGGTCGTGACCCTGGTGGCCATGGGCACGGCTGGGGTCATGCGCGCCCAGGAGGACATGATGTGCGCCATGTACCTGAAGAACGCGCTGGAGGACTACCCCAACAGCTTCGAGACCCTGAAGTCGTTTTTGGCCCAGGTGGACAGCGCGCAGAAGTTCTTCGACCCGGAAAAGACCTATGCGCCGGAGCGGGATTTCGAGCTGTGCATGGCCCTTGACCGTTTTGATTTCGTGCTCAGGGCCTCGCCCTATGTGGATGGGGCGGTCAGGCTGGAGCGGGTTTTGCCTGTGCCGTCCGATGCCGGACGGACTGATTTGTGAGAGCGAGCCGATGCAAAAAGTTCTTATTGTTGATGATTCGCAGACCAATCTGACCCTGCTCGACCACATGCTGCGTCGGCAGGGGTGTGAAATCGTCCAGGCCAGGGGCGGCCACGAGGCCTTGACCCTGGCGGGCGAGCACGAATTCGCCCTGATCCTGCTCGACATCCAGATGCCGGGCATGAACGGCTATGAGACGGCCATGCACCTCAAGCAGTTGCCGCGGGGCAGGCATGTCCCCATCATCTTCATCACCGCCATCTATCAGGACGAGGAAAATGTCAGGATGGGCTACGAGACCGGGGCGGTCGATTACCTTTTCAGGCCCGTCAACGTGCAGACCCTGACGAGCAAGGTGCAGGTGTTTCTCCAGATGCACCGCCAGAAAGTGCTGCTTGAGCGCGAGATAGAGAGCCGTGTCCAGTCCGAGCGCTCGCTGCGGCAGGCCGAGGAAAAATACCGCTCCATCTTCGAGCGCGCCGTGGAGGGCATCTTTCAATGCACGCCGGACGGCACCTTTACCGAAGTCAACCCGGCCATGGCCCGGCTTTTCGGCTTTGACGACCCGGCCGGGATGATCGGGGTCGGTGGCCTGCGGCGGCAGCTCATGGTCGAATCCGACGATATGAACCGGTACATGGGCATTCTGCGCCGTGACGGCTATGTTTCCAGTTTCGAGTTCAGCGGACGCCGCCGGAACGGGGACACGTTCTGGTGCTCCGAAAGCTCCCGGCTGGTGACCTTCGACAACGGCACCGAGCTTGTCGAAGGCGTTCTGGAGGATGTGACCAGACGAAAGCAGACCGAGCTTGAACTCAAGCATCTGGCCACCATCGACAGCCTGACGGGCGTCTACAACCGGCATCTCTTCTTCGACCGCCTCGAGCACGCCCTGGTCACGGCCAAGCGGACCGATTCCATTGTGGCGGTCCTGTTCATTGATCTTGACGAGTTCAAGCGGGTCAACGACACCTACGGTCACCACGCGGGCGACGAACTGCTGCGCATGGTGGCGGGGCGGCTGCAAAAGCGCGTCCGCGAGGCAGACACCCTGGCCCGCTTGGGTGGAGACGAGTTCGGCGTGCTCCTCGAATGCCTCGACGACCAGAATGGGGCGCTGACCGTGGCCCAGAGCCTGCTGGAGGTCATGACCACCCCCTATGTCATCACCGGCGAGCACATCCGGGTGGGGGCGACCGTGGGCATCAGCTTCTTCCCGGACGACGGCAAGGATGGCGTCTCCCTCATCAGCCGGGCGGATTCCGCCATGTATGGCGTCAAGCGGCGCGGCGGGGTCAGGTTCGGCACCTTCAGGGAGTGCGGCGTTCCCAGGTAGCCGCTTTCCGGTTTTTTGCCCGCGCCCGACCCGAGGCCCTGTAGGGATATCGCAAAAAGTCTGTTGACCATTATACTCCATGTGTTTAGATGGGGTATGGTGGTCCTTTCATTTTTTCTTCGGGAGCGGGCGAAATCCCTGGGGCGGAACCTGGCCCTGGTTTGCCTGCTTGTCCTGGTTCCCTGTCCGCCCTTTGCGGCGGAACAGGCTCCCTTGCGCGTTGATTATCCCGACTTTTGGCCGTTCTTCTCGCGGGATGACGCCGGAAAAATGACCGGATTCTTCTACGAGATCGTCAGCGAGGCCCTGGGCCGGATCGGAGTCGAGACGGCTTGGCACGCCTATCCGTGGGGCCGTTGCCAGACCAACGTGCAAGGCGGCGAGGCGGACGCCATGATCACGGTCCCGACAGCGGAGCGGCTGGCCTACTCCCGGACACATTCCGACCCGTTCTACCGCAAGCAGCTGGTAATCTTCACCTGTGCCGACCATCCAAGGATCAGTGAGATCAAGGCCATCACCGGCATCGACGACATCCGGGACGGCGGTTTTTCGGTAATCACCTACATGGGTAACGGGTGGAACGAGGAAAACATCAGCGTGCGCGGCATCAAGACCTACGAAACGCCCAACCTCAAGGGCGTCTGGCTCATGCTGGCCCAGATGCGCGGGGACATCGTCATCGAGTGGCCCGGCGGGGCGTGGCCCGACATCCGTGCGGTCGGAGTCGAGCGGGATGTCATCCAGACAGGCGTTGTCCTGGAATCCATGCCCTTTCACCTCCTGGTCGGGAATGATTCGCCCTACGCGGACCGGCTTGCGGAATTCAACGAAACCATCCTTGTCATGCAGCGGGACGGGACCATGGAGCGCATCATTGACCAATATGTCCGAGAGGTGGATTGGAGCGGAAGGTAATCCGCTCCGTCGCTGCGGCCTATGCCGGGCCAGTGTTTTCGTCACCAATTGAACACCATCGCGGCCCAATCACGCCTGGCCCGACCGCATCCGGTCGGGCCTTTATTCTGTCTTCCGAAGAATCGTCGCCTATGCCGGCAGATCCGGGCTCCCGATGGCGTGTGTTTTCTCGACTTTATCAAGACTCCTGGCACAGTCTGTAATATCAAGCACTTACAACTTCGGAGCTTCGCGAAAAAAAGGGCGATCTACTTGACTAAACCCTTTTTTCGGGGCATGGGAGTGCGTATCCTCGGAATTTAAGTATTGTTCCGTGGTTCCATGCACTATTTACCTTTAAAGGACTGAGTATGGTTTTCAATTGGCTGCATTTTTCCATCGTGTTGTTCTTGCTTGCGGGGCTCATGTTCGCCTGCGGGCCGCTGATACTTGCGGTCCTGTTCGCCCCCAGGGCGAGAGGCGGGGACACTGGCATGCCGTACGAGTGCGGCATGGTCCCCTACGGGAGTTCATGGGCGAGATGGGGGGTGTCGTATTATGTGTACGCCCTGATCTTCCTCGCCTTTGACGTGGATGTCCTTTACCTGTTCCCGGTCGCCACGGCGTATGCTGACGCCGAAGGCTGGGTTTCCTTTGTGAAGGTCTTCATCTTCCTGTTCTTCCTTATTCTTTCGGTCGTCTATTTCTGGGCGAAAGGGGTGTTTACATGGCCGCGCAGGATTCAGTAGTGCACAAGGAATTCCTGACGGCGGGCGGCCATCGAATGGACCCGCCCATCGTCAACTTGAAGCTGGCGCAGGATCTTTTCGATGTCTGCCGCTCCATGTCGCTGTGGCCCATGACCTTCGGGCTGGCCTGCTGCGCCATCGAGATGATGGCCACAGGCATGGCCCGGTTCGACATGGCCCGCTTCGGGGCGGAGGTCTTCCGCCCGTCGCCGCGTCAGTCGGATGTCATGATCGTGGCTGGTACCGTGACCAAGAAGATGGCCCCTGCCGTGGTCAGGCTCTACGAGCAGATGCCCGGCCCCAAGTGGGTCATCGCCATGGGCAACTGTGCCATCTCCGGCGGTCCGTTCAAGATCAAGGACAACTACAACGTCATTGAGGGCGTGGATACATTGATCCCCGTCGACGTGTACGTGCCGGGATGCCCGCCCAGGCCGGAAGGGTTGCTTGAGGGCTTCTTCCAGTTGCAGCGGCAGATCACGGGCAAACGCTGGTGGCCTGTGGCCACCGGGGTGGAGGGCTGATCATGCTTCAGGCACTTGCAGGCATTCCCACCCAACTGGTGGCCAGGCAGGACAAGGGCGCGACGGGCAACGTCTGGTCCGTGTTCCTGGTTCCCGGGCAGATCGTCAAGGCGGCCCGGAAGCTCATCGAGGCCGAATACTCCCTGGAAGACATCCTGGCTCTGGATTTCAACGAGGGATTTTTGGTGCTCTATCATTTCAACCGCTGGACCATCGACGAGCGGGTGACGCTTCGCGTTCTCATCCCCAGGGACAACCCAGTCGTGCCGTCCATCGCCTCGGTCTATGATGGCGCGGAGTGGCACGAGCGGGAGACCCGCGACTTTCACGGCATCATCTTCGAGGGCAATCCGAACCTCGTGCCGCTGCTCATGCCGGTCGAGAGCGCGGATTTGCACCCCCTGGTCAAATCCGACAAGGCCCGGCTGTCCATCAAGGATGTCCTGAGCCTTGGCGAGGTCGTTTCCTCGACCGGGGTCATAGACGCATTGTTTGCGGTAGCGGAGGCCGGGGAGGCCTCCGACGCGTAGGCCGGGGCAACCGGTCGGTATATAAACCGGACTGAGAGTTTATGTCGGCTTACCAAAACATGGACCAGATGAAGGGTGATTTCTACACCCAGAAGTTTGAGGCCGGAAAGCAGGACGGAACCCTGATCATCAACATGGGTCCGCAGCATCCGTCAACGCACGGCGTGCTTCGGATCGTGATCGAGGTGGACGGCGAGTACATCGTCCGCGCCGAGCCCGTATTGGGCTACCTGCACCGCATGCACGAAAAAATGGGCGAAACCCAAACCTGGGGCGGTTTCATCCCCAACATGGGACGCGTCGACTACGGACACCCCATGGCCTGGAACTGGGCCTACGTGGGCGCTGTCGAAAAACTGATGGGCATCGAGGTGCCCGAGCGCGCGCAGTATCTGCGGGTCATCATGACCGAGCTCAACCGCCTCACCTCCCACCTGTTGTGGTGGGGCGCCTACATCCTCGACCTGGGCGCGTTCACGCCCATCATGTACGCCTTTGACGATCGCGAAATGCTCCTGGACATCCTGCAGCGCCCCTCGGCCTCCAGGCTGACCTACAGCAACTTCCGCGTCGGCGGCCTGCAGATGGACATGGACGACAAATGCATCGAGCTGATCAAGGCGTTCATCCCGCATTTTCGCAAGCGGTTGCCCATGTACCACGATCTGGTCACGGCGAATATCATTCTCCGTCGCCGCATCGAGGGCGTCGGCATCATCGACCAGGACATGTGCCGTCGCTACGGCTGCACCGGCCCTGTGTTGCGCGGTGCGGGCGTGCCCTACGACCTGCGCAAGGACGAGCCGTATTCGGTCTATGACCGGTTCGACTTCGAGATCCCGACCCAGGAATCGGCCTGCTCGGCGGGCCGCTACCTGGTCCGCGTGGCGGAGATGGAGCAGAGCCTGCGCATCATCGAGCAGGCCCTGGAGCAGCTCCCCGGTGCCGAGGGCAAGTATATCGTGGACAAGGCCCCCAAGCCCGCCATGAAACCCCCGGCGGGCGAGGCCTACTTCGCGGTCGAGGGCGCGCGCGGCAAGATCGGCGTCTACATTGCCTCTGATGGAAACAAGGTCCCGTACCGCGTCAAGCTGCGCGCACCGGGCTTTTCCAACATGCACGCGTTCGCCGAGGCCGCCACTGGCACCATCCTGGCCGACGCCGTGGCCATCCTGGGAAGCCTGGACCTGATTATCCCTGAACTCGACAGGTAGGGTGGATCAATGAACGAATTCATACAGAACCTGATACCACTGGTCATTGCCGTGGTCGGCTCCATGGCCTGGCTGGGCGTCAACGCCCTGGTGCTGGTCTACTGCGAGCGCAAATTCGCGGGCCACATCCAGCGCAGGCCCGGCCCGTACGAGGTCGGCCCCCATGGCATCCTGCAGACCCTCATAGACGGCCTGAAACTCATGGGCAAACAGCTCCTGACCCCGGACAACGCGGACGGCTTCCTCTATTGGCTGGCCCCGATTCTGTCCATGATCCCGGTGCTGCTGCTCTTCATGCCCATCCCGTACGGCCCGATGCTCACCGGCATGGAGGTCAATCTCGGCCTGCTGCTGATCCTGGCCTTCTCCAGCTTCAACGGGCTGGCCGTGATCCTGGCGGGCTGGGGCTCCAACAACAAGTGGGGCATCCTGGGCGCGGCCCGCGCCGTGGCCCAGATCGTGGCCTACGAAATTCCGCTGCTGCTGACCGTGCTGGCCATCGCCTTCATGACCAGCACCCTGAACCTGACCGAGATCACGGCCCAGCAGGCCGGACACATCGGCAACTGGATCATCTGGAAGCAGCCGCTCGCCTTCATCATCTTCATCTTCGCCATGTTCGGCGAGACCAACCGCGCCCCGTTCGACCTCGCCGAGGCCGAGTCGGAGCTGACCGCCGGATTCCACACCGAGTATTCGTCCATGGGCTTCGGCCTCTTCTTCATGGCCGAGTACGGGTACATGGTCGTCTTGTGCTCGGTCTGCTCGGTGCTGTTCCTGGGCGGCTTCCACGGCCCGATTCCCGGCATCGAGGGCTGGTGGTGGATGTTGGTGAAGACCTACGCCCTGCTGTTCCTCATGATCTGGGCCCGCTGGACCTTCCCCCGCGTGCGGTTCGACCAGCTTCTCAACATCAACTGGAAATGGCTGCTGCCGCTGGCGACGTTCAACCTGCTGGCCACGGCGCTGATCATGAAGCTGTAGGGGTGTAACCATGAATGCATTGAGAAAACACGTCATACAGCCGATCATCGACTGTTGGAGTCTGCTGGTGGGGCTCAAGATCACGGGCAAGTACTTCTGCCAGCCCCTGATCACCGTCCACTACCCGCGTCAGGTCATCGACGATGAAAATCTGTCCACCTACGGCGGGCATGTCGAGCTGATCGGCATGCCCAAGGATCCGGCCACGCCCAAGTGCATCTCCTGCATGATGTGCGTGACCAACTGCCCGAGCAACTGCCTCAAGGTCGTCAAGAGCAAGCCTCCGGTGACCACTCCCGAACAGGAGCAGGCATGGAAGGAGGCCGAGGAGCGGGGGGAGAAGGTCACCAGGCCCAAGGGCCCCAAGTATCCGGCCAAGTTCATGTACGACTACACCCTGTGCAGCCTGTGCGGCACCTGCATCGACAACTGCCCGGCAAACACGCTCCGGTTCTCCAACAACATATACTGGGTGGCCACGTCCCGGAAAGAGATGCACATCGATCTTCTCGCCCGGCTCAGGGAGAAGGCGACGGACCTTTCCGCTCCCGCTCCCAAAACCGAAGCCAAGCCGGCTGCGGCGGAGAAGGAGGCTTAATATGGAAGTCCTGGCAAAAGTGGCTTTTGGCATCTACACGGCAGTCATCATCGGCGGGTCCGTCTTCGCCGTGTCAAGCACCAGCCTTGTGCGCGCCCTGGTCGGGCTGATCACCACCCTGGTCGGCGTGGCGGGCATGTACCTGCTGCTGGCGTCCCCGTTCATGGCCTTCATGCAGCTGCTCATCTATGTGGGCGCTGTCAGCGTTCTGATCTTCTTCGCAGTGATGCTCACGCGGGCCGAGAGCGGCGGCGACGAGTCCGCCCCCGCGCCCATGAAGACCTATGTCTTCGGGCTGGCGGCCACCATCGCGCCTGCGGCAGTGCTCGGCTGGCTGGTCATGACCCGGCCCGTGCAGTCCATCGCGATTCCCACCGAGGTCGACATCAAGCAACTGGGCGAGGGGCTTCTGGGCACGTATTTCCTGCCCTTTGAACTTATCTCGGTAATTCTCATGGTCGCCATGGCTGGCGCCGTGCTCCTGACCTGGGAGAAGAGGGGGAAGAAATAGATGAGCGCCCTGACCCTATACCAACTTGTTGCGCTGATCCTGTTGTGCGCGGGCCTTTACGGCCTGACCCAGCGGAGAAGCCTCGTCGGCATGCTGATCTGCGTTGAGCTGATGCTCAACGGCGCGGGCCTGTCCATCGTGGCGGCTGCCCAGCTCACGGATTTCAGCGCGACCCTTGGCCAGCTCGGCACCCTGTTCGTCATGGGGCTTGCCGCGGCTGAGGCCACCCTCGTGCTGGCGATAGTCGTGGTCGTTGCCAGGCGGTTCGGTTCCGCCCAAACCAGTGACATCACTACCTTGAAGGAATAGCTATGATGGACGGGGTTACCATAGAGAGTTCCCGGATACTCCTGCCGGTGGTGATCACACTGATCGCGCCGCTCTTTATCTGGCTGAACCGCAAAGATGAAAACAAACGTGAGGCCGTCAGCTTTGTCGCGGCAGCCGCCACGTTTCTGTGTGTGTTGTCCATGGCACCCGCCGTGCTGCAGGGCGAGGTGTGGTACTACCATGTGACGACAATAATGCCCGGCATAACCATAGCGTTCGCCGCGGACGGGCTTGGCATGATCTTCGCCCTGATCGCGTCGTTGCTGTGGTTCTTCGCCACAAGCTACAACATCGGCTACATGCGCGGGCTCAAGGAGCACGCCCAGACCCGGTACTACATCTGCTTCGGCGTGGCCATCTTCGGTGCCGTGGGCGTGGCCTTCGCGGCCAACGTGTTCACCCTCTACCTCTTCTACGAGGTCATCACGGTGTTCACGTATCCTCTGGTCTACCACCACGAGGACGCCGACGCCAAGATGGGCGCGCGCAAGTACATCGTCTACCTGATGGGAACGTCCAAGCTCTTCCTGCTGCCCGCCATGGTCCTGACCTACGTGCTGGTCGGCAACCTGGACTTCCATCTGACCGACATCGTCAACGGCATGTTCTCGCCTGCGGTCGTGGCCGAGCATCCCAGACTGGTGGCGCTCACCTACTGGCTGTACATCTTCGGTATCGGCAAGGCGGCGCTCATGCCGTTTCACAACTGGCTGCCCTCGGCCATGGTCGCGCCCACCCCGGTCTCGGCTTTGCTGCACGCGGTGGCGGTTGTCAAGGCGGGCGTGTTCTGCGTCAGCCGCATCGTCCTTTCGGGCTTTGGCACCAAGACGGCGGGCACGCTGACCTTGAGCCAGGTCTTCGTGGGCGCGCCGGGCACCATGCTCGGCGACACGACCCTGGGCATCGGCACCGCCTATATCGCGGCCTTCACCATCGTGGTGGCCTCGCTCATCGCCCTGACCAAGGACGACATCAAGG
The DNA here is from genome assembly GCF_000176915.2 of Pseudodesulfovibrio aespoeensis Aspo-2. Lineage (NCBI taxonomy): Bacteria > Pseudomonadati > Thermodesulfobacteriota > Desulfovibrionia > Desulfovibrionales > Desulfovibrionaceae > Pseudodesulfovibrio > Pseudodesulfovibrio aespoeensis. The sequence continues at coordinate 1,469,211 of NC_014844.1, forward strand.
CGCGACTTGCCTATTCCACGGTGTCCCAGCTCTCCTACGTCGTCATCGGCGTGACCATGCTGACGGACTCGGCGGTGCAGGGCGGGGTGATGCACATCGCCCACCACGCCTTCTCCAAGATCACGCTCTTCATGGCCGCCGGCGCAATCTATGTGGCCACGCATCTGAAAAAGATCAGTCTTATGGATGGTCTTGGCCGCAGGATGCCATGGACATTCGCTGCCTTCGGCCTAGCCTCGCTGTCCATGATCGGCATGCCGCCGGTCTGCGGGTTCGCCTCCAAGTGGTATCTGGTCAACGGCACGCTGCAGGCCAACCAGATGCCGCTCCTGGTGGCGCTCCTGGCCAGTACCGCGCTCAACGCGGGCTACTTCCTGCCCATCCTCTACCGCGCCTTCTTCAAGACGGCGTCGCCCGAGGCGAACATAGCGCAGTACAACGAGGCGTCGAAGACCATGGTCGTGCCGCTGTTCATCACGGCGGTCATATCAGTGTTACTGGGTCTGTACCCGCAGACTTTCCTGAACTTCGTCAACGTATTCGGCAAGTTCTAGGGGGATATAATGAGTCATAACGGATTGGGCGAACTCCTCGCCAAATGGAGAGACAACTGGAAGACGTGGAGAATCATCTTCTTCGTCGTGCTGGGCGTGCTGCTGGTGCTCAACGTTCCTTTTGTCACGCACCACCCGCACTTCGGCCTCGACAAGTACCCCGGGTTCTTCGCGGGATTCGGTCTTGTGGTCGGTCTTGGGATGGTCATTGTCATGAAGAAAATCATACAGCCGTTCATCGCCAGAAAGGAGGACTACTATGGAGATTAATTTCTTCCATCCCTCCATGGCGTTCCTGGCCCTGGCGCTGCTGGTGCCGTTCATTCCCAGGAATCTGTGGCTGAACAAGGCCTTTCGCGGCGCGCTGGCCCTGATTCCGCCGTTCATCGCCCTGGCGAGCATCATGACCGTGGAGCCGGGCATGTACGGCAATCTCGACTACCTGAGCCAGTCGCTGGTGCTGGGCCGGGTGGACAAGCTGTCCATCGTCTTCGGCCAGGTCTTCGCGGTCATCGCGGTGGCGGGTGCCATCTACGGCATGCATGTGGAGGACAGAGGGCACTACGTGTGCGGCTCCCTCTACGTTGCGGGCGGTTTCGGCTGCGTTTTCGCGGGCGATCTGCTGACGGTCTTCCTGTTCTGGGAGCTTATGAGCATCGGCTCCACCTTCCTGATCTGGCAGGCCCGGACCAAGGAGTCGGTCGGCGCGGGCTTCCGCTACTTCATGTACCACACCGTGGGCGGCCTGTTCCTGCTGTGCGGCCTGCTGCTCAAATACAAGGCCACCGGCTCCTTTGCCTTCATCGGCGTCGAGCCCGGCGCGGCCCAGCTCTATGACTGGCTGATCCTCATCGGCTTCTGCGTCAACGCCGCGGTCGTGCCCCTGCACGCGTGGCTGCCCGACGCCTACCCCCGCGCCTCCATCGGCGGTGCGGTGTACATGTGCGCCTTCACCACCAAGACAGCGGTCTATGTGCTCTGCCGGGGCTTCGCGGGCTGGGAGATCCTGGCCGTGGCCGGCACCTGCATGGCGGTCTTCGGCGTGCTGTACGCGTGCATAGAGAACAACGCCAGACGCATCCTCTCCTACCACATCGTCTCCCAGGTGGGATACATGGTGGCGGGCATCGGCATCGGCACGGCCATGACGCTCAACGGCGCCATTGCCCACGCCTACGCCCATATCCTGTACAAGGGCCTCCTGTTCATGGGCACCGGCTGCCTGCTTTACGCCGTGGGCACCGCCAAGCTCGACAAGCTGGGCGGGCTGGCCTACCGGCTGCCGTGGGTCATGGTCTGGTACATGGTGGCGGCCCTGTCCATCTCCGGCATGCCGCTCTTCAACGGCTTCATCTCCAAGACCATGACCATCGCCGGTGCGGCTGAGGCCCACCACACGATCCTGGCTCTTTGTCTGGAGATCGCCGCCGTGGGTACCTTCATCTCTGTGGGCATCAAGCTTCCGTACTTCGCCTTCTGGGGCGGCAAGCGGGAGTATGTGGGCGAGGTCAAGCCGATCCCGTTCAACATGTACGTGGGCATGGGGCTGACCGGCCTGCTGTGCATCGCCCAAGGCGTCTACCCCGACATGCTCTACCGCTACCTGCCTTTTGCGGTCGAGCACGCATACCACCCCTGGACCATCGACAAGGTCATAAACTCCGGCCTGCTGCTCGGCTTCTCCGGTCTGGCCTTCTACCTGACCCGCGAGATCATCACCCCGCACGCCAAGCTGAACCTGGACTTCGACTGGTTCTACCGGCTCATCGGGCGCGTGGTCATGCGGGCCCTGTGCTGGCCGATCTCGAAGGTTGACGACTTCTGGACCGAGGTCTACCGCACGGCTGGTCTGCGCTCGCTGATCGGCATGGGCGACGGGACTTCCTGGTTCGACAAGAAGGGCATCGACACTGTGGTGGACGGAAGCGCCTACACCGTCAGGAACATCGGCAGGGTGGGGGCCAAGGCCCAGACAGCACGCCTGCAGGATTACCTGGCGTTCGCCGCCGTTCTTGGCCTGGGCATTTTTGCCCTCGTTTGGTACTTCGGCTAAGCCGGACAATCTAAGGAGAGCTAGTTTTGGACTTCGGATATCCGGTACTCACACTGTTGATCCTATTCCCGCTCGTCGCGGCCTGCGGACTTTTCTTCCTGCGGGCTCCGCAGGTCGTGCGGATGTACACCTTCGTGGTGTCCGTCATCGAGCTGTTGCTGGCCGTGCCATTGCTCGGCTATAAACCCAACGCGGATTTCCAATTCGTCGAGCGTCTCGACTGGGTCCATCAATGGAACCTCGAATACTTCCTCGGCGTCGATGGAATCAGCATACTCATGGTCTGGCTGACGCTGGCGGTGCTGCCGCTGTGCGTCATGTGCTCGTGGACCTACATCGGCAAGCGCGTCAAGGAGTTCCACTTCTGCCTGCTGTTCATGACATCGGCGGTGCTGGGCGTCTTCTGTGCGCTTGATCTGGTCCTGTTCTACGTGTTCTGGGAGGCCATGCTCATCCCCATGTACCTGCTCATCGCGGTCTGGGGCGGAGACGACAGGAAGTACGCCTCGCTCAAGTTCTTCCTGTACACCCTGACCGGTTCGACCCTGCTCCTGGCGGCCATCGTGGCCTTCAGGATCACGGGCGGCACCTTTGCCATTCCCGAACTGATGGAGCAGACCTTCACCTTCCGCTTCCAGTTCTGGGCATTCCTGGCCATGGCCCTGGCCTTTGCCATCAAGGTGCCCATGTTCCCGTTCCACACATGGCTTCCGGCGGCGCACGTGCAGGCGCCTTCAGCCGGTTCCGTCATCCTGGCGGCAGTGCTGCTGAAGATGGGCACCTACGGGTTCCTGCGCTTCTGCCTCCCCCTGACTCCGGCGGCCAGCGAATACTTCGCCCCGATGATGATCGCGATTTCCATCGTCTCCATCATTTACGGCGGAGCCATCGCCCTGGGCCAGACGGATATCAAGAAGCTGGTCGCCTACTCCTCGGTGGGCCACATGGGCTTTGTCACCCTGGGCATCTTCCTGTTCAACCAGCGCGGCGTCGAAGGCGCGCTCTTCCAGATGCTCAACCACGGCATCGTCACCGGCGCGCTCTTCATGATGATCGGCGCGGTCTACGAGCGCAGCCACAGCCGCGACATCGAGAAGAACATGGGCCTTGGCAAGCACATGCCCGCCTTCATGTTCTTCTGGGGTCTCATGGCGTTGGCCTCGTTCGGCTTCCCCGGCACCAACGGATTCGTGGGCGAGATCCTGGTCTTTGTGGGCGCGTTCCAGGAATCCATCTGGCTTGGCATGCTCTGCGTGCCCGGCGCGCTGCTGGCCGCGGCCTACATGTTCCGCGTGTCCCTCAAGATGGCCTGGGGCCAGCCCTCCTCCGCCAAGAAGTGGAAGGACCTGAACGCCCGCGAGTGGGTCTATCTGACCATTCCGGCGGTGTTCGTGTTTTGGATCGGGCTCAACCCGGCCCTGTTCTTCAAGGTCATAGACCCGTCCGTCAACAAGCTGCTTGAAAACTTTGACAAGCGCAAGGTCGCCCATCTTGAGACCGAGCAGCCCATGCAAACCGCCGCAAACGACATCCTCGGTGTCCTTGCGGGCAAGAAATAGGGAGTTGCAGACGTGAATTTCAACATCACTCTGGTTGTCCCGGAACTGTACTTCCTGTGTCTGGTCCTGGTTTTGATGATTCAAAGCCTGGGCGACCGGGAATGGAAACCCGTGGTGGAGAAGTGGCTGCCCTTTGGCGCAGGCCTCGGCCTCTTCGTCACTGTCACGGGGTACGGCCTGCATGGCACCATGTTCTGGGATGTCTACAAGATCGACATGATGTCCCAGTTCTTCAAGATCGCCATAGCGTTTGGCTTCTTTGTCACCGTCATCAACGCCTCGCGCCAGCCCACGCTGGCCGAGGGCAAGCGGGCAGACTACTACATGCTGCTCGGCTTCTCGACCCTGGGCCTGATGATGCTCGCCTCGTCCGTCGAGCTGATCACCATCTATCTGGCCCTGGAGCTTGCCTCCTACAGCCTCTACGCGGTCATTCCGCTGCGCGCCAAGAGCAAGGGCGCGGCAGAGGCGGGTATCAAGTACATCCTGTTCGGCGCAGTGGCCACGGCCCTGGCCTTGTACGGCCTGTCCTACATCATGGCCAGCCAGCACACCACCTACATCGCCGAGCTGATGAACAAGTCGTGGACCTTTGCCGACCAGCCCATGGCGGTGGTCGGCCTGTCCCTGTTCCTGGGCGGCATGTTCTTCAAGCTGGCCCTGTTCCCGTTCCACTTCTGGTGCCCGGATGTCTATCAGGGAGCCAGCAACGAGACCGCTGCGTTCGTGGCCACGCTGCCCAAGATGGGTGCCATCATCGTGCTGGCGCGCATGGCCGTGTTCCTGAAGCCCGGTCTTGAGATCACCACGCTGCTCGCGGTGCTCGGTGCGCTCTCCATGACCTACGGCAACCTCGCGGCCCTGGCCCAGACCGACATCAAGCGTCTGCTTGGATTCTCGTCCGTGGCCCACGCCGGATACATCATGCTCGGTCTGGTCAGCGGCACCGCCGAAGGCTTGGCTGCCGCCGCCTTCTACGCCCTGGCCTATCTGGTCATGAATCTGCTGGTGTTCTGGGTCGTCAGTCGCGTGGCCGTGGATGGCCGCAATCTCAAGCTGAACGATCTCAACGGCTTGTACAAGAAAGCCCCGGTGCTGGCCTTTTCCCTGGCCGCCGGGGCCTTTGCCCTGGTCGGCCTGCCGCCCACCATGGGCTTCATGGGCAAGTTCTTCCTGATCACGTCGGCCTGGGACCACGGCTACAACTGGTTGGTCATCACCCTGGTGCTCAACTCGGCCATAGCCATCTACTACTACCTGAGCCTGTTCCGGCACGCCTTCACCGAAGACACGGCCCCGGAGCTGACTCCTGCCCCGGACAACAGCTGGTTTGCATCTGCGGGTGCCGGCCTGCTGGCCGCCGCCGTGCTGCTGATCGGCATGATTCCGGCTCCGCTGTTCAACTACGCGATGGCAGCGGGCAAGAGTCTGATGCAATAGAGCAGGGTTACCCCATTGATATGACAGGGAGCCTCCGCTTGGGGGCTCCTTTGTTTTGGATATGTGTCAGGGCGATCCGGCAGGGGGGTGGACGCGGTCTGCCCAGTGCCGTAGACTGGGTCAAACGGAGGACGGGCCATGCACGAGACCAGCCTGGGGGGCACGTTGCGCGACTATCTGAGCGGCGAGGAGATCGATGAGACCACCTTCGAGGAGTTTCGTCAGGCCCTGGCCCGACTGCTTGTGGAGGAGCAAGGCTACCCCCGCGAACGGATCAGGGCCAAGGTCAAACTGACCTACTGCATCGACGGTGAGGAATACGAGCGGCCACTCGATTTCGTGGTCTACGATGAAAAGGACAGGCCGATTTTTGTTGTTCTCTTCTGTGCCGGGAATGTGGGGAGCTTCGAGCGGGAGACCGTGTGCGCGGCCCGGCTGGTGGAGGGTGGCCCAGTGCCATACGCGCTGGTCACGGACACCATGAACGCCTCACTCATGGATGTGCGCACCGGGGAGGTGGCTGCCACGGGCATGCACGCGGTCCCAAACTGGGACGCGCTGCTGGAAATGGTACGCAAGGCCGATGTCAAGCCGCTCACAGAGGAGCAGCGGGAGCGGCAGACACGAGTTTTTCATACCTATTGCGGATTTCTTTTCGGCACCTGTTGCAGCGAAACCTGCTCCCTGCCCCCCAAGGACAAAGGCAAGGCGTGATCCACCCCGATGCCATGACCAGGGTGATCCGGGCCGCGCATGTGTCGAGACTGGCCGGTGTTCCGGGCTACTCGTCCACGAAGACGATGCATCCTTCGGGGCAGCAGTTCATGATGTCCTGGACCTCTTCCTCGGTCACCTCGGGCCGGCTCACAAAGGGCATGTCCAGCACCTCGTCCCAGGCGAACACATCAGGATTGAGTTCTATGCAGCCCTGGCAGGAGCAGCAGTCTCCCAACTCGATGGCTACCTCTCGCAACTGTGTGGTGGTGTCTTGTGTGTCCATGAGTCAATAATAGTTCCTGTTGTTAAAAAAGGCAAGCCCGTCAATACCAAAAAGTTCCGGTGGGTCAATGCCGTCACAAAAGGGTGCCATGAAATCATTGGAGGCGGTTGCCGAATTTCTCACGACCAGGGGGTGGGTGCTGGTCGACGATCCCGAAGAGCAGATCGTCTCCCTTGGTTCGCGCTGGAATAATGACAACTATGTGATCACAGCACACGAGCTCTATGGCGAAACCCGGTATTTCCTGCGCCTGGGCCGCTGCGGCGGGCTGGGACGCATGGCGCGTTTTGACTATGAGTTCGGTGTGTTGCAGTCTGTTGGCCGGTCCGGAGTGACACCCAGGCCGTTTTATTGCGACGCAGCCGCCGTGGTGGGTGGTGAGCCTGTGGGGGCCTTGCTCATGGAGTATCTGCCCGGTCGTGATTTCGAGGGCGCCGGGGATTGGGAGCTTGTCGCACAGGCCTTGGCCGTGGTCCATGCCCAGCCGCTGGATTCGCGTCTCCTCGTCAGGAATGATCCTGTCATGGACACATACCGGCTCTGTGCCGGTCCCGATGCGCAGGATACGACCTGCGGCGCAACCGGGGCGGGAAGGGCAGGCATGGACCGGCACGGGGAGGAATGGCGCGCCGAGTTGCGCTCCCTTGTCCATGAAGCCGGAGCGCTGCTTCGCGACGAGGCGCGGGTTGTGGTCCATGGCTCGGTGCAACTCACGGATTTCGTGGTGGACGAGGATTGGGGCAGGGCGTGGCTCGTGGATTGGGAAAGCGGAGGAGTGTCCAGCAGATATGCCGATCTTGGCCTGTTCATCGCCAGAGCTGCCGCAGTCGGTGAGGCGGGCTTTTGCCGGACGGAAGGCGAGCAGCAGGCATTTCTCGCCGCCTATGCGCAGGCGGCGGGGCTGACTGTGTCCACGGACGTGATGCTGGCCCGGGCCTCGCTGTTTGCGCGCGTGTGCCGGTTGCAGGGCCTGGTGGCGGGTCGCACTGAGCACGTTGCGGGCAAGGGGGCGGCTTCAGATTGAGCCGGGTGTTCGGGCCGGATCAGACGTTGAAGCGGAATTCGATGATGTCACCGTCCCGAACTATATACTCCTTGCCCTCCAGGCGGGCCAGTCCCAGTTCCTTGGCCTTCTTGAAAGTGCCTGCCCGCAGGAAGTCGTCGTAGCCGATGACCTCGGCCCTGATGAATCCCTTTTCGAAATCCGAGTGGATGACCCCGGCGGCCTGGGGTGCGGTGGAGCCCCGGCGCAGGGGCCATGTCCGGCATTCGTCCTCGCCCGCGGTCAGGTAGGAGATGAGGCCCAGGAGCTGATAGGTCTTGGCGATGACGGTCTCCAGAGCGGACTGAATGATGCCGAGATCATCAAGAAACATGCGCTTTTCCTCGGGATCTTCCACCTCGGCCAGTTCGCGCTCCAGCTTGGCCGAGGCGGCCATGTGGGCCATGCCGGGGGAGTCCTCGGGCAGGGCTCTCTTTGCCTCTTCGCCTTCGGAGCAGTTCCAGACGTAGAGTATGGGGCGGGCCGAGAGAAACTTGTACCCCCTGAGTTCGGGCAGGTCGGCCACGGCAGGGTCGAGGCGCAGCGGGCGTTCCCCTTCGAGCATGGCCATGGCTTTGGTCAGGGCGTCTTCCTCTTTCGGGTCCACCAGGGATTTGTTCTTTCTCTTGTCCGCCGCCAGCTTTTCCAGCCGTTTTTCGATGACGGCCATGTCTGTGACCATCATGTCCGCCTCGATGGCCTGCCACTGGCGGTGCGGGTCGTTCATGCCGGAAAAGGTGTCGAGCACGCCAATGAAGCAGTCGTAGGGGCGCACCTCGTTGAGCACGCGTTCGCCCAGCCCAGTCCCCTTGCCCCCGCCGCCGGGGATGTCGAGGTACTCGATCTCGCTGTAGGTGACCTTTTTGGGGTCAAAGAGTTCAATGAGCGGGTCGAGGCGGCTGTCAGGCACCTTGACCATGGCGCGGTTGCCTGCGGCTGCGGCAGAGGGGCCTGCCAAGGCGGCGAAAAGGTCGGTCTTGCCGGACCCGGAAAATCCGAAAATGGCGGTCTTCATGAGGCAACTCCCGTGGTCGGTGTTCTGGTGGCCGACAGAACCTACCAGCATTCGGCGGGATTGCAAAGACGGGATGGGTGACCGCCATTGAACCGGGCGCGGTTTTGCTCTACTGTCCGGCCATGAACTTGAGCAAGCATGTTTTTCTCATCGGGCCGCGCGCCTGCGGCAAGACGAGTGTGGGGCGCGCCCTGGCCTGCCGCCTGGGCTGCGGGTTCGTGGACACGGACCACGCGGTGGTGGCGGCTGTGGGCATGGAGATCGCGGCCTATGTGGCCCAACACGGCTGGGACGCCTTCCGTGACCGGGAGACCGAGGCCCTGGAGCGGGCGGTAGCGTCCTCGGACGGGGCGGTGGTCGGCTGCGGTGGCGGCATTGTCCTGCGCCAGCGCAACCGCGATATCCTGAAGACCGGGATCACCCTGTATCTTGAGGCGTCGGTCAAGACCCTTGCGGCCCGGCTGGCGCAAAATCCCAACGAGGCCCAGAGGCCATCGCTCACCGGCAGGCCTCTCCTCGACGAGGTGCGCGAAATCCTGGCCGAGCGGGCTCCGCTCTACGAGGCGTGTGCCGACGCCATATTGCCTGAAGCGGAACTGGACCAAATCGTGACCTTGGCCGAGACCGAGGTCCGCCGCCTTGGCGGGCTTTTTGACGGCAGGGGGGATAGGGAGTAACCAATGCGGGTCCGGGAAATCGTGTCGGCCATACTAATGCAATTCACCTCGCACCGCCCAGGTTGAGAACATGCGAATAAAACTTCTGTCGCCATACTGGATGCCCGTCTGGTTTTTTGCCGGAACCATCACCATGGGCGCGCTCCTGCTCCATCTGGATACCGGTCATCCCGGCGGCCCCATCTCCCTGATTGATGCGGTGTTCACGGCCACCTCGGCCATGTGCGTCACCGGTCTGAGCGTGGTGGACACGGGCAGCTTCTTTTCCCTTTCCGGCCAGAACGTCATCCTGGCGCTTTTCCAGCTGGGTGGATTGGGCATCATGACCTTCACCACCCTGATTATCCATCTGATGGGCCAGCAGGTCTCCCTTGGCGACCGCATTGCCGTGGGCCAGAGCCTGCTGCATGATCCATCCTTCAGCCTGCCCCGGTTCCTGACGCGGGTGGTGGTCGGAACCCTGGCCCTGGAGGCTGTCGGCGCGGTCTGCCTGTGGCTGATGGACCCGGTGGGGTTTTCGCCCTATTCAGCCATGTTCCACTCGGTCTCGGCCTTTTGCAACGCCGGGTTCTCGCTGTATCCCGACAGCCTGACCCGCTGGCAGGGCCACGTGGGCATCAATGTCGTCTTCATGGTCCTGATCACGGCGGGCGGGCTCGGATTCTATGTTCTCAACGAGTGTGCCACGCTGGGCAAATCGCTGCTGCTTGGGCGTCGGCCTCAGCGCCGGGGGGCGCATCTTCTGAGCTGGCACTCGACAACGGTGCTCCGCACCTCGCTCTTTCTTGTGGTCGCGGGCACGGTGGTCATATTTTTTGCCGAAGGATTGGCCGATACCGGCCCGGCAGACCCCGGCCAGCGGCTGCTGACCTCGCTCTTCCAGTCCGTGACCTGCCGCACCGCCGGGTTCAACACCGTGGATATCGGGATGATGTCCAATGTCTCCCTGCTTTTCATGATGGCGCTCATGTTCATCGGCGGCTCGCCCGGCTCCTGCGCAGGCGGTATCAAGACCACCTCGTTCCGCGCTTTGTGGGGGTTTGTGGCGGCGCAGTTGCGCGGGCGCGACCAGGTGCGAATAGGACGCTACGCCCTGAGTCAGGGCGCGCTGAACACGGTGTTTTCGCTCTTCATCATCGCCGCCATGCTGGTGGCCGTGGGGACCATGGTCCTGACATCCCTTGAAACCGTTGGCGAATCCTATCTGATCAGTCGGGACAGGTTCATGATCAACATGTTCGAGGTCATCTCGGCCTTTGCCACCGTGGGGCTGTCCACCGGGCTGACGCCGACCCTCAACGGCGCGGAAAAGGGCATGATCGTGGTCTTGATGTTCGTGGGCAGGCTCGGCCCGGTCTGGCTTTTGTCCGCCCTGCACAGCTGGCAGACGGAGTGCCACTACCGCGTGCCCACCGAAACGCTGCCCCTGGGCTAGCGGGGCGGTTCTTCCAGCGATGCAGTTTCAGGCTCGCGGTTCATGTTCTGGCCCGCGATTCAGCGTTTGGCAGCAGGCTTTTCCGACTGTTTGGCGATCTTTGACGCGGCCTTGGCCGTACTCAGATCGATGAAACCCAGGGTCAGGCACACGGCCAGATAGTCCATCTGGAGCGTGCCCATCTTGTCCTGAGCCTTCTGGCTTTGCTCCAGGGACACCTTGCCCTGGGAGAGGAGGTAGCGGCTGACGCGCTCGGTTTCGTCCGAGCCGTCCATGTCGAGATCGTGGGTGCTGATGGCTTTGATGCCCTCGCCATTGTTGCGCAGACTGGCGAGGGCGTGTTCCTTGTCTTCCAGTTCGCGCGTCAGGTCGCGCTTGCGCGCCAGCACGGCTTCATATTTGGCCCGCACAGCCCTGTTGCGGGTTTCCAGCGCGCCCAGTTCCCTATCGCGCCAGCCGGACATGGCGGCCCGGACGGCAAGAAAAATGCCGAGACACAGGCCGGAGAGGATGAGGGGGATGGTCATGGGACGGAGAGTTCCTTCAAGGCAGACAATTGGTCGTCCACCAGCGAAATTTTGTCCGAGAGTTCCCCTATCTGTTGTTCGAGCGCCTGTATCCGGGTGCCGAAGTGGCGCTCGGCAGCCTCTACCTCTCCGCGTTTGCGGCGCACAGCGTCAGCGCAGTGGTGCTGGTGCACCATGCTCAGGGCCACGAGAATGAACCCGGCCATGACCAGGAGGATGGAGGTGGTGCCCGCGTCGATCATGCCCGGACGGTTCCCGGAGGGTGGTTCGATGGCTGGCTGGAGACGATTTGGGGCTGCATGGAGTGGAAGGTAGCGTGGAACGATGAGGCGGGCAAGCCGAACCGGTGGGTCATCCCCATGACTGGAGGAAAGTGATCTTCCGGTCCTTGGGCTGTTTTTTCACGGCGATTTCAAGCCGGAGGGCGTCGCCCTTGCCTGGCGTCTCCACGGCGGCCACCAGGGTGACGGGGGTTCTGGACCGCGTGTATCGGGACGCCGTGCCCGCGTTGTGGCGGGCGAGGCGGCGGGCCATGTCGTTGGTCACCCCGCAGTAGAGGGTGTTGTCGGCGCAGCGCAGGAGGTAGACGAACCAAGCTTCCATGGGCCCAGTGTAGCCGCAAGCGGGCCGCGGGTCAAAAGCCTGCTTGCATAATGGGCGCGCACATTATATTCCCTCATTTCCCATACACGAAGGAACCTGCGCACCATGTCACGAATCACTGTCCAGAGTCTTTGCAAGTCCTACGGGGGCGAGTCTGTCTTCGAGGATGTCGCCTTCGAGGTGTCGCCCGGCATGCGCCTGGCCCTGACCGGTCCCAATGGCTGCGGCAAGAGTACGCTGCTCAAGGTGCTGGCCGGGGAGATAGAGCCCGACCTGGGGCAGGTGACCGTGGCCAGGGGCGCGCGCGTGGGCTATGTGGCCCAGGAGATGGCCGGGGATATCCTGGCGCAGCATCTGCTGCCCTGGGTCCTCTCGGCCCTGCCGTCCTGGAACGAGTTCTGGGAGCAGTGGGAGCAGGCTGTGGCCGATGGCGATTCCCAGCGCATCGAACGGCTGGCCCACCGTCAGGCCGAGTTCGAGGAACTCCATGGCTACAACCCCGACCACAAGGCGCGGGCCATCCTGACCGGCCTGGGTTTTGCCGAGGCCGATCTCGCCAAGGCCCTGGGCGAGCTCTCGGGCGGCTGGCGCGAACGGGCCAAGCTGGCCCGGGTGCTGTTGCAGGGGGCCGATGTGCTGCTCCTTGACGAGCCGACCAACCATCTCGACCTGGAGGCGGTGGAATGGCTTGAAGACTATTTGCTCAATTATCGCGGCGCGCTCGCCTTTGTGGTCCACGACCGGATCTTCCTCAACCGGGTGGGCACCCATGTGCTCTTCCTTGGCGCGGGCAGGCCGGTGCTGCGCAAGGGGTCGTTTGACGATTTCCTGCTCTGGGATGAGGAGAACGCGGAGCAGCGGCGCAAGGAAGCGGCCAAGCTCTCGGCCAAGATCGACAACGAATACAAATATATCAACAAGTTTCGTGTCAAGGCGCGCAAGGCGGCCCAGGCTCAGAGCAAGCTGAAGAAGGTCGGGAAGCTCGAAGAGGAACTGAGCCAGATCAAGCAGGCCCAGGCCGAGTCCCATCGCGGGCGCAGCCTCAATTTCCGCCTGCCCGAGCCAAGGCGCGGCGACAAGGTGCCCGTGGCCGTGGTCGATCTGGAGTTCCACTACGATTCGGGCCGCTCGGTCTGGCCCAAGCTCAATTTCCAGCTCTTCCGGGGCAAGAAGGTGGCGCTGGTGGCCCCCAACGGGGCGGGCAAGTCCACGCTGCTCAAGCTGATCACCGGCGACCTGACGCCGTCGGGCGGCCATGTCAGGATCGGCCCCAACACCCAGGTCGGCTACTTCAGTCAGCATCAGCACGAGATTCTGAACCTCGACAACACGGTCATCGGCGAGATTCGCAGGCTTTCGGACCCCAAGCTGACCGAGGAGCAGGTCATGGGCGTGCTCGGCCTGTTCCTGCTGGGCGAGCCGTTTTTCGACCGCAAGGTCAAGGGGCTCTCCGGCGGCGAAAAGAGCCGGTTGCTGCTGGCCAGCCTGTTTCTGGCCAGGGCTAATTTTCTCATCCTCGACGAGCCTACCAACCACCTGGACATCGAAACCCGCGAAGGACTCATCCGCGCCTTGAAAGACTACGAGGGCACGTTGCTCTTCGTGGCCCACGACCGGCACCTGCTGGGCGAGGTGGCCGAGGAGATCTGGGCGCTCGACGGCAACGGTGGCGTGGTCCAGTACCTCGGCGGCTATGAGGGGTACCTTGCCAAGCGCAAGGAGGAGATGTGTCTTGCCGATCCCCAGGCGTGCGAAACGGATGCCGCCTCGGCCCGGACCCGGATGTCCAAGGACGAGAAGCGGCGCCAGGCCGAGGACCGCAACCGCCTCTACCGCACCCTGAAGCCGCTGAAAAAGGACTATGACAAGCTTGAGGCGGATCTGGAAAAGGTGCTGGACGAGCAGGCCTCCCTGGAGGCGAAGATCAATGATCCTGCTACCTATGCGAAGCCCGAGGAGGCCCTGAAGGTCAACGCGGCCTATAAGGAGGCCACTGAATGGGCCGAGAGCCTGATGGTGCGCATGGCCGGGATCGAGGAGCGCATGGAGGCCCTGGCCGTTGAGGCGGGCCTTGATGTCGATGCCGGAACTGATGCGGCCGATGACATCAAGGTGAGCGTCCGGTGACCCGCTCCATGCTGGAGGTGGTGGCCGGAATCGTCTGGCGCGAAGGGAAATACCTGGCCGTGGAACGTCCCGAAGGGGCCAGGATGGCTGGTTGGTGGGAATTCCCCGGCGGCAAGATCGACCCCGGGGAAACGGGCGGGCAGGCCATTGTCCGCGAGCTTGAGGAGGAGCTGGGCATTACGCCCCTGGTCTTCGAGTTCTGGCGCGATCTCGTCCACCACTACGACGATTTTTCCGTTCATCTGCATTTCTATCACATCCGCGACTACCGGGGCGAGGCGACTCCGCTGGAGAACCAGCGCATGGTCTGGGTCGATCCGGCTCATCCCCCGGTGCTCGATTTTCTGCCCGCCGATATGCCCGTGGTCGAGGCCCTGCACGCCGGGTGCGGGCCGTCCGGGTCGCAGGTGTGATTCCTTATTGATGATTTTTGGAAGAGGGCATATGCTTTTTGCTTACCCGCCGGACAGGGCGGTTGAAAAGACGCACCATGAGCCTGCAAGGAGTTTCAATTGCACGTCTGTGATCTGATCGAGAAAAACACCCCCTTCATCTCCCTTGAGTTTTTTCCGCCCAAGGAGAAGGATGCCTGGCCCGGCTTTTTTGATGTGGTTGAAAAGCTCAAGGATCTCGGTCCGCTGTTCGCCTCTGTCACCTACGGCGCGGGCGGTGGCACCCAGGACAACACCCTGGAGATCGCCACCCGCATGAAGCGCGACCACGGCATCGAGCCCATTGTCCACCTGACCAGCGTGGGCGCGTCGGCGGCAAAGCTCGACACCTTTCTGGCCGGTCTGAGCGCGGCTGGCCTTGAGAATGTCCTGGCCCTGCGAGGCGATCCGCCCAAGGGCCAGGAGGATTTCAGCTTTGATTCCCAGGAATTCAAGCACGCCACGGATGTCATCGAGTTCATCAGCCGTCGCTACCCGAACATCTGCGTGGGCGGGGCGGCCTATCCGGAGTCGCACCCAGAATCGCCGTCCATCCAGTCCGACCTGGACATGGTCAACCTGAAGGTCCGGATGGGCGCAAAATTCCTGGTGACGCAGTTGTTTTTCGACAACAGGCTCTATTTCGACTATGTCGCCCGGCTGCGCGCCATGGGGGCCGACGTGCCCGTGGTGCCGGGAGTGCTGCCCATCATGAACCTGCGCTCGGCCAAGTTCATCCTTGGGCTGTGCGGTGCGGCCATTCCGGGCAAATATCTGAGCGCGCTGGAAAAGGCCAACGAGGAGGGCGGCGACGAGGCTGTCTACGCCCTGGGCATCCGATACGCCATCAGGCAGGCGCAGGAGTTGATCGACGGCGGCGCGCCGGGCGTTCATCTCTACACGCTCAACCGTGCCGAGGCGTGTCTGGAAATCGGCAAGAATTTGAAGATATAACAGGGGAAAGAGAATGAGCAGGAAACCTGTGGTGGCTGTATGCGGCGCAACGGGCGCGGTCGGCCAGGAGATGCTGAGGATTCTGGAACAGCGCGAATTTCCGCACAGCGAGATCATAGCCATGGCCTCGGCCCGCAGCGCGGGCAAGAAAGTGTCTTTCATGGGCCGTGATCTGACCGTGGTCGAGATGACCGAGGATTCCTTCAAGGGCGTGGATCTGGCCCTGTTTTCCGCCGGTGGCTCCACCTCCGAGAAATTCTCTCCCATCGCGGCCAAGGCTGGCTGCGTGGTGGTGGACAACTCCTCGGCGTGGCGCATGGACGACAATTGTCCGCTGGTGGTGCCCGAGGTCAATCCGCACGACCTGGACTGGCACAAGGGGATCATCGCCAACCCCAACTGCTCGACCATCCAGATGATGCTGGTGCTCAAGCCCATCCACGACAAGGCGCGCATCAAGCGGGTGGTGGTCTCCACCTATCAGGCCGTGTCCGGCACCGGCCAGAAGGCCATCGAGGAGCTGGAGAACCAGGTTCGCCGCCTCATGAACGGCCAGCCCGTGGTGGCCGATGTCTACCCGCACCAGATCGCCTTCAACTGCCTGCCGCAGATCGATGTCTTCATGGACAACGGCTACACCAAGGAAGAGATGAAGATGGTCAATGAGACCAGGAAGATCATGGGCGATCCGTCCATCAGGGTCACGGCCACCTGCGTGCGCGTGCCTGTCTTCTACGGCCACAGCGAGTCCGTGAACATCGAGACCGAGCAGAAGCTGACGGCGGACGATGTGCGCGCCCTGCTGGCCAAGGCGCCCGGCGTGACCGTGATCGATTTTCCGGAGAAGCGGGCCTACCCCATGCCCATCGAGGCGGCGGGTGAGGACGATACCTTTGTCGGCCGCATCCGCGAGGACGAGACCATCGAGAACGGCATCAACATGTGGGTGGTTTCCGACAACATCAGAAAGGGCGCTGCCCTGAACACGATCCAGATCGCCGAGACGCTCATGGAGCGCGATCTGCTTCGCGTTCCCAGGGGATAATCCCATGGCGCATGTCGTTGACAGACAGGCCTATCTTGAGGCGATGCTCGCGGCTCCCAGGCCGGGCGTGTCAGAGATTCACGCCTTCTATGAACACAGGATCGGCCACATCTGCACCGACCCCGCGCTGATGCTCATGCCGTGGGACGATCATCTTGTCCATCGCGGCGACGGCATCTTCGAGACCATGAAGTTCGTGGACCGCAAGCTCTACCAGTTGGAGCCGCACATGGAGCGCATGCAGCGCTCCTGCGAGGCCATCTATCTGACCCCGCCCTGTTCCTGGGACGAGATTCGCGGTCTGGTGCTCGACGTGGCCCGGACCGGAGGCAGGGACATGGGCATGGTCCGCGTCCTGATCGGGCGCGGTCCCGGCGGTTTCGGCATCTATCCGTCCGAATGCCCCGAGGCGAGCCTCTACGTGGTCTCCTACGACCTGCACCCCAAGCCGGAGTCGGTCTATGAAAAGGGCGTCACCGCCTTCAAGACCTCCATTCCGGCCAAGCAGTCGTATCTGGCGACCATCAAGTCCATCGACTACCTGCCCAACGTGCTCATGAAGCACGAGGCCGAGGAGAAGGGCTACGACTTCCCGTTCTGCTTCGACGGCAACGGCTTTCTGGCCGAAGGGGCCACGGAGAACGTCTGCATGGTGTCCCAGGACGGCAAGCTGGTCATCCCGGAGTTTGTCAACGCCCTGGCGGGCACGACCATGCTCCGCGCCGTGGACCTGGTCAAGGGTGAAATGTCCATTGTCTTCAGGGGAATAAGCGAGGGCGAGATCCTTGAGGCGCGCGAGGTGATTCTGGTCGGCACCACGGGCGACGCCATCCCCGTGGTCCGGTTCAACGGCAAGCCCATCCACAACGTCAAGCCTGGTCCGGTGGCAAGGCGGCTGCGCGAACTGCTCCGGCGCGATCTCCAGGAGAACGGCATCGTCCTGTGACCGCCGATGTCCCCAGGCATCAATAACAAAGGGCCGCTCCCGGAGCGGCCCTTTGTTATTGTTGTTGTCGGCGCACGGTCACGCCCGGCGGGATGACCTGTCGAATTGGCGGATCGCCTCGCGTACCAGTACGTCGGTGCCCATGCTCTTCATGTTGAATTCGTGCATCATCCTGGTTACTTCGATGGAATCCGGGATGGTCATGAAGTTGAACGCCTGGGCCCAGGGATCGCCCCGGAGGTAGGCGAGCGCCCACCGGACCGTGTGCATGTGGAAATAGGACTGGGTGTTGACCACGAGCATGGCCTTGCGGCGTCCGTCCTCGGCCCGCTCCCGGAAGGGGGTCTTGGCATGCTCGCAGGAGGCCAGCGGATAGTTGACGTGGAAGAACGCGGTGCCCATGGCCGCCGCCTGGACCCACAGGTCCCAGTAGCGGTAGGTGGTGTTGTCCCTGAATCCGTGGATGCGCTCCCACACCTGGCGGCGCATCATCACAGCCGGGCCGAGAAAGTTCATGGTCTGGAGCAGCGAATCGTCGAAATCGGGCAGTTGGACCAGGCCGGAAGTGACGCCTGAATTCTTGTCCGGGGCGAGTCGGATGTAATCGGGATACATGATCTCCGCTTCGGGACAGTCCGTGAAGACCGAGAGGGCCGTGGTCAGATACTTGGGGTCCAGACGGTAGTCGGGCCGCATGAACAGGAGCAGATCGCCTTGCGAACCGGCCACGGTGGAGTTCAGGGTCTCGCCCGGCGCAACGTCCGGGGCGGCTTGCACAAGGCGGATGGCATCGGTGCCCGCGATGGCGGACCATGCGGAGAGATCAAAAGGGGTGTGGGAACCGTTTCCGGTGACAAGGATTTCAACCCTGTCCAGGCCGGTGGACTGACGGGAGACCGATTGCAGCATGCGCGGCAGACAGCGGTGGTTTTCCAAGTCGGAAACGATGATCGAGACATGGCTTGCAGCGCCCATTGTGGCCCCTTCCGTGGGATAGTCTGACTCAGTGCGAGGGGCCCCGGCACGTTCCGTGTGCGCAATTTGGCTTCCTCGTGTCGTTTTTATCGGTTGTTAAACCGATTTCTTTAGAGGACAGGTGCAATTTTTTGATATGACCCGTTCGGCCTGATTTTACTCCATCCCTTGCCTCGACTGCATCCTTCACGTATGTATTGCAAAAGTCACAGGGTATCATGGCCCCTGTTTATCCGGTTGGACTGTTTGCACTCATACTCGATCCTGGTGGTGTTGCGTGGCAATTTTCAGTTGTGGGTTCTGCGATTACAAGCGGGATGTTCCCGACACGCTCCTTGGGAAAAAGGCGAAATGCCCCCAGTGCGGGCGCGGAGGAGCCGTGGTGGACGGCGATGCGCAGTCCCAGGATGTGGACGGGGCTGCCGTACCTGCTGCCGGGCCGCACGGGATGGACCTCGACGCCATCGATGTGACGGATATCGCTGACGAGGTGGCTTCGGACGCCGCCTCTGGCGACTCTCAGGAAGACATCATCTGCACTGGCTGCGGCTACGCGGTGTCAGGAGGTGGCCGGGCGTGTCCCAAGTGCGGTCGTGCCCTGAAGCGTCCCGAAGCGTTGCCCGAAGTGTCCGAGGAGGACATCGATGTCAGCGATCTGGCCGAGGAGGGCGCTCCTCAGGTGTGGGATGCCGATTATCCCGATGCATCCGCCAGTGGGCTGTCCGGGGTGGACGACACGGGAAGATCCGGCGGTTTCCGCCTGCTTGAGGGGAACTTGCCGCTCAACGTCTTTGCCGGACTGGTTTCCGGCATTCTGGCCTTTTTCTTCGCCCTGGCCCTGGCCCTGCTGACGTGTTCGCAGCCGGGCATGCAGCCGTTCCTGCCCCATGTCATCGCGATGTCGCTGGTGGCGACGGCGGTCGGCGGCGTGCTTTTCTCGCTCATGTCGCGGATTCCCTTTGCCCTGGCCGGGCCGGAGACCGTGCTTGCCGCCGCCCTGTTCCTCTTTGTCGGCTCGATCTACCGGAGCATGGCCGGGCTGTATCCGACCGACGCCATGCTGCCGACCATCCTGGCGGCCATCGTCCTGGCCTCCCTGAGCATCGGCGCCCTGCTGTGGCTGCTCGGCAAGCTCGGGGCTGCGGAGTATGTCCGCTTCATCCCCATACAGATCATCGGCGGCGTGGTCGGCGGAGTCGGCGTCTTTGTCCTGCTCGGCACCTTTGACTGGATGGGGCAATTCTCGCTCGACTGGAACAACCTTTTTGCCGCGGTCAGGGATTGCGTTCAGCTTTTCAGGCCCGACCAGTGCCTGTACTCCATGGGGCCGAGCGTGGCCTTTGGTGTGATCCTGCTGATCGGGCTGGCCCGATTCAAGAATTCGCTGTTCATGCTGGCCATGGTTCTGGCGGCCTCGGCGGTGGGATACGCCGCCGGCCTCTGGGGTGGCGACTTGCCCATCAGCACCCTCGCCATCACCATTCCCAATCTCGGCGACAACATTTTCCCCCTTCCGGTCGAGGCCTTGCGTCCAGGGTTTGGCGCCATCGAGTGGGGCGTGATCAAGGATAACGGCCTCTATATCGGGGGGCTGGCCGTCCTCGCGGTGCTCACCTCCATGTATCGGATCACCAACCTCGAACTCATCCATGGCCGCGAATCGGACCTCAACCAGGAGTACCGCTCCCTTGGCCTGACCAACATCGTGGCCGGACTGTGTGGCGGCGTGCCTTCGTCCATTTCCTACGGACGCAGCGCGGGTAACCGGGCTGTCGGGGCGCGCGGGCCCGTGGCCGGCATCGTGGCCGGGCTGCTGTGCGCGGCGGGATTGTACTATGCCGACCGCATCATCCCCATGATCCCCAGGTTCGTGCCCGAGGGCATCCTCATCTATGCCGGGCTCGACCTCATCCGCGACTGGCTCTTCAGGACGCGTACGGCATTCACTCGCCGCGACGACGTGCTCATGCTCTGGGTCACCTTCCTGACCACGCTTCTGCTCGGCCTGCTGGCGGGCATCGGCGTCGGGGTCGGGCTGGCCCTGATGGCCACGGTCAGCCGCTACAGCAAGGGCGGGGCCATCCGCAACGTTCTGTCCGGCGTCAACCATCGCAGCAACGTGGACCGCGCCCCGGCACAGCAGCGCACCCTCAAGGAATACGGCGACCACATCCACATCCTGCGCCTTCAGGGATTTCTTTTTCTTGGCTCCATGGAGCGGTTGCTCAAGGTCATCCGGGACCGGCTCGACACGCGCGACATGTTGCCCGTCGAATATCTGGTCATCGACTTCAAGCTGGTGACCGGGCTGGCCTCGGCTGCGGGCATCGGCTTCAAGAAGCTGCGCAACCTCGTGGAGGAGTATGACCTGGAGATGATCATCACCAGCGCGCCTCTGGAGCTTGAGGAGCATCTGTCCGGCATGGGCTATGTGGGCGAGGACGATTCGCCGTTCAAGGTCTTTTTCAACCTCGATTTCGCCCTGGAATGGTGCGAGAACCGGGTGCTCGACTCCGAGAACATGCTGACCATGAAGCTGTTGACCCTGCCTGAACTGCTGGCACCGGTCTTTCCCGAGCCGAGGTACATCCCGGCCCTGATGAAGGTGCTCAAGCGGGTGGTGGCGGACAAGGGCGAGGCCGTCTTTCGCCAGGGTGACAAATCGGATTCCATGTATTTTGTGGAGTCGGGCAGGCTGGACGTGGAACTGGAACTGGAGGGCGGCAAGCTGCTCAGGCTCAAGAAGGTCGGCCCTGGCGCCGTCTTCGGCGAGATGGGCATCTACACCCTGGCCCCGCGCTCGGCCACTGTCCGGGCGGCGGAGAAGTGCGTGCTCTACATGATGACCATTGACAAGCTCAACGCCGTGGAAAAGCGCGCGCCGGTGCTGGTCACGGCCATCAACCGGTTTCTCATCAACATGCTCTCCGAGCGGCTGGTGGACGCCAACAAGAAGGTGCGCGACCTGATGGTCTAGAACCGCACGGCGGGATGACACAAGGGGCCGAAGCGCGTTGTGCGCTTCGGCCTTTGTCGTGTCTGCTGGTACTGCCGATCAGGGATCAGATGACCGAGCCCCGCCTGAGGTCGCCGAGGACGTAGTCGGCCAGTGCCTGTTTCCAGTGCCTGGGGGTCACGCCCGTGGTCTGGATGAAACGGGAGAGGTCGAGGACCGAATAGGCCGGGCGCACCGCCTTGGTCGGGTAGGCGCTGGTGGGCACCGGTTCCACCGTGCAGTCGAGCCCGGCCAGGGCCACGGCCTCGGAGGCCAGCCCGTGCCATGTGGTCTCGCCGGAGTTGGCGACATGGTGGATGCCCGTGGCGTCGTGGGCCAGCAGGGCCAGGGTGTTGACGGCCACGTCGGGTGTGTAGGAGGGCGATCCGGTCTGGTCGTTGACCACGGAGATGGTCCCGCGCGTCTCGCACAGGGAAAGAATCTTGTCCACGAAATTGGTG
Organism: Pseudodesulfovibrio aespoeensis Aspo-2; assembly: GCF_000176915.2. Taxonomy (NCBI): domain Bacteria; kingdom Pseudomonadati; phylum Thermodesulfobacteriota; class Desulfovibrionia; order Desulfovibrionales; family Desulfovibrionaceae; genus Pseudodesulfovibrio; species Pseudodesulfovibrio aespoeensis. The sequence goes on from NC_014844.1 coordinate 1,491,050, forward strand.
CGGCCAGGGCCAAAAAGCCAGGAGATGCGGATGATGAGGGTGCGCTCGTAGCCAAAACGGAGCAGCCCCCGCTCGCCGTCTGCCTTGCTGATGCCGTAGACCGAGAACGGGCACGGGTCGTCATAGGGCAGGTAGGGCGTGTGTTTGTTGCCGCAGAAGACGAAATCCGTGCTGAAGTGGACAAAGGGGATGAGCCGCTTGGCGGCCAGCGAGGCCAGCAGGGGCGGGGCCGTGGCGTTGAGGGCAAAGGCCATCTCCTCTTGATCCTCGGCCAGATCCACCTGGGTGTAGGCTGCGGCGTTGACCATCAGGTCCGGGTCGCGCCGGTCCAGCAGCAGGTCCACGCCCCTGGGGTCCAGGATGTCGCAGTCCTGGCTGGAGAGGGGCACGGGCCTGGCTCCGGCCAGCCGGAACGCCCTGGTCAGGGCCTGGCCGAGCAGGCCGGTCCTGCCGCCGAAGATGATGACGCTCTTGCCCTTGAGCTCCATCAGTGGCGCGCCTCGTACCAGGAATCCATGAACCGGCGGTATTCGCCGCTCTGCACCTGCGCGAGCCACTCGCCGTTGGCTTGGTACCAGTCGATGGTCCGGCGCAGGCCGGTGGCGAAGTCGAGGGTCGGGGCAAAGCCCAGCTCGGCGGCGGCCAGGGAATAGTCCATGGCGTAGCGGCGGTCGTGTCCTGGCCGGTCGCCAACAAAGGTGATGAGCGATTCGGGCTTGCCGAGGATGGAGAGCAGCGTTTTGACCACGTTGAGGTTGGTCTCCTCGGCATTGCCGCCAAAGTTGTAGGCGCAGCCGTCGCGTCCCTTGAGCAGGGTCAGCTCCACGCCCCGGCAGTGGTCGTCCACATAGATCCAGTCGCGCACGTTCTGGCCGTCTCCGTAGACGGGCAGCGGCTTGTCGGCCATGGCCGTCAGGTACATGAGCGGGATGAGCTTTTCCGGAAACTGGTAGGGGCCGTAGTTGTTGGAGCAGCGGGTGATGAGGGCCGGAAATCCGTAGGTCTCGAAATAGGCGCGGGCCATGAGGTCGGCCCCGGCCTTGCTGGCCGAGTAGGGGCTGTTGGGGGCCAGCGGCGTGCTCTCGGTGAACTGACCCTGCGGCCCCAGCGTGCCGTACACCTCGTCGGTGGAGATGTGGACGAACCGGCCCACCCGCCGCTGCCGGGCACACTCAAACAAGTTCTGCGCGCCCTGGACATTGGTGGTCACAAAGGGCGCGGGGTCGCTGATGGAGCGGTCCACATGGGACTCGGCGGCAAAGTTGACCACCGCGTCCACGCTGTTTCCGGCCAGCAGGTCCATGACCAGGTCGCGGTCGCAGATGTCGCCCCGGACGAACCGGTAGCGGGGCTCATCGCGCTCCAGGTCCGCCAGGTTGAGGCGGTTGCCAGCGTAGGTCAGCTTGTCCAGGTTGACGATGGACCAGTCGGGATGGCTGCCGAGCATGAGCCGGATGAAGTTGGTGCCGATGAATCCGCAGCCGCCGGTGACGAGGAGTTTCATGGTTCTGGCGCTCGCAAGGGGTTGTGTCCCGTTGGGGATGCTGTTTTGCCAAGCAATACAGGCGGGGGAGCAAAAAGACAAGGCGCAGGGCGCGCATTCGTCGGGAATCAGGCAGGAATCAAGCGTGAATTAGTCGGGAATCAGGCCGGTCTGGCGCAATGCCTCGAAGAGCAGCACGCCCGTGGCCGTGGAGAGGTTGAGGCTGCGCACCTCGCCCCAGATGGGGATGCGCACGCCATCGGGATACCGCGCCAGCATGTCCGCCGGCAGGCCCCGCGTCTCCGGCCCCATGACGATGGCGTCGTCGGGCCGGAAGGCAAAGCGGTGGTGCGGGGCGGTGGCCCTGGTGCTGGCCAGCACCAGCCGGGCCGGGGACACGCGGGTCAGGAAGTCGTCGAAATCCGGATGCACGGTCACATCCACATGGGGCCAGTAGTCGAGCCCGGCGCGGCGCAGGTGCTTGTCGTCGATGGTGAATCCCAGCGGCTCGATGAGGTGCAGCGGGGTCCGGGTCGCGGCGCACAGGCGGGCGATGTTGCCCGTGTTGGGGGGGATCTCCGGCTGGTAGAGGACGATACGCATGGCCGGGAGGTATCCTTTTCCTGCCTACACGTCCAGCCGGATGGTTGCCTTGCCCGGCGCATACCCCTTGAGGGTGCGCAACATCTCGCGGATGGAGGCCGAGATGATCTCTTCCACAAAGGGCTTCATGCCCAGGGCTGCGCCGTTGATGTCCACGGCGATGGAGTTGTGCATGGCCAGGCAGGCCTTGGTGGTGGTCGCGCCGCGCACGATGTCTGCGGCCAGGGTGCGACAGTCCGGTCGTCCGCAGGTGCCGCAGTCCATGCCGGGCAGGAAGAACCCGCGCTCAAGCACCATGTCGGCCAGGGCGTCGATATCGGTGAAGGCCGAGACGCCCTCGACCCGCTTGTCGCCCCAGGAGCCGATGGCCAGCTCGGGCAGCAGCCAGTCCGTGCCGTCTGCAAGGTCGCCGTTCAGGCAGAGCACCCTGGGCAGGTAGCCCATGGATTTGCCGCCTTCAACCAGGAGCACGTCCGCGGTCAGCAGCGGCAGCAGGTCGGGCAGGAACCGGGCGCGGGTCCAGTGGACGAACGCCTCGCCAGGGCCAAGCCCGGCCACAGTGTCGCAGATGGCGGCGTATTTGGCGGTGTCCGTGTCCTGCCAGTCCAGGCCGTGGTGGCTGAACTTGGCGGCGGATACGGTCAACCCCCGGTCCTTGAGGCATCTGGCGAGCTGGAGGCCAAGAGTGGTCTTGCCAGAGTTCTTGGGGCCGATGATGGAGACAGCTTTCACTTCATCTCCTCCGATTTTTTGAGAGTTTTCTGTTCGATGATCAGGCCGTTTTCGAGGTGGAGCACATGGTCGCAGACCGCGTGGAGCCAGGCCATGTCGTGGCTGGCGATGACCAGGGCCGTGTTGTATCTGCTGCGGGCGGCCAGGGCGGCCTGACGGACCAGGGCCGCGCTGCTGCTGTCCAGGCTGGCCGTGGGCTCGTCCATGAGCAGCGCCTTGGGCCGCAGCACCAGGCGGGCGGCCAGGGCGACGCGCTGGGCCTCGCCGCCGGAAAGCTCGAACCACTGGCGGCGGGCGAACCTCTCCGCGTCCAGCCCCACGGCCTCCAGGGCCGCGTTGACCCTGGCCGTGACATCGGTCTCGCCCCGGACCTTGAGCCCGTAAGCCACGTTGCCGTGGACGCTGCGCCGAAGCAGATAGGGCTCCTGGACCAGCAGGGTGACCTGCCGGTGGACAGGGCCGGGCGATGATGATGAGGAGGCCGGAGAGCCCTCAAAGGTCATGGTGCCCGAGGCGGGCGGTTCGAGAAAGGCGAGCAGGCGCAGCAGGGTGGATTTGCCTGAGCCGTTGGGTCCGGCCAGCCCGACGATGCTGCCGGGCGTGATGTCGAGCCGGTCCACGCTGAGCACGGTGCGGCCAGAATACCGCTGGCGTACGTTGAAGAGGCTGATAAGCGGGGGGGTCATTGCACTGCCTTGCGCTTGAGCCCGGAGGCCATGACGTTGACCACCAGGGCCACGGTCAAGAGGACCATGCCCAGCGCGATGCCCACGGCGAATTCGCCCTTGCCGGTCTCAAGCGAGATGGCCGTGGTGATGGTCCGGGTATGCCATTTGATGTTGCCGCCGACCATCATGGAGATGCCGACCTCGGAGACAATGCGGCCATAGGCGGAAACCGCGGCCAGCATGATGGAGAACCGCGCCTCGATGACCGTGGCCCAGAGGATCTGGCGGGAGTTGGCGCCCAGGGTGGTCAGGGTCATGGGCAGCCGCCGGTCCAGGGCCTCCACGGCGGTGGCGGTCATGGCGATGATCACGGGCAGGCCGAGGATGGTCTGGCCGATGGCGATGGCGGGCAGGGTGAAGAGCAGCCCGGCCCCGCCAAAGGGGCCGCGATGGGTCAGAAAGGCGTAGACGAGCAGACCAATGACCACCGTGGGGAACGAGAGCAGGGTGTCCACGATGGTGCGCACGACCTTCTTGCCCCGGAAGGTCTTGTGGCCGAGAAGGAAGCCCAGGGGAATGCCCAGGGCCAGGCTGGCGATCATGGCCATGGTGGACACGGCCACCGTGGCCCAGATGGCGGAATAGGTCTCCGGGTCGCCGGAGAGGAGAAGCACGAAGCCCTGGAAAAAACCCTGGAGAAGAAAATCCATATGCTGCTCTCAAGAGCCGGGGGGGCGTGAGCCGCTCCCCCGGCGGATTGGCATGTCGCGTCTATTGCGCGTTGGGGGTGAAGAGGGGCTTGCCCAGGAGCATGAAGTTGCCGATGGCCTTCTGCACAGCCGGGGAGGCCATCCAGTCGATGTACTGCTTGGCCATGTCGTATTTGACGTTGGGGCACTTGGCCGGGTTCACGGCCAGGGCGCTGTACTGGTTGAACAGGACCTTGTCGCCTTCCACCAGGATGACCTGCGGTGGGTTGCCGCCCTTGGTGTCGGCATATTTGATGTAGGTGCCGCGATCGGTCATGGTGTAGCCGTTCTTTTCATCGGCGATGTTGATGGTGGCGATCATGCCCTGGCCGGTCTGGACGTACCAGGCTTCCTTCTCGGGGATGGTGAGGCCGGCGGACTTCCACAGGGACTGCTCCATCTTGTGGGTGCCGGAGTTGTCGCCCCGGCTGGCGAACACGGCCTGCTTGGCTTCGATGGTCTTGAGGGCCTCGGTGACGCTCATGCCCTTGACGCCCGCCGGGTCAGCTGCAGGGCCGACAATGATGAAATCGTTGTACATGAGTTCCCTGCGGTCCATGAGCACGCCGGATTCGACGTACGCTTTTTCCGCAGCCGGGGCGTGCACGAGGACCACGTCCACGTCGCAGCCTTCGGCCATCGCCAGGGCCTTGCCGGTGCCCACGGCCACGAACTTGATCTCGACCCCGGTATCCTTCAGATACAGGGGCACGATGAGTTCGTCGAGCAGCCCGGTGTTGGCGGTGCTGGTGGTGGTCGCCATCAGCAGGGTCTTGTCCGCCAGGGCAGGCAGGGCCAGGGTCAGGACAAGCATCAGGCTCAAGGCGGTTTTAAAAATGCGTTTCACGGTCTCCTCCATTTGTTCAGAGTTCAGGAAAGGGAATCAGTCCGACATGACTACTCGGTGTCTTCCCGATAGAACTCGCCCGCCTTGTCCACCTTCATGCCCAGCACCTCGGAGGCGCGCCTTGCGGCGTAGTCCTCGACATCGAGGTAGAAGTGAAGGAACCTGTCCATCAGATCCCTGCCGTAGGGCGAGAGCGTGAAGCGCTGCCCCTGGCCCCTGACCTTTTCCACCAGCGGGTGGCCGATGCGCTCCTCGGCGTTCTTGAGCTTGCCCCATGCTCTGCGGTAGGACATGCCAAGCTCTTCCGCCGCCTTGCGGAGCGAGCCGAGCCGTTCGATGTGCTGCAGGAGCAGGGTGCTGCCTATGCCCAGATAGGTTTCGTTGTCCTGCTCGATCCAGACTCGGAGACGGATGGTGGTGGTGTTTTTTTTCGGCATGGGTGTCAGGGTTGGAGGTGGTGGTACGGATGCGGTCCTGTCCATCTTGGGAAGATCACAAGACAGGTCATGGCAGGAACCGCGCCATTAAGTCAAGTTAAGCATAATACGTCATGGTCTGGCACTGGTCCGGATCAGAGCGCAACGGTTTCAAATGTCAGTTGCCTCAGGTCCATCAGCAGCATCTTGCCCGCCAGGGGCGAGACGTCGCCGCGCAGCATCCTGACGGCCTCGGCGGCCATGAGGGTCGCCACCGTGCAGACCGAAGGCGCCGGGCAGCCCAGTTTTTCCTCCGCACCATTGTCCTGGCCCATGAACTGTGCCGGCCCGGTCTGGCCGGGCATGATTACGGCCACATAGCCTGTCCAGCCGGCGATGGCCCCGGTGACCAGGGGGATGTTGGCTTTTGCCGCACACTGTTGGAGCGTCAGGCGGTGGGTCAGTCCGCCAAGGGCGTCGATGGCCAGATCGCACCCGGCCAGGAAGTGGGGGAACGTGTCCGCTGTGAGAAACTCGTGCCGTGCGTCCACCGTGATGGAGGGGTTGATGCGTGTTGCCGCAAGCCTGGCGGCCTGGGCCTTGGAACGCCAGATGGTGTCCATGTCGCACAGGGTTTGCCGGTTGAGGTTGCTCTCCTCGAAGTTGTCGCCGTCGGCTATGCGCAGGGTGCCTATGCCCAGGCGCAGGAGCTGCTCGAAGATGGTGCCGCCCAGACCGCCCAGCCCCACCTGGGCCACGGTCGAACGGAGCAGGCGCGTCTGGGCCTCGGGGGTGATGCTGTGCATGTTGCGCAGATAGCGCGTCGGAAGGATGCCGAGATCAAGCGCCGTGGCTTCGATGTTCCATCCGGGAATGCCCGTGTCCGAAGCGATCTTTGCCACGGCTCCTGGCACCAGAGCGAGCGCAAGACCTCCCTGGGGCAGGGGGGCCGGGAGCATCATGCGGTGGATGTACGCGTCAAGAGATTCGGCCACGGATCAACCGCCCCCGACAGCCGGGAAGATGCCGACCCTGTCGCCGTCCTTGAGTTTACTGTCGAGGTAGGCGCGCGCGGAGTTGATGAACAGGAGGGCCACCTCGTCCTCCGGGATGTCCAGCTTGGCAAGGAGTGACCGGATGGTCTCGCCTGAAGCGGCGGGATAGTCTGCCGCGTTGTCGGGCAGGAACCTGGCCAGGGTGGCAAAGCATTTGATTTCGATTCCCATGGAACGATCCTAGCCCGGCCAGCGGCCCATGGTCAACAAAAGAGGCGGCGGCCAGGGAAGGAATCCCTGGCCGCCGTGGTGTGGCAGCAGTGAAGCGGGTTAGACCTTGGCGCCCTGAAGCTCGTCCACGCTCAAATCCCAGACCACGCCATGGGGCGGCAGGGGATCGGTCTCGAAGAAGCGGGGCAGCTTGTCGTCCATCTTGGTGAACCCGGCGCGCTCGTTGAAGGCCTGTTCGTCCTTGAGGCAGTTGACGCCCAGGTTGACCAGATCGTCGGAGGTGAAAGGCTTGCCGGTGTATGCCTGGACCAGATCGGCCATGGCCTGCACGCCGTTGGGGGCGTCGAGCACGGCAAAGGCGACAAAGAGGCAAAAACCCATGGAGTCGATGGCCGCCGTGGCGATCTGAAGGTTCTTGGAGAGCTCGACGTTGCCTTCTTTCTTAAGGCCGTCGATGTCGCCGCCCACCTTGAGGATGTTTTGGGCCACGCCGTAACCGGCGGTGTGGTCCGCGCCCATGGCCGAGGTGGCGTAGGTGACGCCCACGCCCTTGACCGCGCGCGGATCGTAGGCGGGCATGGACTGGCCCTTGACCGTGGGCAGCCGGTCAACGCCGAAGGCGCCGCCCGCGAAATCCACGCCGTTGCCCATGATCATGCCCATGGGGTCCTTGGTGCCGACCTTGGAGAGCAGCTCGAAGGCGGCCTTGCCGTCGCCCCAGGGGATGATGCCGCCGTCCATGGCGATGGCCACGGTGTTGCCCATCTCGATGGTGTCCATGCCCTTCTCGTCACAGAGACGGTCGATGGCGGCGATGTCGTCGATGTCCTTGATCATGGCGTTGGCGCCCAGGGCCCAGACCGTCTCGTACTCGAAGCCGGAGGTCACGTACTCGCCCTTGGCGTTGTTGTACTGTTGGGAGCACTGGATGACACAGCCCACGTGGCAGCCCTCGGTGGTCTTGCCGCCGCGCGCGGTGATGAGCTCGGCGATCTTCTCGCCCGAGATGTCGGCGGCGTGGTCGATCTGACCCAGGCGGAAGTTCTTGCCCGGCAGGGCGCCCGCCTCGTTGACCACGTTGACCAGGATGGAGGTGCCGAAACCGGGCAGCCCCTGGCTGGTGACCGGATGGCCCTGGAGGATGTCCACCCAGGTCTTGCGGGCGGTCTTGAAGGCCTCGGCATCGACAGCGCCCACCTTGGTGTTGACCTCGGGATCAAGGACGATGGCCTTGATCTTCTTGGAACCCATGACTGCGCCGGTGCCGCCGCGGCCAGCCGAGCGCGCCGGGCGCTTGTAGGGATCGGTGAACTGGATGGTGGCGGTCTTGCGCAGGGTCTCGCCTGCGGGTCCGATCATGCCCGCGATCATCTTGTCGCCGTATTCGGCCAGGAGCTTGTCGTGGGCCGGGTAGTTGTCCATGCCCACGATGGGGGTGGCGTCCTTGAAGATCACCTTGCCGTCGGTGATGAACAAGGTGGAGAAGGGCGCGCCCTCCTCGGGCCGGTCTTCGAGGATGATAGCCAGCAGGTCCATCTTGGGCATCTTGTGGGCAAAGAGACCGCCGGAGTTGGACTCCTTGATGCCGTTGGTCAGCGGGGACTTGACGCCGACCGAGAGGCGGCCCGAGTTGGCGGCGGTGGAGCCGCCGAGCAGGCCCGTGGCGATGACGACCTTGTTCTCCGCCGACAGGGGGTGGCAGTCTGCCGGGACTTCGGTGTTGATGATGCGGGAGGTCAGGGCGCGACCGCCGAGGTTGGCGTACTTGCCGGCGTCCTCATAGGTGTACGCTTTGGTGCGGGTGTTGATCCTCAGAATCTTTGGCATATGCATCCTCGTCTTAGTTTGAGGTTATGGATGCGTGCGAAAACGCACGTTTGACTTTGGCTGTCAGCGTGTATTATCTATCCACTGTGATTTTAAAAGGGGCTGTACCAGATAACTAGCCCATATGTTTCTTAACCCACTGTTTCAGTTGCTTAAACTGTCTTTGTGGATTGGTGTTGTTAAAACGCCACTCACACTCCTTCAAGAATAGAGGAAAGTTCTTGGTCGGAATGCCGTTGAATTTCCTCATGTGGCGCTTGGCCTGGTTCCAAAAATTTTCAATCCCATTGATGTGGTTTTGCTTGTCGGCAAACAACCTCGAATGGTTGATCCTGAAGTGTTTGAACTCGGAAACGTCGAGGACATTGTAGCTGTAAAGAGCATCTGAGTACACGATACTGTCTGGTTGCACTTTCCCACGAATAATAGGCAGCAACGTCTTGCTCTTGGCGTCAGGAATCACCTGTGTGTATACCTTCCCGCCTCTTTTAAGAATTCCAAAAACAGGCACCTTGCCTGCGGCCCCTCGGCCCCGTTTGCCCTTCCGCTTTCCTCCGAAGTAACTTTCATCGACTTCAAATTCGCCAAAATCCATCCCTTCACCGGCCTCTTCTTCAGCTATGATTTCCCGGAGCCGATGAAAGTAAAAGGCGGCTGTTTTGACGTTCACTCCAACCAGATCAGCTGCACAGCGGGCAGTGGTGCCAGCTACAAAATGCTCAATCAATCGGAGCTGCTTTTTCTGACTCAAACGACTTTTTCGCATTGCCATACCGATAACCCAGAGGAGTTATCTGGTACAGCCCCTTTTAAAAAGTCAAAGAAAACATGCTATTATGCCCACTCAGGCATAATGACGGAATGAGCAGGGCTGCCCTCTCAAAGCGGGAAACCACATGACGACAAGCGTTGAGCGCCTGCGGGTGCGCATCAGGCCGCAGGGCCGTCTGGCCTGGAATTTTCTCTTGCAGAAGGGGTTTTATCTCACCGGGCGGGCTGGCATGTCGGTACGGGAGTTCCTGGCCGGGGTTGTCGGCTATGACGACGCGACCATAGAAGGGGAGGTCAGGACAATTTTTCTCAACAGCAGGCCTGTGGACGACATCGACGGGCCGCATGTGCGCGACGGCGACCGGCTTGCCCTGGGCAGCGCCATGCCCGGCCTCATCGGCATCTGCATGGGCCGCGACAATCCCTACAAGGGGTTTCGCAGCGACATCTCGGCCAAATCCGATGCGCCGGAGGCGGACCCGCGCGAGGCCACTCGTGTGTTCGTCAAGATTTTCAGCACCCTGGCCGTGGATACCGGCGAGGCCGTGTTGGCTCGCGGCATCAGGCTGGACGCCGCAGAGTTGGCGGAATTCCTCGACCGCCAGCAGGCGCACCTGCTCCCGGTGGACGGCGCGTCCGCCGGGGAGCAGCTGGCCTCCCTGCGCCAGCGCACCGGCGAGATTGTGGTGTCAGTGGAGTTTGTCGGCTAGTTGGAGCAGCCGAGTTCCGAGGCGTAGCCCTCCAGCTTCTGCACCTGCCGCTTGTACGTCATCTGGTTGACCATGTCTTCCCTGGCGTATTGTGTCCTGTTGTCGTGCAGGGCTCCGCCGATCTTGCGGCAGGCTAATTCCCGTTCCTCCCCAGGCATGTTTTCAAGGGAATCCCCGTAAGTCGCCTTGGCGCTTTTGTAGGCCTTTTGCGCGATCCTGAATTCCGAATCCGCCTGCCTGCGCAACGCGTGCGTGCCACCCTCCCTCGCCAGCGCCAGAGGCGCGCAGAGCAGCACCGCCATGGCCGCTGCGAACACTATCTGTCTGAGCATGATCGAGTCTCCTTCCAGCTTGTTTTGCAAGAGCCTATCACGCCCCCACCCGGTGCGAAAGGGGGAAGATCAGGCCACGCACAACAAAGGCGGCCCCGATTTCTCGGAGCCGCCTGGGTGGTCGGTGGTGGGCGATGCAGGCGAATTTGACGCGATTGGCTGGACAAATTCCGTTTTCAGGGTGCACTGTGAGAGTGGAGATGCATGCGCGGGAGGTTCTTTGCCGTCTGACTGGCGGGTGATCAGGGCGGAGCGTGGAGGCCAATCATGGTTGAGAATGTCGATTCCACCGGACTGCGGCGAGTGCTGGACAGCGTGGCTCTGGGCGTGTTCGCCGTGGACAGGGATTGGAACATCACGTTTTTCAACCGGGAGGCCGAGCGGATCACGGGATATTCCACCCAAGAGGCCCTTGGGATGCAGTGCCGGGATGTCTTTCGTTCCGAGCGGTGCTCCACGCGTTGCTACCTGCGTCAGGCCATGCGGTCAAAACGCAGCGTGATCAAGGTCCGGCTTGAGATCCTGAACAGGCACAATCGGCGCATCCCTCTGGAAGTCACGGCAGCCGTCCTCTACGACGAACAGGGCGTGACGCTGGGCGGAGTCGAGTCGCTCCTGGACCTGACAGTCCGGCAGAATCTGGAAACCTGCGTCAGGCAATCCTATCGTTTCTCTGATCTTGTCGGTCGCGATCCGGCCATGCAACGTCTCTTTCAAACCATGGCGGTCGTGGCCCCCACCGAAGCCGCCGTGCTCTTGCTAGGCGAAACCGGCACGGGCAAGGATCTGGTGGCGCGGGCCATCCACAACCTGAGCCGACGGGCGTCCGGTCCCTTTGTCAAGGTCAACTGCGCCGCAATTCCGGCCAATCTCCTGGAGTCGGAACTGTTCGGCTATCGCAAGGGAGCCTTCACCGACGCCCGGCAGGACAAGCCCGGCCTGTTTGCCAAGGCGGCAGGTGGCAGCGTGTTCCTGGACGAGGTGGGGGATATCCCCAGGGAATCCCAGGCCAAGCTTTTGCAGGTGCTGGACGAACACGCCTATATCCCCTTGGGGGCGACCGACCCGGAATCGGTCGATGTGCGTCTGGTGGCTGCCACCAACCGCGATCTGGCCGCCCTGGTCCAAAAGGGGGCGTTCCGCTCCGATCTCTACTATCGTTTGCGCGTGGTGGAGGTGGATATTCCGCCCCTGCGCAGACGACGGTGCGACATCCCCTTGCTCATCGAGCATTTCATCATCGAGTTCGCGGCTCGGCAGGGGAAGCCCGTGCAGGGAGTCGCCCCCAAGGCCATGCATATCCTGCTGCAATATGACTACCCCGGCAATGTCCGCGAGTTGCGGCACATCGTCGAACATGGCGTCATCCTGTCCACCACCGACGAGATCCGGGCCAGGGATCTGCCCCGGTATCTTACGCAACGGTCGGACGGATCTTATTTTGATCCCATCGTTTCCAATCAGACCGGGGACGACGAACGGGAGCGGCTGCGCCAGGCGCTGGATCGCCACCACTGGCGGGTGTCGGAAACGGCCAGGGCCCTGGGCATTGATCGCACGACGCTCTGGCGGCGGCGGAAAAAGCACGGGCTGTGAGAAGTCGCCGGATCAGCCGCGAAGTTGCTGATGTGACGCAACATTTGCTGCGCTAATGCAACATCCCAGTGCAACATGGGAAAGTGCGGCAAATGACCATTTGTTCATAACCCATCTGGGAAACTCAAATTTTGCGAGTTGCGATTGCATGGTCTCGCTTTTGCTTGTGCTGCTTGTCGTGCCTGATGCAGGCCGCCGGCACAGAAGCAAGGAGAGAGGCATGGGCGAAGCAGCCGTACTCGAAGTCACCCCGCATAAGTCGCAATTCCTGGACAAGGTGAAGGAGATTCTGCCCGAAGGCGGCAATTTGAGCATGTGCCTCACTTGCGGCGCTTGTTCGGCCGGGTGTCCGGCGACCGGGCTTGAGGACATGAATCCGCGCAAGTTCCTGCGGCTCGCCGCCATGGGGCAGGACGAGGTGATCATGTCGACGCCCTGGGTCTGGTTGTGCACCATGTGCCGACGGTGCGTCCATGCCTGCCCCATGGGGGTGGATATCCCGCAGTTGGTCTATTACTGCCGTCAATCCTGGCCGAGGGAGGATCGTCCCAAGGGTATCCTGGGATCGTGCGAACAGGCGTTGAATACGCCGGGCAACAGCGCCATGGGCGCGACCAGCGAGGATTTCAAGTTCGTGGTCGAGGATGTGCTGGCCGAGGTCCGGGAATCCCAGCCCGGCCAGGAGAACCTCGTGGCTTCTGTGGACAGGAAGGGGGCCTATTACTTCTTGAATCAGAATTCGCGCGAGCCTGTCACCGAGCCAGACGAAATGGTTCCCCTGTGGAAGATCCTGAGCTTGGTCGGAGCCGACTGGACCTACAGCACCAAGGGGTGGGCTGCCGAGAACTACTGCATGTTCCTGGCCGATGACGCGGCCTGGGAGGCCGTGGTTCGCAACAAGGCCAAGGCGGTCGAGGATCTGGGGTGCAAGGTCTGGCTCAACACCGAATGAGGCCACGAATTCTATGCAGTCCGGGCCGGACTGCAAAAGTTCAACATACAGCATGAATTCGAACTGGAGAGCATCATCAGCTTGTATGCCCGGTGGATTCGGGAGGGCAAGCTGCCCGTGAATTCGGATTGGAACAAGGAGCTGGGCGTCACCTTCACCGTGCAGGACCCCTGCCAATTGGTGCGCAAGTCCTTGGGCAACCCGGTGGCCGATGACCTTCGTTTTGTGGTCAAGTCCGTGGTCGGGGCGGAAAACTTCATAGACATGTGGCCCAACAAGTCCAACAACTATTGTTGCGGTGGCGGCGGCGGGTTTCTGCAATCGGGATATGCCGACGCCCGTCGGGCCTATGGCCGCGTCAAACTCGACCAGATTCTGCAGACTGGAGCCGATTATTGCATCGCTCCCTGTCACAACTGCCATTCCCAGATCCATGACCTGAGCGAACACTTCGAGGCCGGTTTTCCGGTGGTTCATCTGTGGACCTTGATCTGTCTTTCCTTGGGCATCCTGGGCGAAAACGAGCGCGAATACCTGGGTGAAGATCTCCGGGAAGTGGGATTGTAAGGAGGCTTGCGGTCATGCGGGAGGTTGTGCTCCCGCATGGCCGCAAACGGCACGGGGGGGCTATGGACCATGCGGCCGATTGTTTTGTCGAGACAAGTGAGGTCTGCCGGTGCTTGAACGACCTTGACCGTTATCTTGCGGCCATGGTCAGCCGGATCGATATTCGAGGCTCCAGCAGCAATTCCGGGTTCCTGTTCGAAACCAGCATCGTCAGCACCAACTACGCCGTGACCTTTGTCTGTCAGGCCAGGCGGCAGCATCGTCTCATGGTTTTCATGACAGAGCCGTATGCAGCCAGATTCCTGCTTGGGCGGGTTTTGCCGGATGGCTCATCCCGCATCATCAGCAACGGTGCGCTGATCTTTTTCGACTATCTCTGGCATGAGGGGTTGTTTCAGGATTTTTGCCGCGATTTATCGGAATCCCTCTCCCTGTACGAATCGCGATGGCAAGATGGCCGGTCTTTGTCATGATTTCCATAATATTCGGGAGGTTCTCAGTTGAATACTAAACAGGAAAAGAAGAACGGCAGATATCTGCGGATATCTGCCGTTCATTTGATGGCGGTGGTGGGCGATACGGGAATTGAACCTGTGACTTCCACCGTGTGAAGATGGCACTCTGACCAGCTGAGTTAATCGCCCACTTTGGTCGCCTTCGGGCGTGGTGCCCGACGGGAGAATTCATATATCGGCATGGGTTCCGGTTGGCAAGCCTTTTCTTAGGGAATCTTGGCGCAATGCTCGGCGAGGCACTCCTGGTCGCCGGTCATGTCGCGGTTGTAGCAGGTCAGGCCGCAGCGCAGGCAGCGGCAAGTCTCGTGCTTGGCCTCTTCGCTGCTCAGGGCGCCCTCGATCTCCTTGAAGGTGCAGGTGCGCTCGTCGTAACTGACGAGGTGGGGGATGGTCGAGCGCTGGCGATGGCCCACATCCGGCACGTTGGTGAACATGGTGTAGGGGATCAGCTCGCGCTGGAGCTTGGACGAATAGTGCGGCTCGCCATCCGTCAGGTACTGGTGGATGGAGCGCGCGGCCTTGCGCCCCTCGCCCAGGGCGGTGATGACCAGGGCAGGGCCGGTGTGCATGTCGCCGCCGGTGAAGACATGGGGCAGGGCGGTCTGGAGGGTGACCGGGTGTGCGTCCAGGGTGCGCCACTTGGTCTGGCCCAGGGGGCAGGTTCCCGATTCGTCGTAGAGGCAGGAGAGCTCCGGCTTTTGGCCGATGGCCGTGTACACGGTGTCCGCCTCAATGAGGGTTTCCGATCCCGTGACCGGCACGGGCCTGCGTCGGCCCGATTCGTCCGGCTCGCCCAGCTCCATCCGGATGTATTCCACATGGGTGACGTGGCCTGCGGCGTCGGCGACGATGCGGGTGGGCGCAGCCAGGAACAGGTATTTGACGCCCTCTTCCTCGGCCCCGATGATCTCCTCGATGTTGGCGGGCATCTCGTCCTTGGTGCGGCGGTACATGAGGGTCACGTCCGCGCCCAGGCGCACGCTGGTGCGCGCTGTGTCGATGGCCGTGTTGCCGCCGCCGATGACCACCACCTTGCGGCCTATGCCGGTCTCCATGTTCAGGCCCACCTTGGTCAGGAACTCGGTGCCTGTCTCCACGCCCCCGGAGTCTTCGCCGTCGATGCGCAGGGTCATGTTCATCCACGCGCCGATGCCCAGGAACACGGCCTCGAACCCGTCCGTCTTGAGGCTGTCCAGGTCGAAATCCGTGCCAAAGACCTTTTCGTATTCCACATCGATCCCAAGGCCGAGGATGCCTTCGATCTCCCAGTCGAGCACGGCCTTGGGCAGGCGGTATTCCGGGATGCCGAAGCGCAACTGGCCGCCCAGCTTGGGCATGGACTCGAAAATGGTCGGGCTGTGGCCCAGGCGGCGCAGGTAGAAGGCGCAGGCGAGGCCCGCCGGGCCGCCGCCGACCACGGCCACCTTGCGGCCCGTGTCGGCAGCGCAGGAGATGGGCAGCCGCTGGCCTGAGTTCATCTCCCAGTCGGCCACGAACCGCTTGATCATGTTGATGCCCACGGCCTCGTCCACATGGGTGCGGCGGCAGACGCTCTCGCAGGGATAGGGGCAGACGCGGCCAATGGACAGCGGCATGGGGATGCGCTCGCGGATGGTCTCGAGCGCGCCCGCGTAGTCGCCGCGCGACACCTGCTCGATGTAGCGGGGGATGTTGATCTGCCCCGGACAGCGCTGGCGGCAGGGGGCCAGACAGTCCGTGATTTCGTTGAGGTGGGTGATGCGCGCGGACAGGCCCCAGATGGTGATGACGCCGCGCGGGCAGACCTGGGCGCAGGCCCCGCAGGCGGTGCACAGGGCCGGGTCCACCACCGGGTAGCCGTCCGGCCCCATCTCGATGGCCCCGAACTGGCAGGCAGTGACGCAGGTGCCCAACCCAAGACACCCTTCGGGGCACATCTTGGACCCGCCGTAGAGCAGATTCTGGGCGCGGCAGTCGCGCACGCCCGCATATTCGTAGATTTCCTCGGCGCGAACGCCGCCGGTGCAGTCCACAAAGGCGATCTGCTTCTCCATGGACGAGAAATCAAGGCCCATGATGGCCGCCACATTGGCCGCCACTGCGTCCCCGCCGATGACGCAGACCGTGGCCCCGGCCTTGCCGTCCACCACAGCTTGAGCTGCGCCTGCGCAGCCTGGGTAGCCGCAGCCGCCGCAGTTGGCCCCGGCCAGCACGCCCTCCACTCTGGCAATGCGCGGGTCTTCGTAGACATAGAGGAGCTTGGAGGCCACGGCCAGGATGACCGCTGCCGTGAAACCGATGCCAAGGAGAACGAGAACCGATGTCGTGATCATATGCGCAAAACTCCTAGGAGGCCATGCCCTTGAAGGCGAAGAAGGCAAGGGACATGAGCCCCGCCATGATCAGGGCCAGGGGCGTGCCGCGCAGGCTGACCGGGACGCGCGCCAGATCGAGCCGCTCGCGGATGCTGGCCAGCACCACCAGGGCGAGCATGAAGCCGACTCCCGAGGCGATGGAGAAGAGGATGGTCTCCACCAGGGTGAACTCCTCGCGCTGGCAGATGATGGCGATGCCGAGCACGGCGCAGTTGGTGGTGATCAGCGGCAGGAAGATGCCTAAGGATTTGTAGAGCGGCGGCACGACCTTTTTCAGGAACATCTCCACGAACTGGACCAGGGCGGCAATGACCAGGATGAAGGTGATGGTCTGGAGATAGGCGAGGTCGTTGGGCATGAGCAGAAACCGCTGCACGCACCAGGTGATGGCTGCGGCCATGGTGGCCACGAAGACCACGGCCAGCCCCATGCCCATGGCCACGCCCGATTCCTTGGACGTGCCGATGAAGGGGCAGTTGCCCAGGTATTGCGCCAGGACGATGTTGTTGACGAATATGGCGGCGATGATGAGGACGAAGTAATCCATGTGGCCTCCTTACATCCCTGGCTTGCCGGCGCACATGCCGCAGGTCTTGCAGTCGTGAACCGGGCCTTCGATGGCCTCCAGCCCTTTGCTCTTGCGCTGCCAGTTGGTCAGGGCGTTCATGCCCGCCAGGACCAGCCCGAGGCAGACGAACGCGCCCGGAGCCTCGATCATGAAGGTGACGGGCTTGTACCACGCCCCGGCCACTTCCATGCCAAACCATGTGCCGGAGCCGAAAAGCTCGCGGATGCTGCCCAGGAAGGTCAGGGAGAGGGTGAACCCGACGCCCATGCCCAAGCCGTCGGCCACGGCCAGATGGACCGGGTTCTTGGAGGCAAACGCCTCGGCCCGGCCCAGGATTATGCAGTTGACCACGATGAGCGGCACGAAGATGCCGAGCTGGAGATACAGCGGATAGGCGTAGGCCTGCATCAGCAGCTCGACGCAGACCACCAGCGAGGCGGCCACCACGATGAAGCAGGCGATGCGCACCTTGGCCGGGATGAATCGGCGCAGCATGGAGACGAGCATGTTGGAGAGGGCGAGGACGAAGATGACCGCCAGCCCCATGCCCAGCCCGTTGTACGCCGTCTTGGTCACTGCCAGCACCGGACACAGTCCCAGCACGAGCTTGAAGGGGGGCAGATCCTTCCACAGTCCCTTGGAGAATTCCTTCCACAATCTGTTCATTTCGTCATCCTAGGAACCCCAGGCGATGGGGAGCTTGTCCTTGAGCTGGTTGAATATCCTGACCGCGTCGTTGACGGCGGCCACGGTGCCGGTTGACGAGATGGTTGCCCCGGCGATGGCCGCGATGTCGCCGCCCTGGCTCTGGAGCGCGATGGGTTCTGTCGCGTGGCCCTTGAACTGGTCGCGAAACTCCGGCTCCACCACGCGCGAGCCCAGACCGGGCGTCTCCTTGAGGGTGGTGATGCCGATGCCACGCAATGACCCGTCGGCCATGGAGAAGCCGACCATGACGCCGATGTCCCCGCCGTAACCCCTGCCTGAGGTTTCGAGGGCCACGCCCTTAAGCTGGCCGTCCTTGAGGGCCGGAAAGACCGTGACGGTGGAGTCCCCAAGGGTGAACGCCCTGCGGTCCGCCACCGGATTGTTGTCGCTGTCGGCGAAAATCTGCTTGAGGGCCGGGCCTTGGACATAGGTCATGACCTGCTCCTCAATGCGCGGGCCGGTGGCCTGGCGCACCGTGGCCAGGGTCAGCCCGGACAGGCTGCAAATGAGAGAGAGGACCAGGATCATCCGCAGGATTTCTTGCATACGGAATCCTCCTCGCGTTCCTGGGTGAGGGTGTAGGGGCCGCCAAAAGGCCGGGGGCGGATGCGGTCGAGCAGCGGGGTGAACAGGTTGGCCAGCAGGATGGCGAAGGGGACGCCGTCGGGGTAGATGCCGTACACCCTGATGATGATGACCATGATCCCGGCCACAAGGCCGAAGAGCAGGCGCGGAATGCGCCCGACGGGTGACGAGGCCGGGTCCGTGGCCAGGAAGAATGCGCCGAAGACCGCGCCGCCCGCCAGCAGGTGGAACAGGGGCGGGGCGTAGGCGGTCGGGTCCATGAGCCGGTAGACCCAGGCCGTGGCGAGCAGGCCCGCGATAAAGGCCGCCGGGATCTCCCACGGGATGTGGTGGCGCACCAGGAGGAACGCGCCCCCGGCCAGCAGGGCCGCCACATGGACGGCACCCAGTCCGCCCAGTTGGTGGCCGGTGAAGAGCGACACAGGGTCGATGGCGGTCACGGCGTCGAGGCCGAAGTGTTTCAGCTCATGCAGCGGGGCGGCCAGGGTCGAGGCGAGCATGGAAGCGTTGGTGTCCATGATCTCGGGCCAGGATATCCGGCACAGGGCCCAGCCCACCAGCGGCGGGCACAGGGGCGATGCGCCCAGGCCGCCGAAGATGAACTTGCCCAGCCCGATGCTGGCTGCCGCGCCCACCGCGGCCAGCCACCAGGGGGCCGAGGCCGGGAGCAGGAAGGCGAAGAGCAGGCCAGTGAGCAGGGCGCTCAGGTCGTCCACCGCCAGGTCGCGTCTGCTGAGCGTGTTGCACAGCGCCTCGGTGGCCACGGCCACGGCGCAGGCCATGGCCATGACGCGCACCGCGTCCAGGCCGAAGAACACGGCGGCCATGATGGTCGCGGGCAAAAGCGCGATGAGCGTCTCCCGCATGTGGCCCTTGATGGTCCTGCCGCAGTGGACGTGGGGGGCCATGGACACCGTCAGGATGGGGGGCAGCGGCCTGATCATCTCTCGTCTCCGGGCATTGGATCGGCGTCCTTTTTCTTGACTGATGATGTGGCAGGGCGCGTGGCCGACCTGAGTAGGGCCAGCTCGTACTTGGCCAGCCGGATATACTGGAGCAGGGGACGCCGGGCCTTGCACCAGTAGCCGCACAGGCCGCATTCGATGCAGGAGTGGATGTGGAAGGCCTCGGCCCTGGCAAACTGCTTGAATTCGGCGCACCGGCTGATCATGCCGGGCATGATTCGGGCCGGACAGTGGCGCTCGCACTCGCCGCAGCCCAGGCAGAAGGCGTCAGTGGGCTCAAGGGCCTCGCCCCTGCGCAGGACGTGCAGGGCCGTGGTGGTCTTGTCCACCCCCTGGTCCAGGTTGAGGGCCGGGATGCCGCGCATGAGCCCGCCCAGGATCACTCGGTCGCCGGGTTCGATGCTGCCCCCGGCCTCGGCCACGAGAAAGCCCGCGGGCGTGCCGACGCGCACCAAGTGGTTCTGCCCGTTGATGGTCATGACGGTTTCGGTGACCGGTCTGCCCGTCTCCATGACCCGGCCTATGAAGTACAGGTCGCTCACGGACAGGATGGCGGCGTTGTCGGGCTGCCTGCCGGGCAGGGTCTCCAGGCCGGTGACCGCCTTGGCGACCAGTTGGTCCAGGCCGTTGGGGTAGACGGACGGCACATGCATGACCGTGCAGTTGGCAAAGGCGTTGGCCCTGTTGCCCCTGGCCGCGACCAGGAAGAGCCTGGCGGGCTCGACCAGCCTCTCCACGGTTTCGAGGCCGAGTTCCAGGGTCTTGCGGTAATCCCTGAGCAGGGGATCGCAGATGGAGACGCCCGGTTCGGGCGGCACCGCGTTGATGATCAGGATGGGGGCGCGGCGGAATCCGGCGATGTTGACGCCCATGGTCCGAAGCCAGCGGCGCAGGGGCTCGCCGCCCTCGGTGGGCGGGGTCTGCCTCTGGGCCCGGTCATTGCCCGTGACTTCCAGAAGCATGGAGAACTGGTCCACCTCGCGGATGGTCCCGGCTAGGGGGGCGTGCAGGTCGCCCAGGCCGTCATTCTGGGCCTTGGCGACCATGGTGTCCGCGAGCGCCTGATCGCCCACGGCAAGCAGAGGGGTGTGGCCGTGCAGGGGGATGCGCAGGCGGTCCGGCCTGGACGCCTTGACCAGAGGGCTGGTCTCCCCGGTGAACAGGCTGAAGCTGTAGTTGATCATTTCTCGAACACCCTTATTTCATGTGGCATTTGTAGCAGGCGTCGTCGCCGTATGGGCCGCGTTTCATCGCTTCGTGGCAGCCCAGGCATTGTGTGTGGAAGGCTGCCATGGTGGTGGGCACCAGCTGATCGGCTGGCTCCTGGTGACAGTCGGCGCAGGGGCGGAGGGCCGGACCCGAAGCCTGTGACGCGGCCTGCGACGAAGTCATTGCCTGGGCCGGTTTCCGGGCGTGACAGGCGGCGCAGCCTGTGATCCCCTTGGCGAACAGGTCTTCGTGGCAGGAGGCGCAGCGGGTGTGGTTGGCCTCCTTGAGGGAGGGGATGTCCTCGCGCTTGCCGTGGCAGTTGTCGCAGGACTGGGGCTTTGGCTCCACAGTCGCGTCGTGGTGGCAGGACTGGCAGTCTCCGGCGGCATAGTCGTCCGCATGGTCGTCGTGGGAAAAATTGTCGATGGTCGCTTCCGTGTGGTGACAGGCGGCACACTGCTTTTGGTCCAGGGTCTGCTGGTGGTCGGCGGCAAAGGCCTCGTCGAATGTACGCACATGGCAGCTGGAGCAGGCGGGCGGGGACTGGTCGTCCTGGGCCGACGTGTGGTGACAGTCGTTGCAGGCGCGGCCTTCCATCGCGGCATGGGCCTGATGGGTGAAGATGACCTTGCCGCCCTTGTTGTCGAGCAGGATGCGCACGGGCGGCTCCTTCGTGCGTGCCGGGATCAGATAGCC